>NZ_JAQAHF010000011.1:0-213799 GCF_027871645.1 Agrobacterium sp. ST15.13.015
AACGAGAACCCCACCCCATACAAGTGGGTCAAGTCCGCCGACCAAATCCTCGCCTCGGTCAAGCGATTCTGCCAGAAAACAATGAGCCGAACTTCAGATTCAGGTGACTAGTTTGCGCGTGACCCCAAGTTCAGTAGCGACCTCTTTCTGATTAAATGTTGCAGCCATTTCCGTGACAATGCGGTCGACGGCTTGGGCTTCGATGAGATTTCTGCCTCTACCGCTTGTTTCACTGGGGAGTAATCCTGCGTCCAGCACGAGTTTGTTGAGGCGCTCGAACGGAATGCCGTGGACTTTTGAGGCAGAGTGGATCGTGTGGAACTTTCTGGAAGTGATCGGCCCGAAGAATTCATCCCCGGGTCCGAGCGGGAGGTTGTGAATATCCTTCTTGGTGAAGTGCGGACGTGCGCCGTCGATCTCCGGAGTTGCCCGGAGTGCGGCATTTCTTGAACTTCGGAGAGACGCCGCGCGCGGCGCAGGTCAGTTCAGGGCGGATCGCGTGCGAATCTGTTCCACGTTGGTGTCGGCATTGGCGAATCTTTCTTCAGAGCACGGGTGGGCGTTCCCGGCAGGAAATGCCAGGGCGAAATCAGACGGAAATGTCGGCGGGAGATCAGGCTATGACGAAGACCACTGCAGAGGCCAGCAGGCGCAGGGGGATGACTTCATTTGCTGGGTACATCGTGAAACTCCATCGCAGTCACTAGCTACAATGTCGTTCCTAAATGACGCTCGGAAACTTGTCCGCCGACCTAAGGCTGCATCGTTCGAAATAGTGAAATTCTTCGGAGGTCGCCCGTTCGGAAGCATCAAGCTCCCCTCACGCGGTGCCGGGGCGCACCTGTGGCGTCAGCGTCAGACCTGACCCTTCACGGATATCGATATCTGTATCATCGGTACCTCCGGCGCCTCCTCGGGCGTGAGTAGTAAGGCAGATTGCAGGCGTGGCGTCTACAGAAAAATATGAAGTTATATCAGGTTGTTAAATGTTCTTCTTAAGTTCTCGTGTCAACAATTGAGAGAACTTCAAGCGACGAATCCTTTCAACGTGGTTTGTCCCTTGCGTCCGTGCAACGGATCCTTCCGGCACCAGCAGGGAGGTCGAATCCATGGGATATTTCACGCAGATCATGATCGAGGCGAAGGAGCGCTACGGACATATTCTGAAGGAGAGGAATCTCGTGATGCGCGGAGAGCGCGGGGGAGGCGGACTGACCCTGGTGTTCAGGACTCGCGATCCGAACGGCTGGAGGCTACCAGTCGAACTCTACGTCCCGGGCAAAGCCGAAACACGCAAGGACCGGGCGGAGTGGGCGGATGTCCAGGTGACCGCCGAAATCAATACCGAGGTGAAATTCGGGGATGATGGGTGGTTCACGTCGGCGAGGGATTCTCCCATGGTGGTTGTGATCCCGTCCTTTGGCAGGGAGAACAGTCCGGGTTCGTCCTTGTGCACGCCGACCAGCACCAACCGCGGGCGCGACTGGGCAAGCCCGAAGTCGCGGGCGTTCAGCTTGTGCAGGCCGATGCGGTAGTCGAGCGCCTTCAGCCGCTTGAACACGCTGGCGCGATATTTGAGGAACTTCTTGTCCGCGAAGCCTTCGACGTTCTCGAAGAAAAAAGCGCGAGGCCTGATGACCTTCACATATCGGATCGCCTCATCGAAGAGATTCCTGCTATCGTTTGCTCCGAGTTGTTTCCCGGCCTGAGAGAACGGTCTGCACTCCACGCCTCCGGCAAGCAGATCAATGCCTTGGAATTGTTGGAGATCCCGATCCGAAACCTTCTCCAGGCGCTTCCGGGTGACGGGCCACGTCCAGTTCTTTTTCAGGGTCCGGGTGGCATTGAGATCCATATCGTAGAGTCGCGCGGGCTCGAAGCCCGCACCGAGCAGGCCTATGGCCTGACCGCCAGCACCCGCGCATATTTCCAGAAACCTCAAGGGTTTGGTGGCTTCGGTATTTTCTTCAGGTGCCGGATCCGGCTCTGGATCGCAGGGAAGAAGATAGGCGAGGGCGTCCTGAAGCTCAGTCTGCCAGAGATAGCCATGTTCGAAGGCAAAGCCGCTGAACTTCTCGTACCACGCAAACTTCCCATCGGCGAAGCGTTTCAGGGATTCATGGGCGGCGGCAAGCTTGTGCCGATGTGACTCATTCCTGAAGCCGGCGACACCCTTTCCTGGCAGTTCCACCTCGCCATAGACCGACTTGAATTCACGGAGCACGATCCTTGCGTGGGATCTCAATCTAACGGCCGCGGAAATGCATGCCTCGGACCGGTCGACGACATCCTCGTTCGGATCGCAGGGCGGCTCACCGACAAAGCGCTCGGTGAATTCGTCAATCTCGGATAGGAGCGTGGCGACGTTTTCGCCGAGCGCCTGGACGCGGAGGTGCGACTGCTTTGAAGCCGCGGCCGTCATCGCGCGCTGGCGGCCCCGTTCGGCATAGGCGCTCGCTCCGATCCTGTTGCGGATCGTCAGACGACGGAGCCTGGCAACGGTTGGGACATCGACGTCGGTTCCTTCTGCAAGAGCGTCCAGCGCAGCTTGACGGGTATCAGCATCGGTCGCGATCAGCGCCTTCACAACGTGGAATGGGACGCAGCGCTTGCGCAGGAGTGACTCGCAGGATCCGAGGGTCTCATCGAAGGCGAAGATCGACGGCAGGTCGCTGCGCGGGATGCCGCATTCGACAACCAGGAAACTGCGCAGATCGTCGTCGCTCATCGTTGAGCGCATTTGGCCGATGCTGGCGATCATGTCGAATTGGGCTTTGGCAATGGATTTGCGGTTCGCCAGGATTCGCTTCATCAGCGCCCCCGGGTCCTCGCTCGTCATATTGTCTGCCTTCTCAGCCATCGCCAGCCTCTGTTGTCATTGCTGTCTAGCAGGCTGGTCCTTCTGTCCCGGAAATGGATTCGATCAAATTCTAACTATCCTGTTCGAAGTTCGCCGGTCATACCAATGGCGCGATGTCGTCCGCCTTCCTGATGGTGGACGCTGGGAAGGCGGAAATGTCCGTCGATGGAAAGGGTTCTATTTTCAGCCTCGCGCCCGCTAATCGATCACTTCGGTCTCCCACCCTATATGGATGAGCCATCAAATGACGGGTTTGATGCGAAAGCAACAGATCCATGTTAGCTGTTTGAAATCTTCGTTGCATGATCCAAGAGTGCGCCGTGCGGAGCGACCATGGCAGAATGACGCATCAGATATCGCCAGACCGATTCGCCAGCCCTGACGATCAGGGGGCTCTATAGAAGGGGATCAGTTTCAACAGCCCCTGTCCGACCGGCTCGATGACGATGACGCCGACGGCAAGAACGAGCAAGGCAATGCCGCTAGAATCCTGCCGTCCGTAGCGCTCGCAAGCCCGTCAGAAGCATATACTTACCTCATATGCTTATCCAAAAAGGCGAGCACTTTATCAGGATGGCGACCGAACCAGTTGTAACCGTCCTTGAAGCGTTGTGTGGTGCCATCGATCCAAATCATCTCCTTTTCCTGGCTGCTCAGCAAATCGAACGTGCCCTGTGCATCGCCGGGATTAGACACGGCAGCATCATGGCGAACTTGCCACATTAGCACAGGCATCTTCACCATAGGTGCGTGAGGATGCGGGCTGCTCTCATGTGCCGTAAAGGCACCCATCTTCAGCAATTCCAAATCTACTAATTCTTTGTATTGCGGAATACCCATGCGCTGTAAGGCTTGATCGATTAACCCCTCTGGTGTGGGTATCATCGGGCTGCAAAGGCAACGTACGTTTTCAAATAGATCCGGACGGCGTGCGATCGCCACATACTGGGAGATGCCGCCGAGGCATTGGCTAAAGAGCGCGACCTTCATGCGGCTTAATTCAGAATGGCTGTCCACGTAGGTTTTGACACCCACGCAGTCACGCCATTCCCACTGACCCAGGCCGCTGATGCCATTGTTGGCAGTACCGCTATTTCCATGGTTGCGCAGATCGTAGGTCAGAACGTTGTAGCCAGCCTCAGTCAGATGCTTGTACTGCAGAACAAAGTCGATCTCGCCATCATCCACATAACTCCAGGGAGGCCCGAAATGTCCGGGGAAACCTGACCGGCACATCGGGGAGGCGTGGTTGAAGATCACAAGCTTGTCGCTGTTGCCGCCCTTGGCCGGGATGTACCAGGCTTCCAATGGGGTCCCGTCGTCTGAAGGAATGGACAGATCCAGCCATTCCGTCATGCCGTGATCGTCAGGTGTCTTATGGATGAAGCTGCGTAAGGGTTTGACGATGTTGGTCAGGGCTCGAACCTTCTCTAGGTCCTCTTTCGCAATGTTCTGAAGTTGATCGCGCGCTTTTTCAAGACGCTCGGCGGACATTCTCGCCATTGGTGCTATCCCACTTTTCGTGTTTGGTGAGGCATCACGCCGGATGCCTCGTGATCCGTGAACGGACCTCAGAGATCAGAGGTTTTCCTTGTAGAACGGGATCAGCTTTGCCAGCGCCTGTCCGACCGGCTCCGGCTTGTCGTAGAGATCGTAGTGCGACCACCCCTCAACGACGACGAGTTCCTTCTTCTTCGACGCCGCCCGCTCGATGATCTCGCAGCCGTCACGATAGGCGCCGAAGGCTCCGACCTGATCACCGACGACCACGCAGAGAGGCTGGGTCAGCAGCACTTCCGCAAGATGGAAAGCGTCCCAGCCAACCGCGGCGGCCTGATGGGACAAGAGCGAGCGGTTCAAACCGTTCGGCTTCTGGCCACGCGGCGTCCGATAATAGTCTGTGGCCTCCAACGGGTCGCGGTCGGTAACGCCAGCGGCCCGCGCTTCTTCAACGGAATTGGCCAGCAGGTTATCGACGTGAAGGCTTGCGCCGCGGGCCTCGGCGGTTCGCTGCTTGGCCATCGCTTCTAGCGCACCAATCGGATTGAGGCCGGTGAAATTACCACGCATCAGTCGGCCGTAGTTCGCGCCGGTGACAGTGCCGACGGCCTTAATGCGCCGTTCGGTCATGGCGGCATTGATCGAATAGCCGCCACCGCCGCAGATGCCTAGGACACCGATGCGATCCTCATCGACATATGGGAGCGTCACCAGATAGTCGGCGACATGGCGGAAGTCTTCGACGCGCAGGGTCGGATCCTCAATGAAGCGCGGTTCGCCGCCGCTGGCGCCCTGAAAGCTTGCATCAAACGCGATGACGACAAAACCTTCCTTGGCCAGTGCCACGCCGTAGACGTTGCCCGAAGTCTGGTCCTTGCAGCTTCCGATCGGATGCGCGCTGATGATTGCCGGATATTTCTTTGACTTGTCGAAGTTCGGCGGGAAGTGGATATCAGCGGCGATATCCCAATACATATCGTAATTGCGGATCTTTACGGTTTCCATGATGCGATCTCCTTGGTTTCAGGATGTGGGCATTTCTACCGGCCGGTCGACCGGCTGATTCACATGAACGCGGGCTTGTCGCCATCCGTGTTGGGTTTGTTGATGCCAATGTTGCGGTTGCCGAGCGCACCCGGCGCTCTGGCCAGCTTCACAACGAGAGCGGCGACGCTCTTTCGTGCGACTTCGGTACCTTTGAAGGGCTCGTTCCGTTCAGTGGTCTCGTAGTCGACCTCATCCGCATCGGTCAGCCAAGCTGGGCGCAGCACGGCATAATCCAGCCCCGATGCTTCGATCAGGTCAGCCGCCCTGCGGTAGGGCGGGATGTAGTCACCGATCTCCCGGTTATTCCATTCCCCGAACCTTCCGGACACTTCGTCATAAATGCCGAGCGTGGTGCAGAAGATCAGCTTCCGGACGCCGGTGTCGTGCATGGCGGCGATGATGGCTTGTGCCTGTGCATCGACATCACCGGCGAGGTTTGCATAAACCACGTCCTGACCGGAAATGGCTTCCTTCAGCTTGCCGGTATCGAGAACGTCACCCTCGACGACACGGGTGTTGGTCGGAATACTACGGCCCAGCCTCGTTGCATGGCGCAGGAACAGAGTCAGTTCCGTGTCGCCGTGTTCCGCCAACATATCGACCACATGCCGAGCGATCTGCCCGCCTGCGCCGAGGATCACGATCTTCGTCATGTCTTGCTCCATGAGTTCTGTTTTCGCGAGATCAACATAATACTCTGGACTGCATGGAAAAATAGGGGCATCCTTCAATGAGTTTGAAGCTGTAATTCATAATGAGTGCCGATGGACCGCAATCTTCTTCCCGCGATCGCTGCCTTTGCCGAAGTCGCGCGCGAAGGAAGCTATACCCGTGCCGCCGGCCGGATCGGCATTTCTCCATCGGGCCTGTCGCAAGCAATCCGAACCCTTGAACAGCAGCTCGGTGTCCGCCTGCTTAACCGATCGACCCGCTCCGTCTCCCTGACCGATGACGGTAGAAAGCTACTGGCCCAGGTTGAGCCTGGCCTTGCCATGATTTCGCATGCCGTTGTGGCGGTTGGCGATGCGCGGGAAAAGCCGAGTGGCGAAATCCGGCTGAATGCACCTCGCGTAGTCTCGCATCATTTCATAGAGCCACATCTAGGAGAGTTCGCTCGTCGGTATCCGGAAGTGCGCGTCGAACTATTCATCGATGATGGGCTCGGCGATATCGTTCGCGAAGGCTGCGATGCAGGTATTCGTCTGCGCGAAAGCGTGACAGACACAATGGTTGCCGTGCCGATTACACCTCCGGTTTCCCTGGCGGTCGTCGGGTCTCCTGCCTATTTCGCTTCCAATCCGCCACCAAAAGATTACGCGGATTTGGCCAACCACAATTGCCTCGGCTTTCGTCAATCAAGCAGCGGAGCCGTTTTCCGTTGGGAACTGACGGATCCCAAATCAGGTGAAGAGCGGCTGTTTCAGCCTGTCGGAACACTCGCGACCAACAACGATGACGTGATGTTGAGGGCTGCACTTCAAGGGGTTGGCCTCATCATGCATCTCGACTTCGCAGTGCGCCAACATCTGGCTTCCGGCGCATTGGTCAGCGTTATGGAGGATTGGTGCCTGCCTTTCGAGGGATTCAATATCTACGTGCCGTCGCGGGACCAGATGCCAGCCAAACTTCGTGCCTTCGTCGACTTCCTTGTCGAAAAGCGTCGGCAGTTGGCGCGTTAGGATCGGGTCAACCGGTTTTCCCGCCCAAAAGCGCATCGCCCCGATCGGCAATTTTCTGAAGAACCGAAAGCGCACTAGCGAGCGCTTCCTGGTCGAGCCCATCGAGCAGGTCCTTGCGCATGGTTTTCGTGATCTTGTCCAAGTCAGCGACCAGCTCTCTGGAAGTTTTGGTCAATTCGATACGGTTGGCGCGTCGGTCGCCATCCATCGGACGACGGACGATTAGTCCCTGTTTGGCAAGACCGTCAAGCAGACGCACTACCGATGGGTGTTCGATCTCAAGATGGTTTGCAAGGTCCCGCTGGCTGACATTGTCATGCCGGGCGAGATACTGAAGCGCCCGCGCCTTCGCCAGCGTCAGCCCTTTTGTCCGCACCCTGGCGTCGAACACATTGCGCATTTTTCGGGCTGCGATCGAGAGCGCCATGGTCAGCGCGGCTTCGGCAGTTTCTTTTTCCTTGGTCATGATCGGTCGGGCCATAAAATGTGCATAGCTACCTATAGGGCATTCGACCCGCCTGACCAAGGCTGTGATCCGACCGCGACCGGTTTAATTAAGAAGCCCCACTCAAAACAGTTTGAAGCTATCCCGCATTGTTGGTTTTCCACGATACGCATATTTATGTGCGTACACACCTATTTTGGAGGGCTGATTTGTCATCCGGGATAGGCATCTGAACTTTGGCCTCCCGCCGATGAGAGCTGGTCGCCAACCCGGAGAAATACGATGAAAGGCATGGTTTTCAAAGGAAAGTGCGAGGTCGCACTTCTCGATTTTCCCGATCCGTTGCCCGGTCCCGGCGAGGCCGTGATCGAGATGAAGGCATCGGGAATGTGCGGCACGGACCTTCACTACTATCGCCACGGTATGGCTGAATCCCTGGAAATGCTCGGCATGCGTGATCGCATGACCAGCGATCCTATTATCGGCGGACATGAACCCTGTGGCGTGATTGTCGCGCTTGGTCCGGATATCGATAGCCGCACATTTAAAGTCGGCGACCGTGTGATGGTGTTCCATTACGCAGGCTGCTGCCACTGCGATCACTGCCGGACAGGCTGGACGCAACTTTGCGACAACGGTGCGCGTATCTACGGTGTGCTCGAGCATGGCGGTCATGCCGAATATATGAAAGTTCCGGCATCTTCGTTGGTACATCTGCCGGCGGAAATGTCCTTCAAGGGCGGGGCTGCTGTTGCCTGCGGGACAGGTACTGCCTATGGCGCGCTGCTGCGTCTTAACATCAGCGCTCGCGACACTTTGGCGGTTTATGGACTTGGGCCTGTTGGCCTTTCGGTTGCACAACTTGCGTCGGCTATGGGCGTCGAGGTCTTCGGCATCGACATCAACACTGACCGACTATCTCGGTCGAAGGCCTTCGGGGTGGCGCATGCAATCGATGGCGGCAAGGTCGATCCTGTGGAGGAAATCCTGAAGCTGACGGGTGGCAAGGGTGCAACCTGCGCCGTCGATTGCGCCGGTCATGAGCAGGTCCGGAACCAAGCTGTGCGCAGCACCAGCATCTGGGGCCGCATTGCGCTCATCGCCGTTGGAGGCAATCTGACTCTCGACGTTATGAAGGATCTGATCGCTCGGCAGAGAACAATTGTGGGTTCCTTCACATTCTCCGAGGTCGGCATGAAGGAATGTGCGCATTTCATCGCCGACCACGGCGTCGAGGTCGACCGCGTCTTCTCCGACGAATGGAAGCTGTCCCAGGCGGCCGAGGCCTATTCAAACTTCAACAAGCAGGCGGGCGGCAAGGGCGTCTTCACGTTCTGACGCGTTTCCAGCGTCGAATAAACAACCACGCCTACCATAGAAAGGAGAAAATCATGACCAGGACAATCGAACTCAAGCACCCGGACAAGCTCTTTATCGGCGGCGAATGGGTCGCACCGTCCAGTTCCGAAAACTTCGCGGTTCTCGATTGCTCGACCGAAGAAACGGTCGCCCGTGTCGCCAAGGCTAATTCGGCCGATATGCAAAAAGCGGTCGCTGCCGCGCGGCAGGCCTTCGATACCGGCCCTTGGCCGCGCATGACGCCGACGGAACGCGGCACCTATCTCGAAAAGATAGCCGAACGCCTCGAAGCGGCCAACGATGAATTCGCCCGCGGCTGGTCCATCGAGACCGGCATCGTCTACAAGGTGGCGCAGCCGCGCATCGGCCTCTTCATCAGTGGCGCTTTCCGGCAATATGCACAGATGGCTTCAACGTTTCCGTTTATCGAGGAGCATCGCTCCGTCACCGGCAACCTCGCCTACAAGGTTTATGAGCCGGTCGGTGTAGTCGCCGAGATCATTCCGTGGAATGGTCCCGCGGGCCTGATGGCCTACAAAACGGCGCCAGCCCTGCTTGCCGGATGCACGCTGGTCATCAAGTCCTCGCCGGAAGCGCCGACCTCAGCTTACATGTTTGCTGAAATTTGCGAGGAAATCGGCCTGCCGCCTGGCGTGATCAATGTCGTGACGGCCGACCGTGACGTCTCGGAGGAACTGGTCCGAAATCCTGACGTGGACAAGATCACCTTCACCGGGTCCACCGGTGCGGGGCGCAGGATCGCCGCCGTCGCGGCGGATCGCATTGCCCGCGTGACGCTGGAACTGGGCGGAAAGTCGCCCGCCGTCGTTCTTGATGACTATGATATCGAGGACGCGGCAAAGATACTTGGTAGCTCCTACTTCGGCTACAATACCGGACAGATATGCCACAGCCTGACCCGCATCATTGTGCCTCGCGCAAAGCATGACCGCATGGTCGAAGTCCTCTCCGAGATCGCCCGCAACACCGTCGTCGGCGATCCATTCGATGCGGCAACGATGTCGGGACCGCTGGCCAGTGCCCGTCAGCGCGACACTGTCGAGCGCTTTGTTGCGCGGGGGATAGCGGACGGAGCGACGTTGACGGCTGGTGGCAAGCGGCCTGATCACCTTTCGCGCGGCTTCTTCTTCGAGCCGACCGTATTCGCCAATGTCGACAACAGCGCGTCGATCGCGCAGGAGGAGATATTTGGACCGGTGCTCAGCGTCATTCCTGCGGATGACGAGGCCAGCGCCGTCCGTATGGCGAACGACAGCCCGTTTGGCCTCAACGCCGCGGTCTTCACGAACGACCGCGACCGCGCACTGCATGTGGCCCGGCAGCTTCGTTCGGGAACCGTCGGTCACAATGGTCCCCGCACTGACTTCTCCATTGGCTTCGGTGGTTTCAAGCAGTCAGGTGTTGGCCGGGAAGGCGGCATCGAGGGTTTAATTGCCTTTATGGAGTCGAAGACGATCGTGATGGCGTAACTCACGTAACTCGACGGCGCGGTGGACGTTCCGCCGCGTCGCCGAATGCCAGGACCTATTCTGAAAGCATGAGAATGACCGTTTCACATCCCGAAAATGGCTTGGCCGATCCTGCGTCTGGGCGAAGGGCGGTGCCGCTCTGGCTGCTTGCCCTTATCACCCTCACGGGAACGCTGGCGATGCACATCTTCGTGCCCGCTTTGCCGCTGGTCGCTGCCCATTTCAACGCGACGGCCGGCACCACGCAACTCACGTTGAGCGCCTATATCGTCGGGCTCGCAGTTGCTCAGCTCGCCTATGGCCCGTTCTCCGACACTTACGGGCGCCGGCCTGTCCTGATGCTCGGCATGCTTCTCTATACGGCCGCGAGTCTGCTCGCGCTCACCTCGACCTCTATCGATGTGCTGATCGTGGCGCGCTTCTTCGAGGGCTTGGGCGGGGGAGCCGGACTTGTTCTCGGAAGGGCGATTGTCCGGGACACCAATACGGGCGAGGGGGCGGCGCGCAAGCTGTCGACGATGAATCTGATTGTCGTCGCCGGTCCCGGACTTTCGCCGGTGGTTGGAAGCCTGCTGGCTGCGGTTTCCGGCTGGCGCATCATTTTCGTGGCGCTCGGTTTGCTGGGCCTTATGAATTTCTATCTCGTCTGGCGGCGCCTGCCGGAAACTGCGGAGCGAAAAGCTAACGATGCACCGCCGCTCCTGAAAAGCTATGGAAAGCTGCTCCGTTCGCCGCGCTTCATTGGCTTCGTGGTAGGCGGAGGCTTTGCGACGACCGCCATCTATGCCTTCGTAGGTGCCGCCCCATTCATTTTTGTGCAGCAGTTGCATCGTCCTGCGCACGAGGTCGGCGCCTACCTTGCCTTCAACTTCATCGGCACCTGGATGGGAAGCCTTGCTGCGAGCAGGATGATTGGCAGGATTGCGCCGCGCACTCTCCTGATCGGCGGCAACCTGATGGGGTGCTTGGGAACAATTGTGTTTCTGGTTCTTGTGATCGCGGATCGGCTCAGCGTTCCCGGTGTGGTGCTGCCGATGATCCTGTTCAGCTTTGGTGTTGGTATAGCGTCGCCGATGGCGTTGTCAGAAGCGCTATCGGTCGATCCTTCCGTCGCTGGGTCAGCGTCCGGTATCTACGGATGCGTGCAGATGGCGATCGGAGCATTATGCGCCGCGGCGGGCGGATTTGGTGAGAACCCGGCTCTCGCGGCTGGGGGTACGCTGTTGGTGGCAGGATGCATAGCTCAGGCGGCTTTTATCGCTGCGGGACGGATGAGGCACTGATTGCAGGAAACTACATGTTGTCACTTTCGACCGAGACAGGGCCGACCAATCGAGTGAGAAACCGTTCGCGTTGGAACCAATGATAATGAGGGATCCTGAGAACATTGGAGCTACCGAAGGCGGCTAACGCTATTTTCGTCGCAGGAGTTGCCTGACCGCTATCGGCCTCAAATCGGTCGTTCCTTGATGTCGGGTCAACGAGGTGGAATTCCAAGGACCCAGACAAGTAGAGCTTCGGTGAGCTATTGCTTGTCATTTCCGGGTTCGAATGAACTGTGGGGAGTGGGCCTGAGAAGCTTGGGCAGGGCTTTCTCGTGCGGGTCGGGTTCGCTTGGATCGAAATAGGGAAGCGACACCTCGTGGTCGGGGTCTACGAGCCATCGCGCCTCCATCGGATGGTATACGCCGGGCAGTGGGAAATGCTCGTTGATCTCAACAAAATCGTCGATGTTCGCAGTAAGTATCGGCATCCGGTGCACGATGGCGACCGCAGATATCATCAAATCGTGACCGAGCCTGTTGCTTTTTTGGCCACTCTGGACGGTCCACATGTGTCGCAAGGCGGGGACAGATGTCATTCCGGCGTAGACAGTTGCCACTTCGGCCGTCATTTCCGGAAACGGAAAGGCCATAGAGATAAGCTCATCGACCCAGTTGGTGATAAGAAGCGCTCTCTGTGGATCATCCTTCACTCGGAGATGGGCTCCGCGCAGCAGTTCTGCTATGACGGGGTAGCAGAGTGCGAGACGATGTATGCCGACACGCAAGAGCCATGGACGCAGTCCGGGAGGAGGCTTCACGCGGCCCATAAGGCTGACGATGTCCGTATCCAGTAAAAGAATAGGGTCTGTCCGCACTTTAACATCTTTCTGTGGTCAGAAACTTTCTTCTTGAAAAATTCGAGGTGCGATCCAATTCGTATCGCTATACTGCACAGGCTGGTATGATGTCGTCCGAGAGAGGCCCAGATGACACGTGATTCCGATTGGCAGAGACACGAGGCCGAGGCCCGCATCCAGGAAGTTCTGGACGCAGCTAAAGCGCGCGGCACTCAGAGACTGATCGACACCGACGGCAGATTTGACGTGACGTTCGTACCCGGAAAAAAGACCCTGGAAGAGTTGTTCTCCCACCCTGGTCCTCTCCCCGACGATGACGATCCCAATCCCTGATCGAGATTTCTGCAGCTACGGTGAGAAACCGTAACCGGCGACGGTAAAACCAACAAGATATGACGTGTCGAATTTCGGCTGCTTCGGGTTACTCCACTGATTGACATAGCTTAATCGTTGAGGCCATCAGGCACGAAATCTAGGAAAAGTCTCTGCTTCTCGCGCCATAAGGGCCTTGGTGGTTCCCGGCTTGTGAAACTCGCTCTCACCTCGCAGGCAAATCCTAGTTGACGTCGAGAACTTCGTTCACTAAATGTTCTGTCCATGAGCAAGACTTTTACACCCACCCGCCGAATACGCTGACGGAGACCGGAACCGTTCCCGGTGTCGCCCAGATCGCTATTCGTCGGAGGTGAGGTCATGAAGACCGAGTCCACTCATGTCGCGGGTGATGAAGCCTGCGTTTTTGCGAAATACCGTCCGTTCATTCCGTCTGCGACGCTCAAATGCGTCGGGCGCCCCCTCTATCGTTCGCGAGAAGCGCGTGATTATGCCTGCTTGCTGGACCTGGATCCCAAAGTGTCCGCCTGGCGCTGCGTGCCGCAGCCGATCATCAATGACTCCGGAGCACGAAACCCACGACACCACTATGTTGATTTCGCTGTCGAGACGGAAAACGAAGCCTTGCTCGTGGATATCCGGCGACCGGATGCCGGCACAATCGGCTGGATTGCCAGGTTAGCCGAAAAGCAGGGCTACCGCTATCTGGCGGTGTCCTTCTCCGAGTTCGTCGGCACGCCCCGGATTCAGAATGCCAAGGATCTCATTCGCTACGCTGGATATGACGCACCGCTGGGCGACCGTATCCGAATTCTCGCGGCGTTGGAAGAAATGGGGACGTTACGCGTAGAACATGTCGATCTGGGACTGCGGGTACATAGGCGGAATCATGAGGGCGAGCGTCGTGGTGGTTGCGGTGTAGCCAGCGGGAACGGGATAGTCGTGAATGATCAGCCAGCGGTGGCCGTCGCTATTCCGGGTTTCCCAGCGCAGGCTGAGACCGTCCAGGTAGGATTCGTCGACTTCAAGAAGTGCGAAATCACGGGAAGGCGCAGTGTGCGCCTCTCCGTTGCTCACGTCCTTTGCCGTCAGGCGGATCTTTTCGACCCCCGGTGCGCGCAGATCGATTTCGTCACCCACCGAAAGCTGGCGCTTCGGCTGCCCTGCGACCTTCAGGATGATGATCCAGGCGTTCGGATCGAATCCGGCGCGGGTGCGGGTGCTGTCGCCAGCTTGAAATCAATGGTCGAGGCAGGAATGTCCCTTCGGGACAAGCGGCACGCTCTGGAAGCACACATGTCTCTGCGATCGGATGTTCGAGCGTCCGATATTGATCGACACCTTGGGACGATCCGAGGCGCAGGCGCATTCAGCTTCCTTTCATCAACGTTCAAAGACGCGAAGTCCTTCTATCTCGCGATTTCGAAAGCCGGAAAGTTCGACAAGCAGCTTGCGATCCAGCACCTTGGTGCAGCGCGCGATCAACTCGAAGAAGAGGCGCGATTCAATACTCGCGCGACGAACAGCGGCGTGTTTGGAGCTCGGTTCGACGGCGTCGACACGGACTTCGAGAGCTTTGGCGAACTGGCCGCGTTCTACGAGAATGTGGATGCGCAGTTCAGCGGCTTCAACAATCGGGAGGTGCGAGACTTTTTGAGAAGCGAGATTGTCGACACGCTGATCAATACGCCATCGCTTCCTGATCTTCCGCCCGAGGCCCCACTCCGCGATCTTGCCGAAACATGTGCAAAGCTCGAATCGAAACTTGAGGAGCTCAAGTCCACCGACGTGGAACTGAAACTGCTCAGCCAGATATTCCATCGCCCTGCAGCCGTGACCAGTTCCGATGTACGCAAGTTCGCAAACGATGTTCGCGAACTCCAAGAATTGGTCGGAAAGCTCGATCGGAGCGAACTTGCCGTGGTGCTTGGCAGTCACTTCGACGGTTGGAAGAGCAAGTCTGACGAGATCGATTATCTGGTGGAGGTCGCGCGCTTGCTTCATAAGCATCGGTTCGGAACCGCATTCGCCCTGGCGGCGCGCGAGCGTCGCCTTCAGGAATTGCTCTCCTCGTCCAAGCTCGCCCACGATGCCGCCCAAAATGCGCAGGGCCTGCTCGCGCGGGTTTCTGGTGAAGGTCTCCTCGACATGGGCGCCAAGATCAACAAGCTGACATACGCGCAGGCGTCAGAATACCTTTCGGCTGCATCCAAGGACGTGGAGGCGCTCGCGCATTGGACGAACGTTGCCAAGTCAAGGTCGGAGATCGACCGCCTGGGGCTTCTGGAGACAGTTGATCTCCTAGTCAGGCAGGTGGGAACGACCGACGTCTCCGGCCATGTCGAGGCTCTGCTCCGGCGCGTGGCGGCGGGCCGGGTCTACGAAAAGTACGGGCGAGAGCTTGTGAACTATTCGGGACGGCAGCTCGAGGCTCTGCGCTCAAGACTGAAGTCGCTTGATGACGAGATCACACTTCTTTCTCGAAAGGCGCTGCGACACCTGTTGATTTCCGGATCGCGTCCGCCTGCCGGCAATGCGCGTGGACGCGTCGCCGAATATACTGAGATGGGTCTGCTCGAGCACCTCGCGGGGCAGAAGAAAATCCGGGTCCCGGTGCGTGAGGTCACGAAGCGGGCAGGGCGTGCCCTTCTGGCTCTCAAGCCCTGCTGGATGATGTCGCCTCTCGCTGTGGCTCAGTACATCCAGAAGAACACCTTGGAGTTCGACATCTGCATCATCGACGAAGCTTCGCAAATGCCCCCGGAGGACGCCATCGGTGCCTTGTTCAGAAGCAGGCAGGCGATGATCGTTGGCGACACCCAGCAGCTTCCTCCGACCAACTTCTTCCACAAGAGCATCGCAGACACTGCTGACGACGAGGAAACCGACGCCGTGACCGAGGAATCAGTCCTTGAGATGGCGAACAGCGCGTTCCGGCCACGTCGAATGCTCACCTGGCACTACCGCTCGAAGCATTCGGGCCTCATCAGATTCTCGAACGGCTTGATCTACCGGGACAGACTGACCGTCTTTCCGTCTGCCAACGAAGATAATCCGAGGATGGGTGTTTCCCTGGTGCAGACCAATGGCATCTACAAGGCGGGCGTGAACACGACCGAAGCGCATGCAGTCGTCGAGGCGGCCTTGGACTTCATGCGTCACGATCCGACCCGGTCGCTGGGGATCGTCGCTGTCAACAAGGCGCAGGCCGACTACATCAATGAGCGTCTTCAGTACGAGATCGCGCGAGACGCGGCGGCCGGCGAGTTCGTTGACCGATGGCTCCATGAGCGAGATGGTCTCGAGGAATTCTTCGTCAAGAACCTCGAGAACGTGCAGGGAGACGAGCGCGACGTGATCTTCGTGTCGACGGTGTACGGTCCGCCGTCTGAGGGGGGCAAGGTGGCTCAGCACTTCGGCCCGATCGCTGGTCCCACTGGCCGCAGGCGTCTGAACGTGTTGTTCACTCGTGCGAAAGAGCAGATCAGGACCTTCACCTCGATGACGCCGTCGGACATCACTGCAGAGGAGACCTCGAACCCAGGTGCCTGGATGCTGAAGCGTTGGCTTGAATACAGCGCGGGTGGCCCTCTGCAGGCCGGCACCGGAACGCATGGCGCGTTTGACTCTCCGCTTGAGGAGTTTGTTGCCGCTCAGATCGAATCCATGGGATGCGTGGCAGTACCGCAAGTCGGGGCCGGGGGCTACTCGATCGATCTGGGCGTCCGGCACCCTCAATGGCCGCACGGCTTCCTCATGGGGGTTGAATGCGATGGAGCGGCCTACCATTCGTCGCGGTCAGCGCGGGATCGCGACCGTCACCGCCAAGAGATACTCGAGCGCCTTGGCTGGAATATCCACCGTGTCTGGTCGACCGACTGGTTCGACGACCCGCGGCGGGAAGCGGAGAGGCTCCGCGCGGCCATCGGCGCACGCTTGGAACAGTTGAAAACGAAGCTTGCGGAGCAGGCTGTCGTGTCAGTTCCACCACCCCGTCCCGCGACCGCGACGGCAACGACCAAGAATGTCCGCCACGCTGGGGTCGAACAGCTTGTGCTGCCAGTTGACGCCCCTGCAGTTAAGCCTGATCGCTTCCCGCCTGCGGTAGCGAAAAGCGGCGTCGTGCGCCTCGGGAGCAAAGTTCGCTTGCGTTACCTGGATCGTGGTCAGGAGACTTACCAGTTCACCATCGTCAAGGATCCGAGCGCGCCGGAAAAAGGTCTGGTCAACCGCAGCGCCCCTTTGGCAAAGGCGGTTCTGGATGCCGAAGCGGGAGACGAATTGGAGATACTCCTCGGAAGCCTGATCAGGAAGGCAGTTGTCGAGAGCGTGAGCTAGCATGCGCGGCGGAGAGTTGTCCGCCGACAAGGAATAACTTCAGGAGGAATTTTACGTGCGAATGCCATTCATAACGCTCATGTTCTGTCTCACTGCCAGTGCGACGCAAGCAGACATTCTTGCTGATCTAAGATCCTGCAAGGCCGAGAGCGACTCGCTGAAGCGGCTGACCTGTTTCGACGCCATTGCGGTGTCAGGCCTGGAGGAGACTGCCACCGCGCGGCCCGCAGCAGGTGTTGCGGGCAACTCTGCGAAGGCAACTGTGGAACTGGTCAATGCGAAGATGCGTGTCCAAGGAAAAAGCTATCAGAATCAGATATTCAACGACCGCGTCGAGCTCGTGCCCAGTTTCAAGAATACGTTGAAGAAGACGGTCGTGGCGGTCGCTCACACCGTGTCGATCACCGACGCTTTCGGGGATAAGATAGTCGATGGCGAGAGCAAGCTGGACATCAAGATCCCTCCGGGGAAAACGGTAGTGAGCGAGACGTTCTATACCTGGGAGGACAATCCCTTCATCAAGGGTGAACCATATGACAAGCTGATCGGACCAGTCTCGACGGGGACAGCCAAAGCCACGCTGAACGTGACTAAGGTTATATACTTTGACGGCACGTCGGAGAGTTTCTGATTGGGCCACTTGCCCCTTCTTGTTGAATCATAGTGCCGCAGCTATTCGATGGTTTCCGGCGTCTCGTCTGGATGGCATGAACCCGTCGCCAGTCGAGGCCAGCCGACAGAGCCTCGAATTGGGCGTGGGTCAGCGTCACCGCAGGGCTGAGGCTCTCCAGGCGGTGGATTTCCTGGGTGATGGAGATAAAATGAGCGAATCGAAGACGATCCAGCAAATCCTCAAGGCAAGGGTGCATAAGCACAACGCGAGGGGCAAACGTGTCAGGCTCGATATGCAGCGGCAGGAGCGTACCTATTGGTGCTGGGCGGCGACCAGTGTGAGCGTTGTCCGCTTCTTCGATCCCGCGTCGCACTGGACTCAGCGCTCGGTCGCGTACGAAGTTCTAGGTGAGAACTGCAGCGAAGATTGTACGGAGGGATGTCCCCACGATGAAGTGGCGTGCCTAGATGAGGCGCTGGAAAGAGTCTCATGCTTGTCTAGGATGTCCACAGGCGTCGACGGACCGAAGACTGTCAAAGGGGAAATCGATGCTGGGAGGCCGCTATGCATGCGCATCCAATGGAAATCGGGTGGTGGCCACTTTCTCGCAATCGTTGGCTGGTTTCTCGCGGCCGATAGGGGGACAGTGTATATTGTTGAGGACCCAGCTTACGGTCGCACGAGGATAGCTTCGTCTGACATAGTTACAAGGTATCGTGAAATCGGGCGCTGGACCCATTCATATTTCGTAACAACACCCACGTTGTATGATCCGGAGGCAAACAATTTGATAGATAAAGATCCTGAGGCAGTAGGAGGCTAACATGGCGATAATAGCTCCCAGCAACTCTGAAGTGGTCAGGGAGACATTCATCGAAGGTCTCGCGAATATGATTGAAAATGACGAAGGTGTCGGTGGTGATTTTGTGTCTGCTCCAATCACCGGTGATGCGCCACTGCCAGTTTATACATTGAATGCCCAGGCAGCCGCAACGATGGATTTGACGCAGCCTCCTGGGGGCTGGCGTTACCTATTCTCTCTGGGCGGTGTACCAATGTTTGCTGACATTGTAATCGAAAGTCAGGATCAACTGAGGTTCAACTCTTTGACCGAAGGGAGAGCTGCCGAAGCGTTCATTGAAGCATTCGGTTGGGTTCAGGATTTTGCCGACACCGAAGCCGATCAATTCATGCTGCGTATCGTGGAGGTTCCTGCAATAAACGAGGTGGCTGTCTGGCTACACGGTCAAAAGGATGATTGGATATTCGAGGTTCTTCGTCGGGGCGAACAGGCCACCAATAGGCCCGTGCGGGTGTTCGACTATCTGTCCGAACTATCTGCGGATATAGAGCGCAGCTACATCTTCTCGGGCATGCCGACACCGTCCGATCACAACGGAAACGACCACGACATTTAGTCCGCTGCACGGTGTCGAACTCTTTGAGATGTCGTCTCAAAATTTTGACCACGGCCATGGTGTTCGCAAGTAGATCGGCTCGGATGCGCACGTTTAAAAAGCCCGTCTGTAGCGGAAGAACTGGCCCGCGGGGATAGTGGAACCCTATGTCAGAATGCTCAGCGAAATGACTGCCGTAAGGATGCCTGTGTGTGAACGTGTTTAGAAGCAAGGTGAGTTCCCCCATCCCAGCCTGTCTCCAACTGCTCCTTGTGCTGAGTTTCCTTGATGAGTTCGTGAGCAATCAGAGCGGGGAGCAGAGAGTCGGCGTCCATGTGCCAGGTTCTGAGCTTCTTGAAAAGAGATTTGAAGGAGTCGACCTTGGCAGGATCCTCTGAATAGCATTTTCCGAGCACTTTTTAGTGCCCGGAAATAGTCAAATGTGGTGTTGGCCAGTTTCAGGTTCCAAAATGGCCAGTATTAGGGCTATTTGGCCAGTATTAGGTTGGTTTTTTCATCAGATATCCAGATTATCAGCGAATGCCGCCCGTTCCTGAATGAAACGGAAGCGGGCATCGGCCTTGGTGCCCATCAGGTTGTCGACGGCCTCGCGGGTGCCTTCGAAATCCACGTCGTCGATCTCGACGCGCAGCAGGGTGCGCTTTTCGGGATCCATGGTGGTTTCCTTCAGCTGCTGGGCCATCATCTCGCCGAGGCCTTTGAAGCGGCCGATTTCGACCTTCTTGCCCTTGAAGACGGTTTCCATCAGCTCGGCGCGGTGGGCGTCGTCGCGGGCATAGGCGCTCTTGGCGCCCTGGCGAATGACGTAGAGTGGCGGCACTGCCAGATAGAGGTGATTGCCGCGAATGAGTTCCGGCATTTCCTGATAGAAGAAGGTGATGAGCAGCGAGGCGATATGGGCACCGTCGACGTCGGCATCGGTCATGATGATGATGCGCTCATAACGCAGGTCCTCTTCGCGGTACTTGGTGCGCGTGCCGCAGCCGAGCGCCTGGATGAGATCGGCGATCTGCTGGTTGGCAGAGAGTTTTTCGCGGCTGGCGCTGCCGACGTTGAGGATTTTGCCGCGCAGCGGCAGGATGGCCTGGTTGGCGCGGTTGCGCGCCTGCTTGGCCGAGCCGCCGGCCGAGTCGCCCTCGACGATGAAAAGCTCCGCCCCTTCTGCGGTGTTCTGGGCGCAATCCGCCAGCTTGCCGGGCAGGCGCAGCTTGCGCACGGCGGTCTTGCGGTTGACTTCCTTTTCCTTGCGGCGGCGCAGGCGCTCTTCGGCCCGCTCGATCACCCAGTCGAGCAGCTTTGCCGCTTCGCCCGGATTGCCGGCGAGATAATGGTCGAAGGGATCGCGCAGCGCGTTTTCGACGATGCGCTGAGCCTCGACGGTTGCGAGCTTGTCCTTGGTCTGGCCGACGAATTCCGGCTCGCGGATGAAGACCGAGAGCATGCCGGCGGCCGAGATCATCACGTCATCGGTGGTGATGTCCTTGGCGCGCTTGTTCTGCGTCAGGTCCGCATAATTCTTCAGGCCCTTAGTGAGCGCGATGCGCAGGCCGGCCTCATGCGTGCCGCCTTCGGGCGTGGGAATGGTGTTGCAATAGGAATGAATCTGCGTATCGCCGCCATACCAGGTGACGGCCCATTCCAGCGCGCCGTGGCCGCCGGTCTTTTCCGTGCGGCCGGAGAAAATCTCGCGGGTGACGGTGAATTCCTTGCCAAGCGTGGCGGCAAGATAATCCTTCAGGCCGCCTGGGAAATGGAACACGGCCTTTTCGGGGATTTCACCGCCGGCCGGCACCATGCCGGGATCACAGCTCCAGCGGATTTCGACGCCGCCGAAGAGATAGGCCTTGGAGCGGGCCATGCGGAAGATGCGGGCCGGTTCGAATTTTGCGTGGTCGCCGAAGATCTGCGGATCAGGATGGAAACGCACGCGGGTACCGCGGCGATTGTGCACGTCGCCCAGCTCTTCCAGCGGACCGATCGGCAGGCCGCGCGAGAAACGCTGGCGGTAAAGCTTGCGGTTACGGGCCACTTCCACTTCGAGAAGATCGGACAGCGCATTGACCACGGAAACGCCGACGCCGTGCAGGCCGCCCGATGTCTCATAGGCCTTGCCGTCGAACTTGCCGCCGGCATGCAGCTTGGTCATGATGACTTCGAGCGTCGACTTGCCGGGCACCTGCGGGTGGTTTTCCACCGGAATGCCGCGGCCATTGTCGGTGACCGTCAGGAAACCTTCGGCGTCGAGGTGAACCTCGATGAAATTGGCGTGGCCGGCGACGGCCTCGTCCATGGAGTTGTCGATGACTTCGGCGAAGAGATGGTGCAGCGCTTTCTCATCGGTGCCGCCAATATACATGCCGGGGCGCATGCGCACCGGCTCCAGCCCTTCGAGCACGCGGATCGAGGACGCGCCGTAGTCGTCACCGGATGGTGATGCGGGGGCGGGCGGCGTCACGGCCGCAACGGCTGCGGGTTTCGGCTGCACATTCGCGTTGGCGGGCACGTTGGCGGCCGCGGTCACCGGCGTCTTTGCGGCGTCCTCGTTCGTTTCCGTATCGCTGTTTCGTGCTGCCGGAAGACCGGAGAAGAGATCGTTGCTGTCGTCCATCATGTCCAAAGTTCAAAAGCGTGTGTCAGAATTTCGCCATGCGAATCATTATGCCAGTAGCGTCAATCATAACGCCAAACGCGGTTCCCGTCCGATTTGAAGTGGGCCCGTCTGGCAGACGCGGCGCATCCTATGCCACGATTGTGTCAGGGTTTCGCAACAGGAGGATTGCGCTGGCGAGGTTGCAATGGCAAGTCTCGCAGCCACGAATGAACGGTTAGCCAAGGCATGTCCACAGCTCATTTCACGTTTTGTACTCTTTTCAGCCTGACTGTTGCGGCCATGCCGGTTGCAGCCTTCGCCTCCGACGGGCCGCTGCGGCCGTTCAAGGATGAACTGTTTTCCGCCCAGACGGTGCTTTCCACCGCCGATGGCGGCGCTTCAGAAGTCATCGACTATCAGGAGATGCGCGATATCAACGGCCGCGACGAGGTGCCGGAGCGGCGGGTGAAACGGCAATATGTCGATATGACGCCGAAGAAAGCGCAGGCGCTGGAAACAATGTCCGTCGAGGGCAGGGCGCTTGAGGTCGGCCGCGTCGGGCCGGCAAGCGGGCAGGCCTTCACGGTCATCTTCATCCACGGACGTGGCGGCGACCGGCGGCTCGGCATGAACGACTACACCTTCGGCGGCAATTTCAACCGGCTGAAAAACCTCGCTGTGGCCAATGGCGGCACCTATTATGTGCCGAGCGTGCGCTCCTTCGATGAAAACGGCGTTGCCGATGTTGCTGCGCTGATTGCCGATGCGGCCAAAAAATCGGGCGGCAAGCCTGTCATTTTGACCTGTGCCTCCATGGGCAGCTTCATCTGCTACGGCATCAGCCGCGACAAGGCTGCCGTCGCCAATCTCAAGGGCATGGCGATCCTCGGCGGTGCGGTCGATCCGGATTTTCCGAAAAGCGTCTTTGCCAGGGCGAAGAAGCCGGTCTGGTTCACCCATGGCAGCGCCGACAAGGTCTATTCTGCTGATCAGCAGGCCACGATCTTCCGTTCCTTGCTGAAGGCCGGCGAGCCGGCGCGGTTCACGCGGTATGAGAGTGGCAGCCACGGCACACCGGTGCGCATGACCGACTGGCGGGCGGTTTTGAACTGGATTTTGAGCCGCTAAGGCCTCGACTTGGGTCAGTAACGGCAAATTTTTAGAAATTGCCCGTCGTTTTGAACCTTCGGGCCGCTTTTTTGTACCATTTGTTGCCGGCTGAGGTTAAAGGAATATCCCGGGATTTCCGGCGGCGTTTCTGTCGCGATTATGGGCCGTGATACGGCTGAGGGAAGGGGCGCCGCCACAGGCGGCCTCAAGACAAAGGGAATGGGATACGCATGACGCCGAATGTTCGACCGCTTGTTGCCGGAAACTGGAAGATGAACGGCACCCGTGCCTCGCTCGATCAGATCAAGGCCATGGCAGAGGGCGTCAAGGGCGCACTGTCTGAAAAGGTGGATGCGCTGATCTGCCCGCCCTCGACATTGCTCTACGTGGCAACGGCGCTGTGCGATGACAGCCCGCTGATGATCGGCGCGCAGGATTGCCACCAGAACGCCTCCGGCGCGCATACCGGCGATATTTCCGCCGAGATGATCGCCGACTGCTTCGGCACCCATGTCATCGTCGGCCATTCCGAGCGCCGCACCGACCATGCAGAGACGGATCATCTGGTGCGCGCCAAGGCCGTGGCCGCCCATCAGGCCGATCTCATTGCCATCGTCTGCATTGGCGAGACCGCGGATGAGCGCAAGGGGGGGCAGACGCTCGATATCCTCAAGCGCCAGCTTGCCGGCTCCCTGCCGGATGAGGCGACGGCCGAAAATACCGTCATCGCCTATGAGCCCGTCTGGGCTATCGGCACGGGTCTGACACCCACCGTGGACGATGTGCGCGAGGCCCACGCCTTCATGCGCGACGAACTCGTCAAGCGCTTCGGTGAGGCCGGCAAGACCATGCGCATCCTCTATGGCGGCTCTGTGAAGCCGGCCAATGCGCTGGAACTGATGGGCGTCGAGAACGTGGATGGCGCGCTGATCGGCGGCGCGAGCTTGAAAGCCTCAGACTTCCTGTCCATCTATGCGGCATACGAGCAACTGACGGCCTGAGACAGGTTTTCCTGTTACAGATGGCGGCAAAGGGGCTTGGAATAAGCCTTCGCCTCATGTAAAGAGCCGCGAAACCTTCTTTGTAGTGCTCCGCGCGGGGCATGGAATGGATTGTCATGCAGACCGTTTTGATTGTTATTCACCTCATGATCGTGCTGGCGCTTGTCGGCGTGGTCCTGATCCAGCGCTCCGAAGGCGGCGGCCTCGGTATCGGCGGCGGTTCGGGCTTCATGTCCGCGCGCGGAACGGCCAATGCGCTGACGCGCACCACGGCGATCCTTGCCGCGTTGTTCTTCGCGACCTCGCTCGGCCTCGGTCTCCTGACGCGCTACGAATCGCGCCCGACCGACATTCTGAACCGTATTCCGGCCACGCAGGGCCAGGGTAACGGCATTCTCGATACGCTCGGCCCGGCGACGACGCCATCGACGCCGGCTCCGGCCGAGAATGGCGTTCCGACCAATGGTGCAGCCGCGCCGGCTCAGACGACCCCGGCTCCGGCCGCTTCCGGCACGGCCGCTCCGGCCCCGGCGCAGCCCGCTGATCCGAACGCAGTTCCGACCGGTCAATAAGCCCGGTTTTGATTTAACGCTCCGGCAGGCCAAAAGCCTGCCGGTTTTCTTTTGTTCGCATTCCGGCCTGTGACCCATCGCAAATTCGTCAACAGCGAATTTTCGAAAGCATGAAATTTGGGCTGGCGGAATCAGAGGTAAAAAGGTATCCGGTGAATCCCATGGCGCGATATGTATTCATCACAGGCGGCGTGGTCTCCTCTCTAGGCAAGGGCATCGCTGCGGCAGCACTCGGAGCTTTGTTGCAATCCCGTGGTTATCGGGTGCGGCTTCGTAAACTCGACCCCTATCTGAACGTCGATCCCGGCACCATGAGCCCGACACAGCACGGCGAAGTGTTCGTGACGGATGACGGTGCCGAGACGGACCTCGACCTTGGCCATTACGAGCGCTTCACGGGGCGTTCGGCCACCAAGACCGACAACATCACCACCGGTCGCATCTACAAGAACATCATCGACAAGGAACGGCGTGGCGACTATCTCGGCGCAACCGTTCAGGTCATTCCGCATGTCACCAACGAGATCAAGGATTTCGTGATCGAGGGCAATGACGATTACGACTTCGTCATCTGCGAGATCGGTGGCACGGTGGGTGACATCGAGGCGATGCCGTTCATGGAAGCGATCCGTCAGCTCGGCAACGATCTGCCGCGCGGCACGGCGATCTATCTTCACCTGACGCTGATGCCTTACATTCCGGCAGCTGGCGAATTGAAGACCAAGCCGACCCAGCATTCCGTGAAGGAACTGCAGGCGCTCGGCATTCATCCCGACATCCTGCTGGTGCGTGCCGACCGGGAAATCCCGGAAGCGGAACGCCGCAAGCTTTCGCTGTTCTGCAACGTGCGTCCTTCCGCCGTCATCCAGGCGCTGGATGTGGCGAACATCTATGACGTTCCGATTGCCTACCACAAGGAAGGCCTCGATTCGGAAGTGCTGGCCGCCTTCGGCATCGAGCCGGCGCCGAAGCCGCGTCTGGAGCCCTGGGAAGAGGTCTGCAACCGCATCCGCACGCCGGAAGGCGAAGTGACGATTGCGATTGTCGGAAAATATACCGGCCTCAAGGATGCCTATAAGTCGCTCATCGAGGCGCTGCATCACGGCGGTTTTGCCAACCGCGTCAAGGTCAAGCTGGAGTGGATCGAGTCGGAAGTCTTCGAAAAGGAAGACCCGACGCCTTATCTCGAAAAGGTCAACGGCATTCTGGTGCCCGGCGGCTTTGGCGAGCGCGGTTCGGAAGGCAAGATCATGGCGGCGCAGTTTGCGCGTGAGCGCAACGTGCCTTATTTCGGCATCTGCTTCGGCATGCAGATGGCGGTCGTGGAAGCGGCCCGTCACCTTGCCGGCATCGAAAATGCCTCCTCCACCGAATTCGGCCCGACGTCCGAGCCGGTCGTCGGCCTGATGACCGAATGGGTGAAGGGCAACGAGCTGGAGAAGCGCTCCTCCAAGGGCGATCTCGGCGGCACCATGCGTCTCGGCGCCTACAAGGCGGCGCTGAAGAAAGACACCAAGATCGCCGAAATCTACGGCACCACGGATATTTCCGAGCGCCACCGTCACCGCTATGAGGTGAATGTGGATTACAAGGACCGGCTGGAAGAATGCGGCCTGGTCTTCTCGGGCATGTCTCCGGATGGTGTCCTGCCGGAAACGGTGGAATATCCCGATCACCCGTGGTTCATCGGCGTGCAATACCACCCGGAACTGAAGAGCCGCCCGCTCGACCCGCATCCGCTGTTTGCGAGCTTCGTGGAAGCAGCGGTGGAGCAGAGCCGGCTGGTTTGACGGTTTGAATGAGATGAAGAGGGCCGCGACAGCGGCCCTTTTTTGTTTATGCGAATGGCTTTCTTCCGTCATGCCGGACTAGATCCGGCATCCAGCCACGGCGCGTCTGCGCCGTGAACGAGTCTAAAGCGATCAAGGACTTGATCGCGCTGGACCCCGGATCTAGTCCGGGGTGACGGAGTGTGGATGCGATAGCCGCGACAAACATGGCATTTCGAGATGGGGCGTCGATCATTTAAGTCCGACCCGCTAACTTCAAACAAAAAAAACGGGCCCGAAGGCCCGTTCCGCATTCCACCAAAATTCAACAGGCTTACTTCGGCCCGATCATGTTCTCCGGGCGCACATACTGGTCGAACTCCTCGTTGGTGAGGTATCCGCCGCCGACGGCCTCGTCGCGCAGCGTCGTGCCGTTCTTGTGCGCGGTCTTGGCGATCTTGGCGCAGATGTCGTAGCCGAGCTTGCTGTTCAGCGCTGTCACCAGCATCAGCGAGTTCTCGACGCCCTTTCTGATATTGTCTTCTCGGGCTTCGATGCCGACGACGCAATTGTCGGTGAAGGAAACGGCGGCGTCACCCAGAAGCTGGACTGACTGCAGGAAGTTGTAGGCCATCATCGGGTTATAGACGTTGAGCTCGAAGTGTCCCTGCGAACCGGCAAACGACAGTGCTGCATTGTTGCCGAAGATGTGGGCGCACACCTGCGTCAGCGCTTCCGACTGGGTGGGGTTGACCTTGCCCGGCATGATCGACGAGCCGGGTTCGTTTTCCGGCAGCGACAATTCGCCGAGTCCGGCGCGCGGACCGGAGCCGAGGAAGCGGATGTCGTTGGCGATCTTGAAGAGTGCAGCGGCAGCCGCATTGATCGCGCCATGGGAGAAGACCATGGAATCGTGCGAGGCGAGCGCCTCGAACTTGTTCGGCGCGGTCACGAAGGGCAGGCCGGTGATCTTGGAGATTTCCTCGGCGACCTTTTCGGCAAAGCCGATGGGAGCGTTGAGGCCCGTGCCGACGGCGGTGCCGCCCTGGGCGAGCTTGGAGAGCGCGGGCAGGGTGGTTTCGATATTGGCGATGGCGGAGGCGACCTGCGCGGCATAACCGGAGAATTCCTGGCCGAGCGTCAGCGGCGTTGCATCCTGCGTGTGGGTGCGGCCGATTTTGATGATCTTTTCGAACTGCTTGACCTTGGCTTCCAGCGCCTTGTGCAGGTGCTTGAGGCTCGGCAGCAGGTGGTGAACGATCTCTTCCACGCAGGCGATGTGCATTGCCGTCGGGTAGGTGTCGTTCGAGGACTGGCTCATATTGACGTGGTCATTGGGGTGAACCGGCTTCTTGGTGCCCATTTCGCCGCCGAGCATCTCGATTGCGCGGTTAGAGATCACCTCATTGGCGTTCATGTTGGACTGGGTGCCGGAGCCGGTCTGCCAGACGACGAGTGGGAAATGCTCGGTCAGCTTGCCGTCGATGACTTCCTGCGCGGCGGCGATGATGGCCTCGCCGACCTTGGGGTCGAGGCCTGCCAGCGCCATGTTGGCGCGGGCGGCTGCCTGCTTGACGATGCCGAGCGCGCGAACGACAGAGGCGGGCTGCTTTTCCCAGCCGATCTTGAAGTTGCCGAGCGAGCGCTGCGCCTGCGCGCCCCAATAGCGATCGGCCTGAACTTCAATGGGTCCAAATGTATCGGTTTCCGTCCGTGTGGCTGTCATCAATCTTGCCTTTTTACTCGTTTTCCTCCGCCAAAACGGCGCCTTCGCCCGCCTTGCGCGGCCGATATATAGAATCATCGCGCCGGCAATGAAAGCGCTGCAATGCAGCGGAGGCAGATATTTCCCGCCGCGCAAAAGCGATTTCGCCTTAAGGCGCGGTGCAGGGTGAAAAAGGCGCCAGCGTGTCATTTTTACTACGACGCGAAATGGCCGGAAAGCCGGGCTTTCCGGGGCGTCCGGAAGGTGTGGCGGGGCAGGGCAAAGTGAATGAAATAAATGGAAATTTAACCATTCTCACCAATTCTGGAAATTACGTTTTTACGGCTTTGGCTGTATCATAAGGTTCATTTCGGCACGGTTATGGGCCTTTTCACGTTTTCTTTTCAACGGGCCGTCGATCGGCTAGACAAGCATGAAACTGATGCCCGCCCTTTCGCTGGCGGTGCTGGGTGCTACGAGGATCAAATTGCAAGTCACATCTGGAAAAACATCGGCAGCACTGGTGCTGGCTCTCGGTCTTTCCGTTTCCACCGCTCTTCCCGGCAGCGCCGGTGCGGTAACGCTGATGGACCTCCTGCGCGGCGGTCCTGGCAAGATCGCGCGTGATCGCGGTGAGTTGCCGCCGGCCGGCATCGTCACCTCGCCCTCCGGATCGAGCGCTGGCCAAAGTGCCGATGCTTCCGATCCCGAGCCGCTGCCGCGTGTTTCCGGCCCGCGTTATTACGACTACAAGGCGGATACGGTCCGTGCGGTGAACACGGCGAATTTCGGTGAAGGCCTTGCCAATCTGAAATTCAGCGCCACCCCCGAGATCGCCAAGGCGCTGGAAGCCTATTACGGCGCCGGCGGCAAGACGCTCTGGATTTCGGAAGGCGAGCTGACCGCGCGCGCCAATGCTGTCATCGCCTTTCTCGAGACGGTCGGAGAAAGCGGCCTCGATCCAGCCGATTACAGCATTTCGCCACCGGCAAAGGATGTGACGGCCAGCATCAGCAACGCTTCCGGTGCGGCTGCGACCGATACGCCGGTGGAGACGGCCTCGGCGCCCGTGTCCGACACCTATCAGCGGGCGCAGATGCAGTTCGAGCTGGCGCTTTCGGCCAAGGTTCTCGCCTATGTGCAGGATACGGCCCGTGGCCGTGTCGATCCGAACCGGCTCTCCGGCTATCACGATTTCAAGCGCAAGACCGTGAACCTCGCACCGGTGCTGAAGCTTGCGGGCCTGAGCCCCGATGTCGCCGCCTATCTGCGCAGCCGTGAACCGTCGAGCGCCGAATATCTGGCGCTGAAGGCGGAGCTTGCCCGTCTGCGCGGCGAAGGCGATGCGGCGCATGTCGTCCGCGTTCCCGCCGATCTGGTGCTGAAGCCCGGCAACAGCAGCGCGGATATGGCCAATGTCGTCAAGGCTATCGAACATCGCGCTTCGCCCGCCTTCAAGGCCGAACATGCGGCGATCATTTCCGGTTATCAGCAGACGCCGGATTATACGCCCGATCTCGTCGATCTGGTGAAGGCGTTCCAGAGCGAGAACGGTCTGAAGCCCGATGGCGTCATCGGCCGCGCCACCGTGCGCGCCATGGTCGGCGAAAGCAATGACGCGAAGATCGCCAAGGTGCAGGTGGCGATGGAGCAGGTCCGCTGGCTGCCGGCCGATCTCGGCCAGCGTTATGTCTTCATCAACCAGCCCGCTTTCATGGCCTATTATCACAATGATGGCGTGGAACAGTTCGGCATGAAGGTGGTCGTCGGCTCCAAGGCCAACCAGACCTATTTCTTCCAGGACGAAATCCAGACCGTGGAGTTCAACCCCTATTGGGGCGTGCCGCAGTCGATCATCGTCAACGAGATGCTGCCGAAGCTGCGCCGCGATCCGTCCTATCTCGACCGGCTGGGCTACGAAGTGCAGGTGGGCGGTCGTGCCGTCTCTTCCACCAGCGTCAACTGGTACGGCTCCACCAATGCGGTTTCCGTGCGCCAGCCGCCGAGCAGCGACAATGCGCTGGGCGACCTGAAAATCCTGTTCCCCAATGCGCATGCCATTTACATGCATGACACGCCTGCCAAGAGCTTCTTCAACCGCGACATGCGGGCGCTGAGCCACGGCTGTATCCGTCTGGTCGATCCGCGCCGCATGGCCGCCGCCGTTCTCGGCACCAGCGTCGACAAGGTCGGCGAGCAGATCGCATCCGGCAAAAACCGCGCCATGCAGGTGCCGGAGAAGGTTCCGGTCTATGTGGCCTACTTCACCGCCTGGCCGGACAAGGACGGCAAGGTGCAGTTCTTCGACGACGTCTATGACCGCGACAGCTATGTGCAGAAGGCGTTTGCCGTGACGACGAAGGCGCGGGCCGCATCGATTTGATCGGCATACCATCAAGAGAAGAAGCGCCGGAGACGGCGCTTTTTTGTTTGAAGGAAGGCCTGCCCAATTTGTTTGGTGCTGGAGTCCGCCTGCTACATTTGGCGTCAACGGCAACACCGTACTCCGTCACCCCGGACTTGATCCGGGGTCCAGCGCGATCAAGTCCTTGATCGTAAGAGACTCTCTTCACGGCGCAGACGCGCCGTGGCTGGATGCCGGATCTAGTCCGGCATGACGGAAGAGAGGTTATTCAGCTCTCATTGACGTCGGAATCGCCGTTCCTTGGCGCTTTACTTGTCTGGTCCAGCCTCTCAGGCCGCCGCTGCACCCTTCGCAACCAGCTCTTCGAAGAGCGCCGGCGTCAGCGCAGTGAAATCGTCGATCACGACATCCGGTTCGAGTTCAACCATTGGCACATCCGAATAACCGAAAGTGACGCCAATCGACGGCACCGCGGCGTTCTTTGCGGCGAGGATATCGTTGATGCTGTCGCCGACCATGACAGTGCGTTGCGGGTTGCCGCCGGCCTTTTCGATGGTGCCGAGAATATGGCGGGCATCCGGCTTGCGGAAGGAGAAGGTGTCGCCGCAGGTGATGGCGGCGAAATAGCGTGTCAGGCCCAGTTTTTCGAGTAGCGGCAGAGCGAGGATTTCAGTCTTGTTGGTGCAGACGGCAAGCGTGATGCCGGCTTCCGAGAGCGCCTCCAGAGTATCGACGATACCGGGATAAGGACGGCTTTCACCCGGCATTTCGGCGCGGTAATGGGTGATGAAGCGCTCATAGAGCGGTTCGATTTCGGCTTCCGGCAGTTCCCTCTCGCGAAGCGCGAAGGCGCGCTTGATCATGACCCGCGCGCCCTGGCCGACGAGGTGGGTCAGGTCGTCATAGGTGACGGGAGCAAGCCCGGCTGCGGCGATGGTGTGGTTGAGGCTCGAGACCAGATCGGCGGCGGTATCGACCAGCGTGCCGTCGAGATCGAAAATGGCGAGCGGGGAGAGCGGGCGGGATGTCACGGGAACTGGCCTCTCGGGAATGCGTGTAACTGATGTATCGGTGCTTTCATTCCCGCCAAGCCTAGGCAAACGGGCCTGTCTTTGCAACCGCGTCACAACGTTCTGTTCGTTGGCTTGAAAAAGGCTTTCGTTTGGCTTTCGACCCGTGTAAACAGCACGGCGACGACAAAGTTACCGGAGTTTCAGGCACATGGATGCCCGCCAGATGAAGATCAAGGCCGCCGAGGCCGCATTGTCCCACGTACAGGATGGGATGAGGCTCGGTATCGGCACGGGTTCGACGGCCGAGGAATTCGTCAGGCTTCTGGCCGAAAAGGTCGCCGCCGGTCTGAAAGTCGAGGGGGTGCCGACATCCGAGCGCACAGCGCGCCTGTGCGTCGAGCTTGGCGTGCCGCTGAAATCGCTGGATGAATTGCCGGAACTGGATTTGACCATCGACGGTGCGGATGAGGTCGATCATGCGCTGCGTCTCGTCAAGGGCGGCGGCGGCGCGCTGCTGCGTGAAAAGATCGTTGCGGCGGCATCCGCCCGCATGATCGTGATCGCCGACCAGAGCAAGGTGGTGGAGACGCTGGGCGCCTTTCCGCTGCCCATCGAAATCAACCCGTTCGGCCAGGTGGCGACGCGTATCGCCATCGAAAAACTGGCGTCGCGTTCCGGGCTTTCCGGCGCGCTGACGATGCGTTCGTCGGGCGACGGCGCCTTCATGACCGATGGCGGACACCTTATCCTCGACGCATCTTTTGGCCGTATTCCTGATGCAGAAGCGCTAGCACGCGAGCTGAACACGATTCCCGGTGTCGTCGAGCACGGACTTTTCATAAATTTGGCATCGCTTGCCATTATCGCGGGTCCTGAAGGCGCCCGCGTGATGCAGGCAGTATAACAGGAGCGAGATTTTCATGGTCAAATTAGCGGGACTGGGCAAAGCTGCCGCTGCTTCGATCCTCATTTCCGGCATCGTGTTCGGTACTGCCGCACGCGCTCAGGAAATTTCGGAAGCGCATATCGCTGCCGCACGGCAGGCGATCACCTCTCTTGGCGTTACCGACCGTTTCGATGACATTCTGCCGGGTCTGGCGGAGCGTCTGAAGGCCGAACTCATTCAGGCTTCGCCGAACGTTCAGGACGCGATCACCGAGACTGTCGATGCGAAGGCTCTCGAGCTTGCGCCGCGCCGCGCCGATCTGGAGCGCGAAGCAGCGCTCACCTATGCGCGCGCCTTCACCGTTGAAGAGCTGAACGCCATTTCCACCTTCTACAGCAGCGAAGCCGGTAAGAAGCTTCTGAAGGACGGCCCGATCGCCACGCGCGAACTGATGAAGGCCGCCGATATCTGGGCCGCCGGCATCAACCGCGACCTCAACGCTTCCAGCATGTCGGAACTGCAGAAGGTTGCCGGCGCCGATCTGAAGCCGCTTCCGGCCGATCAGAACGCCACCGGTGGCGCTCCGGCTGCTCCCAAGCCCTGATTGGGTGAACGGACAATTCAGAAATATTCAAAGCCCGGCCGCAAGACCGGGCTTTTCATTTGTGCGTCGCAGCACCTATATGTGCCGTGAATGCGCCGCCGCCCGTCTCGAGGCTGAGGACGGCGGTTTTGATCAGGGGTTTTGACTATGACAGCTTATGACTACGATCTTTTCGTCATCGGTGGCGGTTCCGGCGGCGTGCGCAGCGGCCGCGTGGCGGCCTCGCTCGGCAAGCGCGTCGCAATCGCCGAGGAATACCGCTATGGCGGAACCTGCGTCATCCGCGGCTGCGTGCCGAAGAAGCTGTTCGTTTATGCCTCGCAATTCCCTGAGCATTTCGAGGATTCGGAAGGATTCGGCTGGAGCGTCGGCGAGCGCAGCTTCGACTGGAAGAAGCTCATCGCGGCCAAGGACAAGGAAATCACCCGTCTCGAAGGGCTCTACCGCAAGGGTCTGGAAAACGCCAAGGCCGATATTTTCGATAGCCGGGCGGAACTGGTCGACGCCCATACCGTGAAGCTGACGAAAACCGGCGAGACCTTCACCGCCGAGCGCATCGTGATTGCCGTCGGCGGCACGCCGAACGAGCACAAGGCGCTGCCCGGCCATGAGCTGACGATCTCGTCCAACGAGGCTTTCGACCTGGAAGAGCTGCCGAAATCGATCCTGATCGCCGGCGGCGGTTATATCGCTGTCGAATTCGCCAATATCTTCCATGGGCTCGGCGTCGAAACGACCCTGATCTATCGCGGCAAGGAAATCCTGTCGCGCTTCGATCAGGACATGCGCAAGGGCCTGCATGAAGCGATGGAGGCCAAGGGCATCCGCATCCTTCTGGAAGATATCATCGAGGAAGTCAGCAAGGACGGCGCCGGCGGTTTCGTGGCACGCACCAAGCAGGGTAGCTCTCTGCATGTAGGTCTTGTCATGCTGGCGCTTGGTCGCGATCCGAATACCAAGGGCCTCGGTCTCGAAAACGCCGGTGTGAAGGTGGATGCGCGCGGCGCGATCATCGTTGACGATTATTCGCGCACGAATGTGCCGAATATCTTCGCGCTGGGTGACGTCACCGACCGGGTACAGCTGACGCCGGTGGCAATCCATGAGGCAATGTGCTTCATCGAAACCGAATACAAGAACAACCCGACCAAGCCGGATCACGAGCTGATCGCGACGGCGGTGTTCTCGCAGCCGGAAATTGGCACCGTCGGCCTTTCGGAAGAGGAAGCCGGCAAGAAATATCCGGAACTGGAAGTCTATCGCGCCCAGTTCCGGCCGATGAAGGCGACGCTTTCCGGCCGTCAGGAAAAGACGATCATGAAGCTGATCGTCAATGCCGCCGACCGCAAGGTTGTTGGCGTCCATATTCTCGGCCATGAGGCGGGCGAGATGGCGCAGCTTCTCGGCATCACGCTGAAAGCCGGCTGCACCAAGGATGATTTCGACCGCACCATGGCGGTTCATCCCACAGCCGCCGAAGAACTGGTGACGATGTATTCGCCGAGCTATCGCGTCGTGAATGGCGAGCGTGTGTAACGCCGGTACGGGCGTCGTATAATCGTCGCCCACATCAGCCTGCCGCCCTTTGAAAGCGAAGTTTTCGAATGGCGGTGGGGTTGTTAAATCGTTTGAATTGACTTTTGTGCGTCTGGAGCGCTCAAAACGGGCAGAATGAGCCGGATGGCTCGGGGATCGGCTATGCAAAGCCGATGCTTGGAGCTATAAGCCGCTCAATTTTTCGAGGCGGCCGCGCGACGTCGCGTGGGCGAGAAAAGGGTGAGAACATGGCACAGAATTGGACCCCCGGCAGCTGGCGGCAGAAACCGATCCAGCAGGTTCCCGAATATCCGGATGCGGCAGCACTTGCGGCAACGGAAGCCACGCTTGCGACTTATCCGCCCCTGGTCTTTGCCGGTGAAGCCCGCCGCCTGAAGAAGCAGCTCGCCAATGTGGCGGAAGGCAACGCCTTCCTGCTGCAGGGCGGTGATTGCGCCGAAAGCTTCCTTGAGCATGGCGCGGACAACATCCGCGACTTCTTCCGCGCGTTCCTGCAGATGGCCGTCGTGCTGACCTATGGCGCGCAGCTGCCCGTCGTGAAGGTCGGCCGCATTGCCGGTCAGTTCGCCAAGCCGCGCTCTTCCAACGTGGAAGCGCAGGATGGCGTGACGCTGCCGTCTTACCGCGGCGACATCATCAACGGCATCGAATTCAACGAGGCTTCGCGCATTCCGAACCCGGAGCGCCAGCTCGACGCCTACCGCCAGTCGGCTGCGACGCTGAACCTGCTGCGCGCTTTCGCGATGGGCGGTTACGCCAACCTCGAAAACGTTCACCAGTGGATGCTCGGTTTCATCAAGGACAGCCCGCAGGCGGATCGCTACCGCAAGCTGGCCGACCGGATTTCCGAAACCATGGACTTCATGAAGGCGATCGGCATCAGCGCGGACAATAATCCGAGCCTGCGCGAAACCGACTTCTTCACCAGCCATGAAGCCCTGCTGCTCGGTTACGAAGAGGCGCTTACCCGCGTCGATTCCACCTCCGGTGACTGGTATGCCACATCCGGCCACATGCTGTGGATCGGCGACCGCACGCGCCAGCTCGACCATGCGCATGTGGAATATTTCCGTGGCATCAAGAACCCGATCGGCCTGAAATGCGGTCCGTCGCTGACGCCTGACAATCTGATCGAGCTGATCGATGCGCTGAACCCGGCGAACGAGGCTGGCCGCCTGACGCTGATTTGCCGTTTCGGCCATGACAAGGTGGCGGACAGTCTGCCGAAGCTCATTCGCGCCGTTGAGAAGGAAGGCCGCAAGGTCGTCTGGTCCTGCGATCCGATGCATGGCAACACGATCACGCTCAACCACTACAAGACGCGTCCTTTCGAGCGCATCCTGTCGGAAGTGGAAAGCTTCTTCCAGATCCACCGCGCTGAAGGCACGCATCCGGGCGGCATCCATATCGAGATGACCGGCAAGGACGTGACGGAATGCACGGGCGGTGCGCGCGCCGTGACGGCGGATTCGCTGTCCGACCGTTACCACACCCATTGCGATCCGCGCCTCAATGCCGATCAGGCGCTGGAACTGGCCTTCCTGCTGTCCGAGCGCATGAAGAGCGGCCGCGATGAGAAGCGTCTGGCAATCGCCAACGCCTGATCTGACACCATAAACAAAAAAGCCGCCGGGAGACCCTCCGGCGGCTTTTTCGTGCGCGGCGCTGACCTAAAGCGCCTCGCGTTTAATCTGATTCATGCGACGCGCTTCATATTTTTGTTTTTACGCATGTCTTTGTCCCGAAACCGCTGCACACTTTTGGGAGACATGCTCTATTGCACCAGCGCCGGCTGCTGGCAGCGGACATCCGTGACCCGCACATCGGCTTCGCCGATCTTAACGCCGAGAACCAGAAGCACGTTGTAGAGCAGCTGATCGACCGGAGCGGTGACTGCCGCAAGCGTGTTGGCAAGCGCCGACTGAATGCCCGCCAGACCTCCCAAATCCAGGTTGAGGAAGAGAAGCCTGATATCCAGGTTGAGGTTTTTCAGCAGTGAACTGACAAGAGTGGTGACTGTGTCCTTGGTGGAGACACTCTTGATCTTGGCCTGGGTAATATCGGACTGCGTGAAGGTCAGCTTGCTCTTGGTCATATTGGTGGCGTTGATGAGGGCGCTGCCATTGATGGCGAGCAGTGCTGAATCCACGATTGCGGCCTTGGTGACGCGCGGGTCCCTGCCGAAATTGGCAAAGGCAGTGGTATCGACATTGCCAAGGGCGATTTCGGCAATGCCGGGAACGACCTCGACATCGACGGTGCCCTGTCCGCCACCCGTGCAGCGAATATCGGCAAGCCGCGCTTCGGCATGGGCGACTTCCACATAAAGCGGGAGATTGACCTTGAGGCCGGCAATGGCCTGAAGCCCGTCCACCACGACACTGACCGCAAGACGGGTCTGTGCGGTACGCACCACGGTGCCCTGACCGCCAACCGCGAGCGACGGCGTTTCGACCGGCGGTTCACCGATGGCGAGCGTTGCCTTGACCGAGGCGAGGCCGAGAAGATTGGCGTTGATATTAAGCCCCAGCTGGTTGCCGCCATTGCCCGCCACGGCGGCGGCATTGATGAGATCGAAGACGCCGGCGGTGACCTTGAGGTTTTCGCCCGTACCGATCAGCTTGTCCGAGAACGGGCCGAGATTGAGGATCTCCTCGAGCTTGATCTTGACGTTGCTCTTGTTGACGGTTTTTTGCAGCGTATTCAAAATGTTGACGACCGCCGGCTGCAAGCCTGCGGTTTTCGTCAGCACGTCGAGGAATTTGCCGTAGCTGATTTCCGTCTTCAGAACATCCTTATAGGTGCTGGCGGTGAGGTTGAGATCGATGGCCAGCGCCTCGACGATTTTGAGCGCATTGACATCGGCGGCGAGAAGCGCCTGATAATCCATGAGTTTCAATGAAACCGTGGTGCCGAGCAAGCCGCCGAGCAGGCTGTTGAGAATTCCCTCATCGAGGCTGGCGAGGCGCGATCCCACCGAAAATGCCGCGATCCTTTGGGACGAGGCCGTTCCGACCGCCGAGACCTTTGGCGGCTTGGTGAAGGCGGAAGCGAAGAATATCTGGCCCTGTTCGACGATGTTCACCTTTATCGCATTCGTGGGCAGGGCGTTATCGACGAAACGCTGGCCGACCGGGACTGTCGCATCCGGCTCGTAATGACCCTTGATGACCTCGGCATAACCCTTGCTGTTGGCGAATTCATTCAGCGGGTCGAAGGGTTGCAGGCCCTTTTCGGTCAAAAGTCCCTGCGCCGTCCTGACACCGAGATCCATGCCATTGAGGGCGAAATATTGCTGAACCGCCTTTTCGGCGTCCGCGGCGTTGGCTGCCGCCGATATGGCTGCGAGATCGGCGGTCTGCTGCAACTGCCGTTTTTGCAATGTCAGATAACCGTAGTCGACGCCGAGCGCCAATATGCCGATGAAGAGCGGTGCGGTGAGCCCCGCCGAAATGGCGATGTTGCCCGTTTTGTCCTTGAGGAAGCGGGGAAGCAGGGAATGAAAATCTCGCATGTCATGCTCCTCCGATCCGGATGGTGGAAAAACGCCGGATGACCGGCTCGGGCAGGGTGTAGCTGTAGAGGCTCCAGATCGGCAGATCGCGGGCGTCATATTCGACCTTCACCGTGAACTGGTTGGCATTGGCGGGATCCGTCGCGACATCGACGGTGAAGCGGCTCTTGTCCATAAAGGCGTAGCTGAGGTCGCTTTTGGTGACGAAATCCCGGGCAAGCTGCTGGCGTTCGGTCGTATTGAGGCCGGCAACCGCTGTGCGCGCCGCGTCGGCGGCGATCTGCTGCACCGAATAGGCCGCCATCAGATAAATGCCGTAGGCGATCATGGTGAGCAGGACGAGAAAGAATATCGGTGCGACGATGGCGAACTCGACAGCAGACGAGCCAGATCTATCGCGAAAGAAACGCACTCCATTAAACATAAAGCACCCCCGTTCCTTCAGGCATCAAGGTTCGATGCCTTGATTTATTATTTTCGGAAATGCTAATTTATAGGTGTTAATTTTGTGTTGATGCCGCTCCCATGGGTTGCAGCTCTTCTTAAACTTTCGCGTTTACTTCAAATCAGCCGAAGGCCTTTGAAACTGGCGTGGCCGTCCTTGCCGATGATGATGTGGTCGTGGACGGTGATGCCGAGCGGCTTTGCCGTATCGATGATGGTCTTGGTCATCTCGATATCCGCGCGGGAAGGGGTTGGGTCTCCACTTGGATGATTGTGGATTAAAATCAAGGCGGTAGATGAAAGTTCAAGGGCGCGGCGCACCACTTCGCGCGGGTAGACCGGCGTGTGATCCACGGTTCCCTGGCCCTGTACCTCATCGGCGATCAGGACGTTGCGCTTGTCGAGGAAGAGGACGCGGAACTGTTCGCGCGTTTCATGGGCCATGGCGGCGTGGCAATAATCGATGACCGAGGACCAGGAGCCGAGGACCTGTTTGTTGCGGATTTCGCTTTTCAGCATGCGCTGGGAAACGGAGGCGACGAGCTTCAGATCGAGAGCCACGGTTTCGCCCACGCCCTTCACCTCCTGCAACAACGGCAAGGGCGCGCCGAGCACGCCGCCAAGCGTTCCGAAACGGGCGATCAGGGCCTTGGCGATGGGTTTGGTATCGCGCCTCGGGATCAGCCGGAAGAGAAGAAGCTCCAGCAATTCGTAATCGGCGAGCGCCGCGTCGCCGCCATCGCGATAACGCGCCCGCAGCCGGTCGCGATGTCCGTGATAATGGGCGGCATCCGTTTCCTGTTCGACCATGGCTGCCGGCCTTTTCGCGCCGCTTCGCGATTCGGCGAAAAAGCCGCGCTCATCCGCTCCGTTGAACAGATCGCCTTCGCCCGCCTGAAAGCCGGGAGTTTTGGAAAGATCGGCGGAAGGCGGGGCGGGGCGTTTTGCCATAGGCGGGTCTGGCCTTATGCGGGGGGAAGCGGCGGCAGGCCCGGACGGTCGAAGCCACCGGGCGACAGTGTGAAGATTTCGCAGCCCGTGGCCGTGACGCCGACGGCATGTTCATATTGGGCGGAGAGCGACCGGTCGCGCGTTACCGCCGTCCAGCCGTCGGAAAGCACCTTCACATGCGGTTTGCCGAGATTGATCATCGGCTCGATGGTGAAGATCATGCCTTCGCGGATTTCCGGCCCTTCGTCCGGGCGGCCGTAATGCAGGATGTTCGGCGTGTCGTGGAACAGGCGTCCGACGCCATGGCCACAGAAATCGCGCACCACGGAGCAGCGCTCGGCTTCCGCATAGGCCTGGATTGCCGCGCCGATTGCGCCGGTGCGCACGCCGGGCTTCACCGCCGCGATGCCGCGCAGCAGGCATTCATAGGTCACTTCCATCAGCCGCTCGGCGGCGCGCTTGATCTGGCCGACCGGATACATGCGGCTCGAATCGCCATGCCATCCGTCAAGCACATAGGTCACGTCGATATTGACGATATCGCCTTCGCGCAGCGGCTTTTCATCCGGAATGCCGTGGCAGACGACGTGGTTGATCGAGGTGCAGACGGATTTGGTATAGCCGCGATAATTCAGCGTTGCCGGCAGCGCGCCGTGGTCGGCGCCGAATTCGAAGACGAAACGGTCGATGGCGTCAGTCGTCACGCCCGGCTTGACGATTGCGGCGAGTTCATCGAGGCAACGCGCCGTCAGCTGGCACGCCTTGCGCATCCCGTCGAAGTCCTCAGCGGTATAGAGGCGGATAACGCCGGTATTCTTGAGGGGGGCGGAGGCTGCGTCGATATAGGTGACCATCTTGGTGCTTTCTGTCTCTTTACGTCCCTGTTCATAAAACAGCCGGACGCCATTCGTCCATCTTAACCGTTCCGCTGACCGAAATTTGTGCCGGGGAGACCGTGCATTTCACCGCATAGGCCTCCACGCCGCGCGCCATCGCCCGCTGAAACGCCAGCGCATAGACGGGATCGAGATCGTCGCAGATGCGCATCCGGTCGCAATCGTCGCGCTGGATGAGATAGAGCATCACCGAACGGTAACCGGCTTCCGCAGCGTCACCCAGTTCCTCCAGATGTTTCGCGCCGCGTTTGGTGGCGGTATCGGGAAATTCGGCGAGGCCTTGCTCGCGCATGAAATGCACGTTCTTCACTTCCACATAGGCGTCCGGCCGGCCGGGCTCGGACAACAGGAAATCGATGCGAGAATTGCGGCCGTATTTCTGTTCGCGCCGGATCGTCGAATAGCCGCCAAGTTCAGGGATGCGGCCGTTCAGGATCGCTTCTTCCGCCAGCCGGTTCGGCATGCCGGTATTGATGCCGACCGTGGTGCCATCGGCCTCGACCATTTCCAGCATGTGCCGGTACTTGCGGGTCGGGCTGTCATGTTCCGACAGCCATATGCGGGAGCCCGGAGCCGTGAGCCCGCGCATGGAGCCGGTATTGGGGCAGGAGCCGGTGATCGCGGTGCCGTCTTCCAGAACGGCATCGAACAGGAAACGCTTGTAGCGGGCGATCAGCGTGGCGGGAGTAAGCGGGGGCGTGAAGAACATGTGGCCTGAAAGATGAGAAATGATGGGTGCGGTCAGGAGAGGACATAGGTTCCCGGCGCATCGCCGAGCACGGGGCCCTTGCCGTCTTCCGGTTTTCGCGCCGTCACCTTTTCAGCGCTCTGGCTTTCGATCCAGTTCTGCCAGTGCACCCACCAGGAGCCTTTGTGCGGGGTGGCGGCGGCCTGCCAGCCGTCAAAGTCTCCGGCCGGTGACGGGCCTGTCCAATATTGGTATTTTTCAAGCTGCGGCGGATTGATGACGCCGGCTATGTGGCCGGAAGCGCCAAGCACGAATTCCACCGGCCCGCCGAACAGCGCAGCACCCGTAAAGACCGATTTCGCCGGCGCGATATGGTCCTCGCGGGTGGCGAGATCATAGACCGGGATTTTGATGTCGCCGAGATTGATCCGGTTGCCGGCGACCCGCATCAGCCCGCGGGCGAGATTGTTCTCGAGGTAACAATTGCGCAGATAAAACGAGTGACTGGCGGCCGTCACCCGGGTCGAATCGGAGTTCCAGTAGAGCAGGTCGAAGGGCAGGGGCTCGGCGCCGCGCAGATAATTATCGACCACATAGGGCCAGATGAGATCGGAGGCGCGCAGCATGTTGAAGACGGTCGCCATGATCGAGCCGTCGAGATAACCGACCGCCTGCATATGCTTGTCCAGCGCGGCAAGCTGGCCTTCGTCTATGAAGACCTTGAGATCGCCGGCATGGATGAAATCGGTCTGGGCGGCCAGCAGCGTGGCGCTGCGGATGCGTTCATCGCCTTGCTGCGCATGCAGCGCCAGCGCTGAGGATAAAAGCGTGCCGCCGACGCAATAGCCGATGGCGTTGATGTCCTTCTCACCGGTCCGCTCCTCGATGGTATCCAGCGCAAAATCGATGCCTTCGCGAACGTAATCATCCCAGCCCTTGTCGGCGAGGCGGGCATCCGGGTTAATCCAGGAGACCATGAAGACGCTGTGGCCCTGCTCGAGGCACCAGCCGACGAAGGATTTCTGCGGGTTGAGATCGAGGATGTAGAATTTGTTGATCCATGGCGGCACGATCAGCAAAGGCCGTTTAAAGGCCTTCTGCGTCGTCGGAGCATAATGGATGATTTCGCAGAGCGGGCTTTTTGCCACCACCTTGCCCGGCGTGACGGCGATATTCTGGCCGATGACGAATTTGCTGTAATCGGTCTGGCGCAGTTTCAGATGGCCATTGCCGGCCGCTACATCCTCGGCCAGCTGCGCCATGCCCTTGACGAGATTGGCGCCGCTGGAGGCGACCGTCTCGCGGAAGACCTGCGGATTGGTGAAGACGAAATTGGCCGGCGAAAGGGCCTCTGTCACCTGGCGCATATAAAACAGCGCCTTGGTGCGGGTATGTTCGTCCAGCCCATCGGCCTCCGTCACCATCCGGTCGGCGAAACCAACGGTGGTCTGGTAGGCTTTCAGGAGAAAATCGAAGAACGGATTGGCCTGCCAGTCGGCATCTGCAAAACGCCTGCTCCTGCGTTCCGCAGGGCCGCTTTCGGCGGGTTTTTGCGGGGCCGAATCGGCATCGCCGGAAAACTGCGCCACCGATTTTGCCCAGAGATCGTAATAGCTGGAAAGCAGATGGGTCTGCGCCTCGAGCGAGCGCTTCGGTTCGGCCATCCAGTATTCGGCGACATCGGAGAGCGTCCTGACGAGATCGGTTACCGGATCGGCGCTGGTGTGGGGAACCTCACCGCGTTCGCGCGGGGCGAGCCATTCGGATGCGGCCTTGCCGAGATTTTCGAGCGCACGGGCGATGTTGATCGCGAAGGTTTCCGGGTCGCGGATCAGGTAGGCCTCGGCGGAGCTGGCGTCGAAGCCGGGCGTTTTGCCACCCTTTTTCGTGTCCCCGCCGTCAACACCTGCCATGCACCATCCTCCGCCAAATTTATGTTTGCACATTCTGCATGAAAACGAATACAAGTTCCACCAGCAAGGGGAGGCCGCAAAGGGCCGAACCGTGGTCGAATTCGATATCTGCAGATATCCTTACAGGCGGAACATGACGATGGGCAAGCACATGGGCACATGGGGAACATATGCGGAAAATGCGGCAAGAATCGCTGTGCTTTCGCTCTCCGGCGCAATGCTCGCCGCCACACTTGCCGCCTGCAAGGCTCCGGAGCCGATCGTCGCGCCCGCCCATATGCGCCGCCCGACGGCCGAAATCGTCGGCCCGCGCCCGGTCAGCGACACTGCGGTGAGCCAGAAGCGCGACACCGGCACCTATCCGACCTTCTCGCAGCCGCTGACGGCCGCTGGCACCCAGATGGGCGAGGATGAAGCCTCCACCATGGAATCGAGCCTCTCGCGCCTCGGTGCGGCACGGCGCAACGGCCAGATTTCGGAAGCCGAATACAAGCGCCGCGTGGCGGAGCTGCGGGCGCTTGCCGAAAACCAGAAGCCGGTTGCGACACCTGCCGCCTCGCAGTGAGATCACGCCGCGCAGTTTGCGCGGTCTCAGCGACGGACCAGATTATCTTTGATTGACAAAACATGCCCCCAAACGCGCCATTCCATATGGAGCGAGCGGGTGCCGCGGACTTCTCCCCGCCGGGGAGAAGTCCGCGGCAGCGGGATGAGGGGGCAAGCTCTCCGCATATCTCTGCGCTTGCCCCCTCATCCGACCCTTCGGGCCACCTTCTCCCCGGCGGGGAGAAGAAACAAGCGGGGATGCCGAACTTGCTACAGCGACAATCACGGCTGAGGCCCTGTCGGCCCGGCAATCATAACCCCTTCTTTACCCTGCCTTTGAACCATCTGCTTACCCAAGATGTTAAGCGGATGGATGCGGTTTGCCGCTTATGATGCAGCCATAACAAACAGGCCGCTGAAAAAGCGGGGCACGGGGTGAAATATCATGAAATGCATCGCCGCTTTGCTGGTTCTTGCCGGTTTTGCGCTCGCACCCGCTCAGGCGCGAGCGCCGCATATCAATTTCGGGACATCTGCACTTCAGGGGCAGTGAGAGGCAAATTCCGTCAGTCGTTGCCGGCGGCGTCACTCAGCACGTCGAGATCCGGCACGGTGATGTGGCGATTGTTCTCGATGCGGATAATGCCTTCCTTGCGCAGCTTGGTCATTTGCCGGCTAACCGTTTCGATGGTCAGACCGAGGAAATCGGCGATATCGGCGCGTGAAAGCGGCAGGTCGAAGCAGGATTTGTCGTCGTTTTCCGGGTCGATATGGGTGGCGATCATATAAAGGAAGCTGGCAACCTTTTCCTGCGCCGATTTGCGCCCCAGCGTCAGCATCCAGTCGCGAGCCTCGTCCAGTTCCTTCAGGGACTGGCTGTGGAGCTTGCGTTCCATATCGGGCACTTCGGCAACCATCCGGTCGACGACACGGCGCGGGAAAAGACAAATCTCCACATCGGTTGCGGCTTCCGCCGTCATCTTGCTTTCCGCCATGAAGGGGCGGCCGAGAAAGTCCGGTGCGAATTGCAGGCCGACGATCTGCTGGCGGCCATCCGACATCATTTTCGACAGCTTCACCACGCCGTTTAGGATATTGCCGTAGGAGGTGACGAGTTCGCCCTGGCCAAGAAGCTCGTTGCCCGCTTCCAGTTTCTTGCGGCTGGAATGGCGATTGAGGTCACAGAGCTGCTGCGGCGTCAGCGTGCTGCAAAGACCGCCGTGACGCGCCTCGCAGGAGCGGCAAACAACGGGTTCTTCCGAATTGTGGATGGTCTTCTGCAGCGTGTCCATAAGCCTTTTCCAATGCTGGCTTTTTCGGGACGATTACGACCGTGGGTGTCAAATCCGGTCTCATGCAAGGCTTTCGCCACGTAGCCGTCGCCCCTGCGTCTACTTTAGCAAGAACTTACGGTGCAATTTGATTGAAGTCAAAGTTGCAAACTGTCGCAGCCGTTACTGAAAGAGAGGAAATCGACATTTTCTTGATAAAAGGCAAATCGGGCGATGAATACCGAACTTCTTCACAAATATTCGGGTGCAGTGCCGCGCTACACGAGCTATCCGACCGCGCCGCATTTCCACGAGGGAATCGATAATGGCACCTATCGCCGCTGGCTCGGCGCGCTCGGTCACAGGAATCGCCTCTCGCTTTATCTGCATATTCCCTATTGCGACCGGCTGTGCTGGTTCTGCGCCTGTCACACCAAGCACACGCTGAAATACGAGCCGATTGCCGTTTATCTTGAAGCACTTAAGCAGGAGATCGAGGCCGTCGGCGCGCTTGTTTCGCCGGATGCGGTGGTGGGTGCCGTGCATTTCGGCGGCGGCTCGCCCACCATGTTGAAGCCGGAGGACATGCAGAGCCTGATGGACTGTCTGCGGCGTCATTTCACCTTCGGCCTTGCACCCGAGATCAGCGTCGAGATGGACCCCAACGATCTGGATGACAGCCGCTACGATGCGCTTGCCGCCATCGGCATGTCGCGGGCGAGCCTCGGGGTTCAGGACTTCGATGACAAAGTGCAAAAAACCATCAACCGCATTCAGTCCTTCGAACAGACGAAATCCGTGGTGGATGCGGTGCGGGCGAGGGGCGTTCATTCGGTCAATTGCGACATTCTTTATGGGCTGCCGTTCCAGACCTGCGGGACATTGGAAAAGACGGTGAACCAGATCGTGTCGCTCGACCCCGATCGCATCGCGCTTTTCGGTTATGCGCATGTTCCGTGGATGAAAAAACACCAGTCGCTGATCCCGGAGCATGCCCTGCCGGATATTGCCGAACGCTACCGCCAGATGACGATGGCGGCGGAGATGCTGAAACAGGCGGGTTACGAGGCCATCGGCATCGATCATTTCGCCAAGCCGACCGATACATTATGCCAGGCCGCCGAAGCGGGCGCCCTGCGGCGGAATTTTCAGGGCTATACGACCGATACGGCCGATGCGCTGATCGGACTTGGTGCATCGTCCATCGGCAGGCTGCCGCAGGGTTATGTGCAGAACATGGTGGCGACGGGGGAATATCAGCGGATGGTGGGCGAGGGCGGTCTTGCCGCCGTCAAGGGCATAGAGTTGTCTGAGGACGATCATCTGCGCTCGCATGTCATCGAAAGGCTGATGTGCGATTTCGCTATCGATCTTTCGCAGTTGCAGCACCGTTTCGGCAATGTGAGCCATTCCGTGAGAGCCCAGGCGCAGCATTTTGCCGCAAGCGACAAGGATGGCGTGGTGCGGATGGACGCCGATATTTTTGCGGTGACGGAGGCTGGAAAGCCCTTCGTGCGTAATATCGCGGCAATCTTCGACGCCTATCTCGGCAATGGACGCGGCCGCCATTCGGTTGCTGTTTAGGCAACAGTTTTGGGGCAAATTTCAAAGTTACGTCACGAAACCATTGGCTTTTTTGTGCGACTTGCCTATGTGGTGCGTCAGACAGGATAATTCATACGAACGACAATAAGGATTATGGGCGTGACAGCTACATTCGACAAGGTTGCCGACATTATCGCCGAAACCAGCGAAATCGACCGCGAAACCATTACGCCGGAGAGCCACACGATCGACGATCTGGGCATCGACAGCCTCGACTTTCTTGATATCGTTTTCGCGATCGACAAGGAATTCGGCATCAAAATTCCGCTCGAGCAGTGGACGCAGGAAGTCAACGAAGGCAAGGTTTCCACCGAAGAATATTTCGTGCTGAAGAACCTTTGCGCCAAGATTGACGAATTGCGCGCAGCCAAGGGCTGATGTGACAATGCCCGCTTGCAGCGGGCATTTTCTTTTTGATGCCGCCTGCGGGCAAACCATGACTAACCGACCAGAGACGGGCCGGACGGATGCTGCTTGAATATTTTCAGATGATCGACAAGGTCGAGGCCGTGGACATGACGACGCGCACGTTGAAGGCGCAGTCTGTCGTTCCCGACAAAAGCCCGGTTTTCGAAGGCCACTTTCCCGGCATGCCGCTGGTTCCGGGCGTGCTTCTGATCGAGACAATGGCGCAGGCTTCCGGCATGATGGTTCTGGCGTTTTCCGATTTCGCCTCCATGCCGTTCCTGATGTCGGTCGACGGCGCCAAGATGCGTACCTTCGTGGAGCCGGGCGCCGTTCTCGACATCGAGGCGGTGCTGGAGCATGACGGTTCCGGCTTTGCAGTGACCAAGGCGAAGATCACCTCGGATGGCAAGAAAGTCTGCGACGCGCAGCTTAAGCTCAGGACCATGCTCTTCAGCGAAATCCCGCTTGGGCCTATCGTCAAGAAGCGGGCCGAGGAAGTCGGCCTGATGGCGGCGATTGCCGCGGATGCGCAGAAATAAGCGTTTCCATCCGTTTCGAAGGAGAGCGTTTTTCCCGCCGGCCCGGTTTTTGAGCACGAAAATCGTAGGCTCGCGACGGCGGATCAGGCCTTCACCATTGCCAATCCGCATCGCGCGCTTTATTCCGCAACGCATGAAGTGGTTGTTCGCGACCGCTGTTGGATAGCCGTGACCGTTTCGACGGGGCCGGCTGCAAAGGATGACAGACGATGAAATCTGACAATGATGTGGTGATAACAGGGGTCGGCATCGTGACCTGTCACGGCGTCGGCAGCCAGGCGCATGTGGCGCTTCTTTCGGGAACCGCCGTGCCGGAGCCGGTGGTCGAGACCGAAAAGTTCAAGCCCTATCCGGTCCATCCCATGCCGGAGATCGACTGGTCCGCGCAGATCGCCAAGCGCGGCGACCAGCGCCAGATGGAAAACTGGCAGCGTCTCGGCGTTTTCGCCGCCGGTCTGGCACTCGACGATGCTGGGCTGAAGGAAGATGCCGAAGCCTGCGCCACCATGGACATGATCGTTGCCGCCGGCGGCGGTGAGCGCGACATCAATGTCGATACGCTGATCGTCGACGAGGCGCTGAAGCGCAATGACCGCGAAAAGCTGCTCAATGAGAAGCTGACGACGGAGCTGCGTCCGACGCTGTTTCTTGCCCAGCTTTCCAACCTGATGGCCGGCAATATTTCCATCGTGCACAAGGTTACCGGGTCTTCCCGCACCTTCATGGGCGAGGAAGCGGCCGGCATTTCCGCCGTCGAAACCGCGTTCCACCGCATCCGCTCCGGCGAATCGAGCCACGCGCTGGTGGGCGGCGCCTTCTCGGCGGAACGTCCCGACATGATCCTGCTGTTTGAGGCCATCGGCGCGCATGCGCAGGGCGGCTGGCAGCCGCTGTGGTCGCGTCAAGGTCAGGAAGGCGGCGGCATGGTTTCCGGTTCGCTCGGCGCGTTCCTGGTGCTGGAATCGCGCAAGCACGCCAGCGAGCGCGGCGCGCGCATTTACGCCCGCATCGACGCCATCGAGGGCGACCGCGGCAGCCGTGACGAAGGCAAGATGGAAAAGCGCATGGAGCGGCTGCTTGCTCCCGCCAAGGACAGTGCGGCGACCGTCGTGTTTTCCGGCGCGAGCGGTTATGACGGCGTGACGGCCCGCGAGAAGGACATTCTCGAAAAGGCCCTGCCGAATGCCGTCATTCGCGGTTTTGGCGGCGTCACCGGTCATGGGCTGGAAGCACAGTTTCCGCTCGGGCTGGCGCTTGCCGCGCTGACGCTTGAAAGTGGCGCGAAGGTGCCTACCTTCGATGCGGCTGAGGAAAAGCCCATGGGCGAGGCGGCCAGCGAAGCCGTCGTCACCACCGTCGGCCATGTGCGCGGCGAAGGTGTCGCCGTTCTGTCCCGCGACGTTTGAGGAGAAAGACCATGACTTCCAATTTCAGGGATCATCTCGGTCGTCCCATCGTCGCCGTCACCGGCATGGGCATCATCACCTCGCTCGGGCAGGGGCTCGCCGATAACTGGGCGGCGCTGACATCGGGTAAATCGGGCATCCACAAGATCACCCGTTTCCCGACCGAGGGGCTTTCGACCCGCATCAGCGGTACGGTGGATTTCATCGATATCCCCGTTCCGAATTCGGTCGAGCGTTCCTATGCCTTCGCGCGCGAAACCACCATCGAGGCACTGGCGCAGGCCGGTATCTCCGGCGATTTCGATGGCCCGCTGTTTCTCGCGGCGCCGCCTATCGAGCCGGAATGGAGCGCCCGTTTCGAGCTTGCCGACCGGTCTCCGCCGGCCGCCCAGCCGGGTGACGCCTATGAACGGTTCCTGACGGCCTTCCGCCAGCGTCCCGACCCGGCATTCCAGGAAGCCGCCCTGTTCGGCGCAATTTCCGAGCGTCTTTCCGACCGTTTCGGCACACGCGGCCTGCCGGTCACGTTGTCTACGGCCTGTGCATCGGGCGCGACCGCGATCCAGCTCGGCGTCGAGGCAATCCGCCAGGGCCGCACCGAGCGGGCGCTGACGGTGGCCACCGACGGTTCGGTCAGCGCCGAGGCGCTCATTCGTTTCTCGCTTCTCTCCGCGCTTTCCACCCAGAACGATCCGCCGGAAAAGGCCTCCAAGCCGTTCAGCAAGGACCGCGACGGTTTCGTGATCGCCGAGGGTGCTGCGACGCTGGTGCTGGAATCGCTGGAAGCCGCCGTTGCGCGCGGCGCGAAGGTACTCGGCATCATCAAGGGTGCGGGCGAGAAGGCCGACAGCTTCCACCGCACGCGGTCTTCGCCCGATGGCGGCCCGGCGATTGCAACGATCCGCGCGGCACTGGCCGATGCGGGCGTGGCAGAAAGCGATATCGGTTACATCAACGCCCACGGCACTTCGACGCCTGAGAACGACAAGATGGAATATGGCTCCATGCTCGCCGTCTTCGGCGAGGGTCTGAAGAATATTCCGCTGTCGTCCAACAAGTCGATGATCGGCCATACGCTCACCGCCGCCGGCGCCGTGGAAGCCGTGTTCTCGCTGCAGACCATGCTGACCGGCACGCTGCCGCCGACGATCAACTACAGCAATCCCGATCCGACCATCACGCTCGACGTGGTGCCGAATGTGAAGCGGGATGCTCAGGTGAGTGCGGTTCTGTCCAACTCCTTCGGGTTCGGCGGGCAGAATGCAAGCCTTGTCATGACGCGGGAACCGGCTTAACCGGTTTCGCCATCAACAGGAGCGTTTCCCGGGCAACTGCGGAAACGCTCTCGCTTCTTTGATTACGCATTCCGGCCGCAAAACGGTTACAGAGTTTTGCTGGAATCGCACTAGAGATTAACGCCTTCGGGCGAAGGACTGATATATGCGCGCTCTTCAACTCGTGGACGACCGGAAGCTCGAAAAAGTGGACCTGCCCGAACCGGATGCGCCGGCGCCGGGCGAGGTGACGCTGCGCGTCAAGGCGGTTGCGCTCAACCACATCGACGTATGGGGCTGGCGCGGCATGGCTTTCGCCAAACGCAAGATGCCGCTCACCATCGGTGCCGAGGCTTCGGGTGTGGTCGAAGCCATCGGTCCGGGCGTTTCGAATGTGCTGCCCGGCCAGCTCGTGTCGATCTACGGTGCGCGCACCTGCGGGCTGTGCAAGCCGTGTCGCGAAGGCCGTGACAATCTGTGCGAACATGTGCAGGGTGTGCACGGTTTCCACCTTGACGGTTTCGCGCAGGAAAAGATCAATATTCCCGCCCGCCAGCTGGTGCCTGCGCCGCATGGCGTCGATGCCGTTGCTGCGGCTCTCGCACCGGTGACCTTCGGCACCGTCGAGCACATGCTGTTCGACAATGCCAAGCTGGAGTCCGGCGAAACCATCCTCATCCATGCCGGCGGTTCCGGCATCGGCACGGCGGCGATCCAGCTTGCCAAGAAGATGGGCTGCACCGTCATCACCACTGTCGGTTCCGACGACAAGATCGAACGGGCGAAGGCGCTGGGCGCCGATCACGTCATCAACTACCGGACCGACCGTTTCGAAGGCGTCGTGCGCAAGCTGACGAAAAAGAAGGGTGTCGACGTCGTGTTCGAACATGTCGGCAAGGACACCTGGGCGGGTTCGATGTTCTCGCTGAAGCGCGGCGGCCGTCTCGTCACCTGCGGTTCGACGTCGGGCGTCTCCACCGATATCAACCTTATGATGCTGTTCCAGCAGCAGCTGAAGCTACTCGGCTCGTTCGGCTGCCGTATGGAAAACATGGCCAACGCCATGCAGAAGATGGCGCGCGGCATCGTTCATCCCGTCATCGACACCGAAGTGACCTTCGACGATATCGACCGGGCGCTGGAGCGCATGGAGACACGCCAGGTATTCGGCAAAATCGTGCTGCGGATGGACTGAGCATCTTGAAGCTTTTCCTGACACGGATTGTCCTGAAACTGGACCACTTCCGGCAGTGGCTGATTGCGACATTCGCCTTCGGCCTTCTCAACCTGCTGAAGCTCTTTCCCGCTGATGCGGGCATTCGCGCCGCCGACCGGCTGGCGCGCTGGGTGGGGCCGAAAACCGAACGCCACAAGCTGATGCTCCATAATCTGGCGCGCGCTTTTCCGGAGAAATCCGAAGATGAGCGGCTTGAGATCGCCATGGATAGCTGGGCCAATATGGGCCGGCTTGCGGCGGAATACGTGTTTCTCGACCGGCTGTTCGATTTCGATCCGGAAAAGAACGAAACGGGCCGCATCGAGGTCGAGGGCATTCCGACCTTCCTCGAGCTGCGCGACAATCCGCGACCCTTCATCGTCTTTACCGCCCATAGCGGCAATTTCGAATTGCTGCCGGTGGCCGGCTCGGCTTTCGGTCTCGATGTAACGGTGCTGTTCCGTCCGCCGAACAATCCTTTCGTGGCCGACAAGGTGTTCAACTTCCGCAAGGAGCGCATGGGCAATCTTGTGCCGTCGCACGCCGGCTCCTCTTTCGCGCTGGCGCGGCAGCTGGAAAAGGGCGGCGGTGTCGGCGTGCTCGTCGACCAGAAGTTCGGCAAGGGGCTGACGACAAAGTTCTTCGGCCTTGAAGTCCGCACCAACCCGCTGCTTGCCAAGCTGGTGCGGCAGTTCAACTGCGATGTCTATCCGGCCCGTTGCGTTCGTCTTCCCGACAATCGCTACAGGCTGGAAATAGAGCCCAAGGTTGAAATTCCGCGCGATGAGAAGGGTAATGTCGACATTCAGGCGACGGCGCAGCTTCTGAACGACAAGGTGGAAAGCTGGGTGCGCGAATACCCCGGACAATGGCTGTGGTATCACGACCGATGGGACGTGAAGCACCAGATTTAAGGTGATGCCGTGCGGCCCGATCCTCGGCGATTTTTACGAAATTCGGCCGTAGAATGATGTGTTCCGATGTTTTTTCCATATTAATGGAACCTCATTTTTCGTTCATGGATTATCGAAATTGAAAAATTGGCGGCTGCTGTGATATTTTGGACAACAATCCTCGCAGCGTTCCTGCGTTTCGTTACGTCATTTTTAAGCGCAAAGACGCTATAATCAGGGGGCAAAGGGTTAATCCGTTCGCATTGGGAACCGGGTTATGCCCGTTCAGGGAGAGTTGGGTTGAAAGATTTGATTGAGTTGTTCTGGCTGCGTTATACGGAACTGCAATCTGCCGTTGGTAAGAACGAAGCCGACAAGATCGCAGTGCTGGAGCGTGAACTGGAGCAGCTTCTCGAGCGGGTCGTCGGACGCAAGACAGAAAATTCCGAAGATATTCGCGAGCAGTTCCGTTTTGCCATCGACCTCCTCAACCACGAGGCGGAGGATCTGGGCTGCGTCCAGCGCAACTCCGAGCTTCTGCGGACGCTCGTTGATCGTTATGTCGGCATGCCTTCGAAGGCCAAAGTCGTTGGTGACGAGGACGAGGACACGCTGGAGTGGCATCATCGCCACCTGATCCTCGATGAAGACATGCTGAACGATCTGGACGATCCCGTCGTGATCGTTACGCCCGGCTACCGCGTTTCGTTCGCCAATTCTCTTGACGCGTTTCAGCGCAATGCGCCGGAAGGGCTTGTGGGTTGCCATATTGCGGAGCTGGTCGGCGTCCACCGTTTCCAGAACGACCTCAGGGACAAGCTCGACAATTGTTTCAAGGGCGATACGTCGAAGTATACCTACGCGGAAGACCAGAACGGCCGCACGATCGTGAAATCGTTGGAAATGTCACCGTGTTATTCATCTGCCTACAAGCTTGTTGGCGCGATGGTCGTCATCCGTGAAATCGAGGATCGCAGACGCCGCGCCACGGCGTGACGTTACACGTCCGTCTCTGACGACCATCCTTTTACGTCGGGAATATTGTTTCCCATATCGTCGCGATGGACCACGCGGACGAAGCGTCAATAAGAAGCTTCGTCGCCATGGCCAGGCAGGAAAGCACCAGCAGCGGGCGGATGATCTTCGCGCCGTTCTTCATGGCGAAGCGGGAGCCGATCTGTGCGCCGATGAACTGGCCGACGCCCATGGCGAGGCCGAGCTTCCACAAAACCGCACCACCTATCGCAAACACAACGAAACCGCCGAAGTTCGAGCCGAGGTTCAGAAGCTTGGTGTGGGCGGTTGCTTTCAACATGCCGAAACCGGCAAGCGCCACGAAGGCGAGCATGTAGAAGGATCCCGCACCGGGGCCGAAAACACCGTCGTAGAAGCCCACCAGCGGCGCGACGGTGAAGCCGAACACGAAGGGTGTGATGCGGCGGTGGCTGTCGATATCGCTGAGCTGCGGCTTGAAGGCGAAATAGATCGCAATCGCGATCAGCAGGAACGGCATTATGGTGCGCAACACGCTCGAAGGCACGAAGCCGGCGGCGACCGCGCCGAGCCCGCCGCCAAGCATGGCCATGACGGCCATGGGCAATTGTTCCCTCAGATTGACGTGGCCGCGCCGGGCATAAGCGATGGTGGCGGAGGCAGAGCCGAACTGCGATTGCAGCTTGTTGGTGCCGAGCGTATCGAGCGGTGCAATGCCCATGATCAGCATCGCCGGAATGGTGATGAGGCCGCCGCCACCGGCAATGGAATCGATAAAGCCGGCAAAGATGGCGACGCAGAAAAGGACGAGAAAAACGTTGAGGGCGATGTCTTGCACTAGGGGATGTCCGGGCAGCGGCGGGAGAGGGCTTCTTCTTTCACTGAAAAGCCCGCCACGCAATATTTTTCTGCATGATATGCCGCCTGCGGGGGGATTGCGGTGTTGCCGCTTATCGTTATGTTTCCGTGGCGCGTCGCCGGCAGAAGCGGATGGCGCTTGAAGACATACGGATGAGGGCATTATGCATAAAGTGATATTCGATACGGATCCCGGTGTAGACGACGCCATGGCGCTTCTGTTCCTGCACCGTCACCCCGATATCGATCTGATCGGCGTCACCACGGTTTTCGGCAACGCTCCCATCGATATCACCACCCGCAATGCGCTCTTCCTCAAGCGGGAATGGCAGATGACCGCACCGGTCGCGAGAGGCGCCGGCGTGACCTTCGATCCCGCCCGCAAAGAGGGTCATTGGCCGACCTTCATCCACGGCGAAAACGGCCTCGGCGATATCGATATCCCTGAAACCATCGACCTGCCGCTCGATCCGCGCCCCGCACATCGCTTCATCATCGAGACGGTGAAGGCCAATCCAGGTGAGGTGACGCTGATCGCCGTCGGCCGCATGACCAATCTGGCGCTGGCACTGCGTGAGGAACCGGATTTTGCGGCGCTGGTGAAGGAAGTCATCGTCATGGGCGGCGCCTTCGACATAAACGGCAATGTCTCGCCGGCGGCCGAGGCCAATATTCACGGCGATCCGGAAGCGGCCGATCTTGTCTTCACTGCGCCGTGGCGCGTGGTCGTCGTCGGTCTGGACGTGACGACGAAAACCGTGATGACCAGCGCCTTCATGGCGGAGATGGCAGAGGCCGGCGGCAAGCCGGTGCAGCTGCTTTCGGACCTGTCGCAATTCTATATCGATTTCTACAAGACCCGCACCGGTGACGGCATGGTGGTGCATGACAGCTGCGCCTGCGTTTATCTCGTCGCGCCGGAACTGTTTACCACCCGCAGCGGCCCGGTGCGTGTCGTTTGCGGCGGGCTTGCCGATGGCCAGACGATCCAGAAGCCGGATGGCCGCGCCTTTCCGCCGGGCGACTGGGACGGGCATCCGAGCCAGCTCATCTGCACGGATATCGAGCCGGAGCGCGTGCTTTCGGTCATCCGCGCGGCAATTGTGAAGGGTGAGCGCGGCTGAAGGGCAGGGAATGGCCGTTCTTGAGCATGGCTTGCCTTGCATTTTCCAAGAATCTGGCGTTATGCAAGTTCCCTGATCATAGTGCGCGATCCGCCTTGCCGGCGGGGCTGAAAAGGCCGTGCCGGAAGGACGGGCGGATCACCGCTATGCGGCGTGGGACGAGAAAAGCCTTGTAGGTTTTCCCGTGCTTTGCGCTACAATGAATAACGCCTGCCGGGTCGGTTCGTGTCGGCGGCGTTTAACAACAAAAAACGAACCTTCGTTATGGGCCGGCAGAACCGGTCCATTCCCATGAGGAAAGAGATGGAAGAGTTTCACAAGGTCCGGCGTCTGCCGCAATACGTCTTCGAACAGGTCAACCGTTTGAAAGCGAGCGCGCGAGCGGCCGGGGCCGATATCATCGATCTCGGCATGGGCAATCCCGACCTTCCGACCCCGAAGGCCATCGTCGACAAGCTTTGCGAGGTCGTTCAGGACCCGCGCACCCATCGTTATTCCTCGTCCAAGGGCATTCCCGGCCTTCGCCGCGCGCAGGCAGCCTATTATGCCCGCCGTTTCGGCGTGAAGCTGAACCCCGACACGCAGGTCGTCGCCACGCTCGGCTCCAAGGAAGGCTTCGCCAATATGGCGCAGGCCATCACCGCACCGGGTGACGTGATCCTGTGTCCGAACCCCACCTATCCGATCCATGCCTTCGGCTTCCTGATGGCGGGCGGCGTTATCCGTTCGATGAATGTCGAGCCGGATGACAGCTTCTTCGGACCGCTGGAGCGCGCCGTGCGCCACTCCATCCCGAAGCCGCTGGCGCTGATCGTCAACTACCCGTCGAACCCGACGGCGCATGTCGCCTCGCTGGATTTCTACAAGGACGTGATCGCCTTTGCGAAGAAGCATGAGATCATCGTGCTTTCCGACCTTGCCTATTCGGAAATCTATTTCGACGAAAACAATCCGCCGCCTTCGGTTCTCGAAGTTCCCGGCGCAATCGACGTTGCGGTGGAGTTCACCTCCATGTCGAAGACCTTCTCCATGCCCGGCTGGCGCATGGGCTTTGCCGTCGGCAACGAGCGGCTGATCGCGGCGCTGACGCGTGTGAAGTCCTATCTCGATTACGGCGCCTTCACGCCGATCCAGGTTGCGGCGACCCATGCGCTGAACGGTGACGGTTCCGACATTGCCGAAGTGCGCAATGTCTATCGCCGCCGCCGCGATGTGATGGTCGACACCTTCGGCAAGGCCGGTTTCGAAGTTCCGCCGCCGGCGGCGACGATGTTCGCCTGGGCGAAGATTCCGGAAAAATTCCGCCATCTCGGCAGCCTGGAATTCTCCAAGCTTCTGGTCGAGAAGGCAGATATTGCCGTTGCTCCCGGCATCGGCTTTGGCGAGATGGGCGACGATTACGTCCGTCTCGCGCTCGTGGAAAACGAGCATCGAATTCGTCAGGCAGCGCGCAATCTGAAGCGTTTCCTGTCGAGTGCAGACGAAACGATGCATAACGTCGTTTCGCTCAACGCCCACAGATAAGGGCAACCCAAGGCGGCCGGGTGCCGGCCGCCACCATCAACAGCAATCAGGAACATACCCATGGCAGATTCATTGAGAATCGGCATAGCGGGGCTCGGCACTGTCGGCGCTTCGCTCGTGCGCATCCTCCAGCAGAGAAGCAACGAACTTGCGATTACCTGCGGACGCGCGATTGAGATTATTGCCGTGAGTGCGCGCGACCGTTCGCGCGACCGTGGCATCGATCTTGCGGGTATTACCTGGTTCGACACGCCCGAGCAGCTGGCGAGCGAAGCGGAGATCGACGTGTTCGTCGAACTCGTCGGCGGTGCTTCCGGTCAGGCGGAAAATGCGGTGCGCGCCGCACTTGCACGCGGTCTCCATGTGGTGACAGCCAACAAGGCGCTGCTGGCCAAGCACGGTGTGGAACTGGCGACCATTGCCGAAGACAAGGGCGCGCTTCTTAATTTCGAAGCGGCGGTAGCCGGCGGTATCCCCGTCATCAAGGCACTGCGTGAATCCTTGACCGGCAACCATGTGTCGCGCATCTACGGCATCATGAACGGCACCTGCAACTACATCCTGACCAAGATGGAGAAGGAAGGGCTGTCCTTCGAGGCCTGTCTGAAGGAAGCGCAGCGGCTGGGTTATGCCGAAGCCGATCCTGCCTTCGATATCGAGGGCAACGATACCGCCCACAAGCTGGCCATCCTGACGACGCTTGCCTTCGGCAACAAGATTTCGGCCGATGACATCTATCTGGAAGGCATCACCAATATCTCCAGCGAGGACATTCAGGCGGCCGCCGAGCTCGGTTATCGCATCAAGCTTCTCGGCGTGGCGCAGGTGACCGAATCCGGCATCGAGCAGCGCGTGCATCCGACCATGGTGCCGCTCGATTCCGTTATCGCCCAGGTGGATGGCGTGACCAATGCGGTGGCGATCGAATCCGATATTCTCGGCGAATTGTTGATGGTTGGCCCGGGTGCGGGCGGCAACGCCACGGCGTCTGCCGTACTGGGCGACATTGCCGATATCGCCAAGAGCCGTCCGGGCGCCCAGCAGGTGCCGGTTCTCGGCCGTCCGGCGAAATCGCTGACGGAATACCGCCGCGCCAAGATGAAGAGCCATGAGGGCGGTTATTTCATTCGCCTGACGGTGAAGGATCAGGCCGGCGTCTTTGCCTCCATCGCCACCCGCATGGCGGATAACAACATCTCGCTGGAATCCATCGTGCAGCGCCAGCGCGTGCATGTGGAAGGCGCGCCGCAGACCATCATTCTCGTTACCCATGCGACGATGGAAGATGCGATCCGCAAGGCCGTGAAGGCGATCAAGAACGAGAAATATCTCGTCAGCGAGCCGCAGGTCATCCGTATCGAGCGGACCTGAGACGCTTCGTGATCTTGATGTTATCGAGGGCCGCGCTTCCGGATGGAGGCGCGGTTTTTCGTTCTATGGCTGCCCGCATCGTGTCGGTAGTCTCGCGCCCATAAAATTTGGGGGGACGGCGTCGGAAGCGCTGGAAAACAAGGCGATTCGGCACTATGGTTAATCCTGTTCACCAAGCGAGGGAGGCGTGGCCGTGACATCGATCATCCTGTTCAAGGACAATAAGCGCGCAGGCTTTGCGGCCGCCCATCACCGGGCGCGGCCTCACAATGCCAATGACAATATTCGCAGCATGGAATTCGATATGGGGAAGCATGAGCGCAACTGGTGTTCGCTTGCCGTGTTCTCACTGCTGCTGCTTGTTGGCGCTGTCTCGATCGTCAGCCCGTTTTTCTCGATTTTTTCGGTGTGAATCCTCATAAGCGCGTTTTTGCTTGAAAAACGCGCCATCGCCATTTAGCCCGTTTTAAAGCGCGATTGGGCGCATGACAGGATGAATGGACAGCATGGCAATGATGGAGCCGGCCGATACCGTGGCCCGCGCGTTTCTAAGCGTGGAGCGGTCGGCGACAGAACAGCGCTGGGTCTCGCGGCTGGATCAGGCCGGGCAGAACCGTGCGCTGGCGATGTCCCAGATCCACGCCATTCCAGAACTGATCGCACGGGTGCTTGCCGGGCGCGGTGTGGGTGTTGATGACGCCCTGGCGTTCCTCGATCCGACCATCCGTTCCCTGATGCCCGATCCGCATGTGCTGACCGATTGCGAAAAGGCCGCCAAGCGGCTGGTGCGGGCCATCGAGACAGGCGAGAAGGTGGCGATCTTTGGCGACTACGACGTCGACGGCGCTGCTTCCTCCGCTTTGATGTACCGGTTTCTCGCGCATTTCGGTCTGACACCGGAAATCTATATTCCCGACCGCATTTTCGAGGGCTATGGGCCGAACCCGGCGGCGATGCAGCAGCTTGCCGCCAATGGTGCGACGCTGATCGTGACGGTCGATTGCGGCTCCACCAGCCATGAATCGCTGAAGGCTGCCAAAGATGCGGGAACGGATGTGGTGGTGATCGACCACCATCAGGTCGGCACGGAGCTGCCGCCGGCCGTGGCGCTGGTCAATCCCAACCGCGAGGACGATCTTTCGGGGCAGGGGCATCTCTGTGCCGCCGGCGTGGTATTCCTCGTGCTGGTGGCCACCCTGCGGCTGTTGAAAGAGAAGCGGCACAGGCAGGCCTTCACGCTCGATCTGCTGTCGCTTCTCGATATCGTCGCGCTTGCCACCGTGTGCGATGTGGTGCCGCTGAAAGGGCTCAACCGCGCCTATGTGGTAAAGGGGCTGATTGCCGCGCGCCATATGAACAATGCCGGGCTTGCCGCCTTGTTTAAGAAGGCGGGGCTGGGCGGGCCGGTGACGCCCTATCATTTCGGTTTCCTGATCGGGCCGCGCATCAATGCCGGCGGCCGCATCGGCGACGCTGCGCTCGGCAGCCGTCTCCTCACCATCGACGATGCTTCGCAGGCCGAAGTCATTGCCGAGAGGCTGGATGAGCTGAACCGCGAGCGACAGGCCATGGAAGCGGCCATGCTGGCGGAAGCCGAAGCGGAGGCGCTGTTCGAATATGGCGACGGCTCGGGTGCGGGCGTCATCGTTACTGCGCGTGAAAACTGGCATCCCGGCATTGTCGGTCTGCTTGCCTCGCGTCTGAAGGATCGCTTCCGCCGTCCCGCCTTCGCCATTGCCTTCGATCCCTCCGGCAAGGGCACCGGTTCCGGCCGTTCGATCAACGGCTTCGATATGGGTCGCATGGTGCGCGCTGCCGTGGAGGCCGGCTTGCTGGTCAAGGGCGGCGGTCACGCCATGGCGGCCGGCCTGACGGTGGAGCGCGCCAATCTCGGCAAGCTCAGGACTTTCTTCGAGGAAGCGGCGGCAAAGACCGTGAACGAGCTGGTGGAAAGCAGCGTGCTGAAGATCGACGGCGCTATCGGCGCGTCGGGCGCGACATTGCAGCTTGTCGACCAGCTGGAGCAGGCCGGTCCATATGGCTCCGGTCATTCGCAGCCCATCTTTGCCGTGCCGGCGCATCGTCTGCGCGATGTGCGGCTTGTGGGTACAGCTCACGTCAAGATCACGCTGGAGGCCATGGATGGCTCGCGGCTGGACGGTATCGCGTTTCGCGCCGCAGAAGCGCCTCTGGGGCAGATGCTGCTGAATGCGCGTGGCAGGAACATTCACGTCGCAGGCACCGTGGGCGCCGATCTCTGGCAGGGCCAGAGGCGCGTTCAACTGCGCGTTCTGGACGCGGCATTCGCGCCCTGACTTTGCGCAATGACAGGGCCTTCCAGCTATATTGGAATTTCACCGGACACCGGCCCAGGCGAGTGGATGAGACACAACGAGACTTCTTTACGCGATGCGTGAAGATTTTCGTGCAGGCAGCTGATTTTTAAGGAGAAGCAAGTGGCACGCCCTAGGGGAGTCGAACCCCTCTTTTCAGAATGAAAATCTGACGTCCTAACCGATAGACGAAGGGCGCGTGCGCTTGTGGTGTGGCGCCCTTATAGTCAGGCTCCGGTTGGTCCGCAAGCGGAAAAATTGATTTTTCTCGCTTCGTGACGAGTTTTTTTATGGAGGCCGGAAGGGCTGTGGAAAACTGCGCCCGAACTGGCCAAGGCCTTGAAATATCGCCCCTATCGCTGCGCGTCAGTAATGGCCCCATGTCTTGCGGGAGGCGGGGGACGCAGTCTCTAACCCTTAGCTGGCAAAGGCGGCCGGGGGGAGAGCTGAAGGGGAAAGGCAAGCCGGTCGATTTGCCTGTTGGCGTTTCGTCCGGCTTGCCTTCCATCGGGGGGGACAGCATTCTAACGTACCCGACGGGAATCGGTTCCGGCACATTGATCACGCGTGACGAATTTGCCAGCTGATGCAATGTTGTCATATTCTGAAGGGGGAGAACACGAAGGCAAGTGGCACGCCCTAGGGGAGTCGAACCCCTCTTTTCAGAATGAAAATCTGACGTCCTAACCGATAGACGAAGGGCGCGTGCGCTTGTGGTGTGGCGCCCTTATAGTCAGGCTCCTGAAGGTCTGCAAGCGGAAAAATGCATGATTTGACAAAAAAATGACATGGGCCGCCAGAAGCCCTGAAAAACAAGGATTCCTGTTTCGTAACAAATGGTTAAACTGTGACGCCGCGCCCATTTTCGTGCTCTTGGCGCTTCGAAAGCGGTGGAATCACGGAATCGAAATCGTCGCGCTCGTGCATGGAGATAAAGATTTCAGCAGGTCTCCAGAAACGAAAACGGGGCCGAAACGGCCCCGCTCGATATACATGTCGATCGCAGTCTCAGTGCAAAATCTGGCTGAGGAACAGCCGGGTGCGCTCGTGCTGCGGGTTGTCGAAGAATTCGGCGGGCGAGTTCTGTTCGACGATCTGGCCCTGGTCCATGAAGATGACGCGGTTTGCCACCTGGCGGGCGAAGCCCATTTCGTGGGTGACGCACAGCATGGTCATGCCGTCTTCGGCAAGGCTCACCATGGTGTCGAGCACTTCCTTGACCATTTCCGGATCGAGCGCCGAGGTCGGCTCGTCGAACAGCATGATCTTCGGCTTCATGCAGAGCGAGCGGGCAATCGCCACGCGCTGCTGCTGGCCGCCGGAGAGCTGGCCGGGATATTTGTTCGCCTGCTCGGGGATCTTGACGCGCTTCAGATAGTGCATCGCCACTTCTTCGGCTTCCTTCTTGGGCATCTTGCGAACCCAGATCGGCGCCAGCGTGCAGTTTTCGAGGATCGTCAGATGCGGGAAGAGGTTGAAGTGCTGGAACACCATGCCGACTTCACGACGCACCTCATCGATCTTCTTAAGGTCGTTGGTGAGTTCGATGCCATCGACATTGATCGTGCCCGACTGATGTTCTTCAAGACGGTTGATGCAGCGGATCATGGTCGATTTGCCCGACCCGGAAGGACCGGCGATAACGATGCGTTCGCCCTTCATGACCTTCAGGTTGATATCGCGCAGCACGTGGAAGTCGCCATACCACTTGTTCATGCCGATGAGTTCGATCGCCACGTCCGTAGTCGAGACGGTCAGTTTTTTTGCTTGGGTTTCTGCCATTTGAGCGTCCCTTATCGTTTATGCCCGGTGTCGAGGTGCCGTTCCATGAACAGCGAATAACGCGACATGCCGAAGCAGAATATCCAGAATACGAAGCCTGCGAAAATATAGCCAGTCATGGCGGTGACGGGCGTGGCCCAGTTCGCATCCGATTGGTTGAGTGTGACAATGCCGAGCAGGTCGAACATGCCGATGATCGAGACCAGCGACGTGTCCTTGAACAGCCCGATGAAGGTGTTGACGATGCCCGGAATGACGAGCTTCAGCGCCTGCGGCAGCACGATCAGCCGCGTCTTCTGCCAGTAGTTCAGGCCGAGCGAATCCGCACCTTCATATTGTCCCTTAGGAATGGCCTGCAGGCCGCCGCGGATCACCTCCGCCATATAGGCCGAGGAGAACAGCGACACGCCGACGAGCGCGCGCAGGAACTTGTCGAAGGTCCAGCCGTCGGGCAGGAACAGCGGCAGCATGATGCTGGCGAAGAACAGGACGGTAATCAGCGGAATGCCACGAATGACCTCGATGAAGAGCACGCAGAGCATCTTGATCACCGGCAGGTTCGACCGCCGGCCGAGCGCCAGAAGAATGCCGAAGGGGAGCGACACCGTGATCCCGAAGAACGACAGGATGAGGGTCACCATCAGGCCGCCCCACAGCTGCGTTTCCACCTTCGGCAGACCGAAGACGCCGCCGATGAGCAGGAAGAACGCAATGAAGGGCAGGATGATGAAAAGCGCCAGCGCATTCAGTCGCTTGAACGGCGCTTTTGGAATCAGCATCGGTATAAGCAGGATGGCGAACGTCACCATCACCAGGATGGGACGCCAGCGTTCGTCGATTGGATAGCGGCCGAAGACGAATTGGCCGAGCTTTGCCGAAACGAAAGCCCAGCACGCACCGGACTGGCCGTCCGGCAGCGCGCCGCCCTGCGAAGCGGTCAGGCAGGCGATACGATCGCTGCCGGTCCATACCGCGTCGATGAACAGCCACTTGATGATCGGCGGCACCAGATAGGCGAGCAGGGCAAGGGCGATAACCGTGAGAACGGTGTCCTTAGGCGTGGCGAAGAGTTTGGTGCGCAGCCAGTGGCCGAAGCCGACGGCGCTCGAGGGCGCGGGTTTGGCGTCCTCGATGGTCTGTCGCACGAATGCGTTATTGCTGATCGTCATCGTTATCGCTCCACCAGGGCCATTTTCGCATTGAACCAGTTCATGACCACGGCCGTGAGCAGGGACAGCGAGAGATAGATGACCAGCCAGATTGCAACGACTTCGACTGCCTGTCCCGTCTGGTTCAGGATCGTGCCGCCGACCGAGACGATGTCGGCGAAGCCGACAGCGACCGCAAGCGAGGAGTTCTTGGTCAGGTTGAGATACTGGCTCGTCAGCGGCGGGATGATGATGCGCATCGCCTGCGGAACGACGATCAGGCGCGTCGTGGTGCTGGAGCGAAGTCCCAGTGCATCCGCAGCTTCCGTCTGACCCTTCGCCACAGCCTTGATGCCGCCGCGAACGATTTCGGCGATAAAGGAAGCGGTGTAGAAGGAAAGCGCCAGGAACAGCGACATGAATTCAGGTGCGACAACCGCGCCGCCGGAGAGATTGAACCGCCCGGCAATCGGATAGTCGAATGTCAGCGGCGCCCCCAGCGCCAGAAACGTCGCCAGCGGCAGGCCGATGATGAGAAGCGTCACCGTTATGCCGGTGCGGAACTGCTGTCCGGTTCTTTCCTGTCTGGCCTTTGCCCAGCGGTAAACGAAGACGCTGAGAACGATGGCGACCAGGAAGGCCAGCGGCACGAGCCAGGTGCCTTCTCCCCACAGCGGCTTGGGATAGAAGAAGCCGCGATTGTTGAGGTAGGCTCCAAGCGGAAGCTCGAGCGACTCGCGCGCCTGCGGCAGAACCGAGATGACGCCCTTGTACCAGAAGAAGATGACGAGCAGCGGCGGGATGTTGCGGAAGATTTCCACATAGGCCTGCGCGAGTTTCGAAATCAGCCAGTTATTGGACAGCCGGGCGATGCCGACGATGAAACCGATGATCGAGGCGGCGATGATGCCGAAAAATGCAACCTGGATCGTGTTGAGAATGCCAACGAGCAATGCCCGGCCATAGGTCGCGTCGCTGGTATAAGCGATCAGCGACTGGCCGATATCGAAACCGGCTCTTCCGTTGAGGAAGCCGAAGCCGGACGAGATGTTTGACCGTTGAAGATTGGTGATCGTATTCGTCACGATGATCCAGACGAAGGCGGCCAGGACGACGACTGTCAGGACCTGATAAAAAATGCCGCGTATGCGTGGATCGTAGATAAGTGACGACGCGCTTTGCGCGCGCGATCGTTGCGAACTGACCGCGTTGCCTGCCATAGGCACCTTTCCCTTTTATGTGCTCTTTGCGAGCTTATTTATATAATTTGAAGCGGAGGCCGGGCGTTGCCCAGCCTCCTTATGATCTAGCGGGTAATGGGGCCGATCAACGGACCGGCGGTGCGTATTGCAGGCCGCCCTTGGTCCACAGCGCGTTCTGGCCACGCTCGATCTTCAGCGGAGAGCCAGCGCCGACGTTGCGGTCGAAGACTTCGCCGTAGTTACCCACCAGCTTGATGATGTTGTAGGCCCAGTCGTTGGTCACGCCGAGATCGGTACCGATCTTGGTGCCTTCTTCCGTGCCGAGCAGGCGCTTCACATCCGGATTGGCGCTGTTCTTCTGCTCATCAACATTCTTGGAGGTGATGCCAAGCTCTTCGGCGTTGACCATCGCATAGTGAACCCAGGTCACGATGTCGAACCACTGGTCGTCACCCTGGCGAACGGCCGGGCCAAGCGGTTCCTTGGAGATGACTTCCGGCAGAACGACGTTTTCGTCCGGGTTCTTCAGCTTCAGGCGGATCGCGTAAAGGCCAGACTGGTCAGTGGTGTAGACGTCGCAACGGCCAGCATCATAAGCAGAGGTCGCGTCGGCTTCCTTTTCGAAAACCACCGGGTTGTACTGCAGATTGTTGGTCTTGAAGTAGTCGGCGAGGTTGAGCTCCGTAGTCGTGCCGGTCTGCACGCAGACGGCAGCGCCGGAAAGCTCAAGAGCGGACTTCACGTTGAGGCTCTTCTTGGCGATGAAGCCCTGGCCGTCGTAGTAGTTGACGGTACGGAAGTTGAAGCCCAGCGACGTGTCGCGGCTGATCGTCCAGGTGGTGTTACGGGTCAGAACGTCGACTTCACCGGACTGGAGAGCCGGGAATCGGTCCTTGCTCGAAAGTGCGACGAACTTGGCTTTCGAAGGATCACCGAAAACCGCAGTGGCAATACCACGGCAATAGTCCACGTCGATACCGGACCATTCGCCCTTGTCATCGGGATTGGAGAATCCCGGAATGCCGGCGCTGACGCCGCAGGTGACGAAACCCTTGCCCTTCACATCCTGAAGCGTCGCAGCCGAAGCGACCGAGGCTCCTCCCAAAACTGCTGCGCCGATGGCGGCCGACAGAATTGCCTTTTTCATTTTTCCCAACCTTTGTTTGTTATCGTCACTTGGAAGGGGACCGGCATGTTTGTCTTCCCCAGCTCCCCCTTCGGCGAGATCTTTTTCGATCCGCTTTTTCTATCACAATCGCAATTGGCAGCGGGGTCAAGACGTGCGGGCAATAATTGTGCCTATAAAACGGAATTTTCCAAATTTTGGTCGGGAAGTGTGCAAAGGGTGAAAATATAAGCATATTTTTGCGGAAATTTGCACTTGCACAGTATTTGTATACTTCTTGTATTCTGATTGGCGATGCGTTAATCCGACCTGCCCAGGCGTCCCTGCGGGACTTGACCTTGCGTTGCGCTCTTAGCATTGTCGCACGCGTCAATGTTCCTTCGAAAGCTGATCTGAAATGACCAAGACAAATGACCTGCTTTCCGCCGCAGGTGTGAATACGCGCCTGACCCATGGCGGCAACGATCCCGCGGACTGTTTCGGTTTCGTCAATCCGCCCATCGTGCGCGGTTCGACCGTGCTTTTTCCCGACGCGGAGACGCTTTCGACCGAAAACCAGAAATATACCTATGGCACGCACGGCACGCCGACGACGGATGCTTTGTGCAATCTCGTCAACGAGCTGGAAGGGTCTGCCGGAACCATTCTCGTGCCCTCGGGCCTTGCGGCCATCACCGTGCCGTTCCTTGCCTATCTCGGCGCCGGCGATCATGCGCTGATCGTCGATTCCGTCTATTTTCCGACGCGCCGTTTCTGCAACACGATGCTGAAGAAGCTCGGTGTCGAGGTGGAATATTACGACCCGGCAATCGGGGAGGGCATTGAGGCTCTCATCCGGCCAAACACCAAGCTGGTACATCTGGAAGCGCCGGGCTCCAACACCTTCGAGATCCAGGATGTCAGGCTGATCACCGATATCGCTCACCGCCATGATTGCGTGGTGACGATGGACAATACCTGGGCGACTCCGCTTTATTTCAAGCCGCTCGATTTCGGCGTCGATGTCTCCATTCACGCCGCCACCAAATATCCTTCGGGTCATTCGGATGTGCTGATGGGGTTCGTTTCGGCCAATGAAAAGCACTGGAAGGCGCTTTATCAGGCCAATACCAATCTCGGCATCTGCGTCACCTCCGACGATGCCTACCAGATCCTGCGCGGCATGCGCACCATGGGAATAAGGCTGGAGCACCACCAGAAAAGCGCGCTCGATATTGCCACATGGCTGGAGAGCCGTGACGACGTCGTCCGTGTGCTGCATCCGGCGCTGCCGAGCTTTGCCGGGCACGAACTCTGGAAGCGCGATTTCAAGGGCGCAAGCGGTGTCTTCTCCTTCGTGCTGAAGGCGGAAGAAGGCAAATACAAGCAGGCGGCGGCCGCCTTCCTCAATGCGCTGACCTTCTTCGGGCTCGGCTATTCCTGGGGCGGATACGAATCGCTTGCCGTTTCGGTGTCGCTTGTCGACAGAACCATCGCCAAGGGCCCCTCGGAAGGGCCGGTTATCCGCCTACAGATCGGGCTTGAGGATATCGCCGATCTCAAGAAGGACCTTGAGGCCGGGTTTGCGGCTGCGGCCGGGGTTTGACCTCAGCCTTTGGCACGATAGCCGTAGAGCCAGTCGAAGTCGTTCAGGAAGGCTTCGGTGGGGCGCGTGGAAAACACGAAGTCCCGCGCAATACGCACCGGGCCTCTCGCGTGATAGGCAAAACGATTGAGAGAGGCCCGCTTGCGGGCCTTTTCTATGCGCGGCAGGCGCAGGGCCTCGAAGCTGGCAAGGGCCTGCGGCAAGGGCAGGGGCTTTTCGGCATTGCCGCCTGCCGTCGCTCCCGCAAGTTCGAAAGCATCCTCTATCGCCATGGCCGCGCCCTGTGCGGCGAAGGGCATCATGGCATGCGCCGCATCGCCGATCAGCACCGTGTCGCGGCCATTGTGCCAGCGGCCTGGGCCGGCCTGATAGAGCGGCCAGAAAGTCGGATTCTCTGACGAATCGAGCAATCGGACGATATCCGGGCTGAAGCCGCGAAACTGTTCCATCAGCATGGCTTTCTGCCGCCCGCTCGATTCCGCCCGCCAGGTTGCTCCGGGATCGGCACCGAGCGCGATGGCGACGATGTTGAAACCGCCGACTTCCTTCAGCGGATAGGCGACGATATGGCCGCCGGAACCGAGATAGGCGGTCACTGCGCTCTTGTTGATGGCTGACGGCACCTCATTTGCGGCAACGGTGAAGCGCCAGGCAATATTGCCGGAGAAGGTGGCTGTGGGGGCGGAAGGGACCGCGAAGCGGGCCGCCGACCAGACGCCGTCCGCGCCGACGATCAGATCATGGTCACGGAAGGTAGTTGCGGCAATCACGTCCACCGTCGCGTTTTCGATGCGCTTGCCGAGATGCAGGCGGCAGAGCGGGTTTCGTGTCACCGCCTGGAGAAGCGCATTCTGCAGCGTCGAGCGGTGCAGCACGCCATAGGGTGCGCCCCAGCGTTTGCGCGCCACCGCGCCCATCGGCAGCGAGAGCAGCGTGGCAAGCGATTTTCCGGAGGCGAGTTCAACGCTGACCGGTTCGGTCCAGCGCTCTTCGATTTCCGGCAGCACGCCGAGTTCGGCGAGAATGCGGGCGGCATTGGGCGAGAGTTGCAGGCCTGCGCCCACTTCCGTCAGCTCACCGGCCTGTTCGATAATGTCACAGTCGACACCGTACCGGGCAAAAGAAAGGGCAGCGGTGAGACCGGCGATGCCGGCACCGACAATGGCTACGGATTTGATGGGCATTGGTGCGCCCCGATCAGGAAAAGTGGAAGGTCAGGCGGCCTTCACATGGAAGACGCAGCCCGGAGGATTGGTCTGCTCGGCCTTCAGCGACGGATTGTAGCGGTAAAGGGTGGAGCAGTAGGAACAGACCTTCTCGTTGTCGTCGCCCATATCGATGAAGATATGCGGATGATCGTAAGGAACGGAAGCGCCGGTGCACATGAATTCCTTGACGCCGATCTCGATCATGCGGTGTCCGCCATCGTTCTGGAAGTGGGGAATGGAATGCCCGGCCATGTTCGTCTCCAAATGCAATATCGTTATCGAGCCGCAATCCGTCTTCGCGTGCCGGCTCGTCGTTGCGGATATGTAGCCTCAAACGCATTGCATCTCCATAAAAATCGTCAGCAAAACATGTTCAACATTGCTAATTCCTGCCATATGGTCCGGCAAAAAGGATGTCCTTGATGAATCTCAACACGCCGCAGTTTTCCGATTTTTCCCATGACGGCCTTCGCCTTGCCTATTTCGACGAGGGCGATCCGGCGGGCGAACCGGTTCTGCTGATCCACGGCTTCGCCTCCAGCGCCAATGTCAACTGGGTGCATCCCGGCTGGCTGAAAACACTGGGGGATGCGGGCTACCGAGTGATAGCCATCGACAATCGCGGCCACGGCGCAAGCGACAAGCCGCACGATTCCGAAGCATATTATCCTCCGGTCATGGCCGATGATGCGGTGGCGCTGCTCAACCATCTCGGCATCGCCGAAGCGCATGTGATGGGCTATTCCATGGGCGCGCGCATCTCCGCCTTTCTGGCCATGGCGCATCCGGAGCGCGTGCGTTCGCTGGTCTTCGGCGGGCTCGGCATCGGCATGGTCGAAGGTGTCGGCGACTGGGACCCGATTGCCGAGGCGCTTCTCGCACCTTCGCTCGATGTCGTCACCCATGAGCGCGGCCGCATGTTCCGCGCCTTTGCCGACCAGACGAAAAGCGACCGGCTGGCGCTGGCCGCCTGTATCGAGACGTCGCGGGTTCTCGTCACCCGCGAACAGGCTGAGAAAATCGATGCGCCAACGCTGATCGCGGTTGGAACGAAGGACGACATCGCCGGTTCCGCTGCGGAGCTTGCCGCGATCATGCCGCATGCGCGGGCGATCGATATTCCCGGCCGCGACCACATGCTGGCCGTCGGCGACCGGGTGTTCAAGGCGGCGGTGCTGGAATTTTACCGCTCGCTTTGATCAGAAGCATTTTCAGGAAAAGCGAGGCCCGGTTTTCCGTCCGGAAATGTGGCAACGCTGAGGGCGCGGCAAGAAACGGTTTTTCATGCTGCATGAAGAAAAACTGAAGCCTTGCCGCCTTTAAAGTCGTCATTCGAATCCCATTTCTAATGCACGTCTTTTTCTGTATAAAGAACGACCACTGCAAACGAGGAGACCATTCATGGTCGCACGTACCGAGGCCCGTCAGCCCGAACAGCTGGCGATCGTCGATCCCATCTGGGGCAGCCTGCTCAATGAAGCCCGCAGCGCCGCGGCACAGGACCCGCTGCTTTCGGCCTTCCTTTATTCGACGATCCTCAATCACCGGTCTCTCGAAGAATGTGTGATCTACCGCATCTGCGAACTCCTCGATCATCCCGACATGCAGGCCGTGCTTCTGCGCCAGACCTTCCAGGACATGCTGGATGACTGGCCGGAATGGGGAAGCGTGCTGCGCGTCGACATTCAGGCCGTTTACGACCGCGATCCGGCCTGCACGCGCTTCATGGAGCCGCTCCTCTATTTCAAGGGGTTTCAGGCCATCCAGACCCACAGGCTCGCCCACTGGCTGCTGCAGAAGGGCCGTAAGGACTTCGCGTTTTATCTGCAGAGCCGCTCTTCGAGCATTTTCCAGACAGATATCAATCCGGCCGCGCGCATCGGGAAGGGCATCTTCCTCGATCATGCCACCGGGCTGGTGGTCGGTGAGACGGCCGTGATCGGCGACAACGTCTCCATCCTTCACGGCGTCACGCTCGGTGGCACCGGCAAGGAAGGGGCGGACCGCCATCCGAAGATCGCCAATGGCGTGATGATCGGGGCGGGGGCGAAAATCCTCGGCAATATCGAGATCGGCAGCTGCTCGCGCATCGCCGCCGGCTCGGTGGTGCTGAAGCCGGTTCCGCCCAAGACGACCGTTGCCGGCGTGCCGGCGCGTGTGGTGGGAGAAGCAGGGTGTTCCGAACCCTCGCGCCTGATGGACCAGCTTATCGGGGCCGATATCTGACCGGCCCTGTCGCGCCCCGATGGGGCCGGCATTTTCATGGTCGTCCGTGTGGAAGACACGGATGACTTGCCGCTTTCACTTTACTTTGGCCTTTGTCCCATGCCAAAAGCGGGCCAACGCGAACCGCACAGGAGAATAGTGGTGAAAGCCGACGAAATCAAAAAACTCGACGCCTATTTCAAGCGCACCTTCAATCCGACGATGGTGGTCAAGGCGCGTCCGCGCAAGGACGATTCCGCCGAAGTGTATCTTGGCGAAGAGTTTCTCGGCGTCGTTTATATCGATGACGAAGACGGCGACCGCTCCTACAACTTCTCCATGGCGATCCTCGACGTCGATCTGTGATCGTCACCATCCGGTGACGGATGGAGTTTCGTACTGAACCAGTCGCCCGTGGCGGTTACGCCGCGGGCGATTTGTTTTTTCGGCTGCTGACCTGCATCATCAGACGGTTTTCCGGCCGCAAGGTGACCCGCATCAGCGGCTCGGTATTTGCCGGGCTTTTGTTCCTGAGGTGGTCGTTCTGCAAAAGCACGGCGAGGATTGCGACAGCCTCCATCATGGCAAAGGCATTGCCGATGCAGACGCGCGGGCCAGCGCCGAAGGGCATATAGGCATAGCGGTGGCGCGCCTTGACCTTTTCGGGCTCGAAGCGCGACGGGTCGAAGCGGTCGGGTTCTTCCCACAGCGTCGTGTGCCGGTGGACGGCGTAGATCGGCACATAAAGAACGGTGCCGGCCGGGATATCGTGTTCGCCGAGCCTGAAGTCCTGCAATGCCGTGCGTGTCACGACAGGGGCGGGCGGGTAAAGCCGCATCGCTTCCGAAAATACCTGTCTGGTGTAGGTCAGGCGGGCGATATGGTCGGCCGCGACCGGTTCACCGGCGGTAACGGCTTCAATCTCGTCGATGACCTTGCGCTCCACGTCGCTGTTTTGCGAGAGCAGATGGAAGGTCCAGGCAAGGCCTAGGGCCGTGGTTTCATGACCGGCGGTGATGAAGGTCAGGAGATTGTCGATGATTTCCGTGTCGCTCATCATGCGCCCCGTTTCCGGATCTTTCGCTTCGAGCAGCATGGAAACCAGATCGTTCCTCTCGATCGGATTTTGTCGCCTTTCGGAAATGACGGTTGCAAGGCTGGAGCGAAGATAATCCACCGCCGCGCGCGCCTTGCGCCGGCCCGGATGCGGAAGCCATTCCGGTGCGCCCAGCATGGCGAGTGCGAAGGTCCAGCCCGTGGGTTTCAGATAATCGGTGATGCTTTGCTCGACGCGGGCTATATCGATGCCGTGGCCGCCGGACATCATGGTTTCGACGATGATATCGAAGGTCGTCCGCATCATCTCATGGCCGATATCGATGTCGCCGGCGGGCGATGCGTGCCAGCGCTGTTGCGTGCGGCGCGCGGCGTCGATCATGACCGGCAGCAATTCCAGCAGCTTCTCGTGCCGGAATGCTGCGGCGACGGATTGCCTTTGCCACTTCCAGTGATCGCCATCGGCCGTCAGAAGTCCCTGGCCGAGCGCGGGGCCGAGGGCGCGGCGCACATCTTCGCCCTTGCCGAGCAGATGGGCGTTCTTGACAAGCGCCTCATGAATAAGCGCGGGATCGGCAAGATGAACCCGCATGACGCCGCCGAGACGGGTAAAGACCGCCGGCTCGCTGAAAATTTCCGGCGGCAGAGCCTTCAGCGGATTGCGGATGAGCGACAGCGCGACGCGAGCGGTTGCGAATTTGGAGACGGGAGCGATTCCGGGCGTATCCGGGGAGGCGGTGCGAAGGTCGGTTCCGGTCATTTTACAGGTCCTTTGTCCGCGTTGAACACTTACATTTCCTGTTAAGGTGTATACCTTATTGTGGGTATTTAAGGTGCATACCTTAGATTTCAATGGTCGGGTTCGAAATCAATGAAGAAAAGCAGTACCGCGCGGACGGCAGCACGTCCCACACGCCAGAGAATTCTCGACGCCGCTCTTACTCTGTTTAACGAGCGCGGGCCTGACCATGTGACGACCGCCGAAATCGCAAGGGCGGTGGAGATCAATGAGGGCAATCTCTATTATCACTTCCGCACCAAGGAAGCACTGGTTCTAGCGCTGTTTGCCCAGTTCGAAGCCGATGCGCTGGCAATTGTCGGAAAGATTGACGGGGCCGATGAGGGAGCGGCGGCAACCTATGCCGGTTTTCTGCGGCTCTGGTTTTCGCTGGTGTGGGACTACCGGTTCCTGTTTCGCGATCTGGTCGGTCTTGTCTCTTCCGCCCCGGCGCTGGTGGAGCCCGTGCGAACCATAAGCGCCGCGATGCGCCTTGCCGTCGGCGATATCGTCGCGCGCATGGAGAAAGCGGGCCTCGCCGCGATACCGGAGGAAGAACGGCCTGCCGTTTTGACGAACCTATGGATCGTCTCCACCTATTGGGCGTCCTATCTCAACCTTCAGGAAGGCATCACCGAGTTCGGTCCGCCGCAGCTGGACTGGGGATTGAAGCAGGTCTCAAGCCTGTTCAGGCCCTATCTCTCCCCGGAAGCGAAAGCCGAGCTGGAGGCGCTGCTGGTAGGGGAGCCGTAAGTTTCACCGGGTAGTGACAGGGCCGGAAAACAGGGACGCCCGCGACGATATCCGTCGCGGGCGCCTTTACAATTATCAGCCATATGCCGCTGAAGTATCAGGCAGCCTTCAAGAGATCGCCATGCGGATCGAGGACGAACTTGGTGGCCGCGCCCTGATCGAAGCTTTCATAGCCCTGCACTGCATCGTCGAGCGCGATGATCTTGGCGTTGACGATATCGGCAATCGGCAGGCGGTCGTGCAGGATCGCCTGCATGAGCTGGCGGTTATATTTCAGCACCGGCGTCTGTCCGGTGTGGAAGGATTGCGCCTTTGCCCAGCCGAGGCCGAAGCGCAGCGACAGGCTGCCCTGTTTCGCCGCCGCATCGACTGCGCCGGGGTCTTCGGTGACATAGAGGCCCGGAATGCCGATGGAGCCGGCGGCGCGGGTGATTTCCATCATCTGGTTGAGAACGATGGCCGGCTGTTCGCCGCCCGCATGGCCGCGCGCTTCGAAGCCGACGGCGTCGATGGCGCTATCCACTTCGTTGGTGCCGACGATTTCGGCGATCATGTCGCCCAGCCGGTCGCCCTTGGAAAGATCGACGGGTTCAAAACCGACTTTTGCCGCGTGCGCAAGGCGATCCTTGTTGAAATCGCCGATCATGACGACCGCAGCACCCAGAATGCGGGCGGATGCGGCGGCGGCAAGGCCGACCGGGCCGGCGCCCGCGACATAGACCGTGGAGCCGACGCCGACGCCCGCCTTGACCGCGCCATGGAAGCCGGTCGGCAGAATGTCGGAGAGCATTGTGAGGTCGCGGATCTTCGACATCGCCTTGTCGCGGTCCGGGAACTTCAGCAGGTTGAAATCGGCATAGGGGATGGTGACATAACGGGCCTGTCCGCCGATCCAGCCGCCCATATCGACATAACCATAAGCACCGCCGGCGCGGGACGGGTTCACCGTCAGGCAGACGCCGGTATCCTGCGACTTGCAGCAGCGGCAGCGGCCGCAGGCGACGTTGAAGGGCACGGAGACGATATCGCCGATTTCCAGCATTTCGACATCGACGCCTTTTTCGATGACTTCGCCGGTGATTTCATGGCCGAGGACGAGGCCCGGCATCGCCGTTGTGCGGCCGCGCACCATATGCTGGTCGGAGCCGCAGATGTTTGTGGAAATGACCTTGAGAATGACGCCGTGCTCGATGCGGCGGCCATCCGGCGCCTCAAGCTTCGGGTCATCGATATCGCGAACCTCGACCTGACCCGGCCGCATGTAGACGACGCCTCTATTCCTGCTCATATCCATCTCCTCCATGGTTTGAACACCGTACCTGTCCGCTCCTCCGGAAACAGGTGACTCCATGGGTGCAGCAAACCATGTGAGGGGAGATGTGGCGTTCGGGAATACGACACGCGGTGTGGTCGTAACGACACCGCGTTTCGCCCGATGTCACGGTGGCGTTATCTGTCGAGCGGTTTTCTGAGGCGGCCGGCGGCGTCCTGAATATATTGCCAGGCGACACGGCCCGAGCGGCCGCCGCGCGTGGTCGCCCATTCCAGCGCCTCGTGATGCAGCGTTTCGCGGTCAAGACCCAGATCGAAATGCGCCGCATAGCTGTCGATCATCGTCAGATAATCTTCCTGGCCGCATTTGTGGAAACCGAGCCACAGGCCGAAACGGTCCGAGAGCGAAACCTTCTCCTCCACCGCTTCCGAAGGGTTGATGGCGGTGGACTGCTCGTTTTCCATCATGTGGCGCGGCAGAAGATGGCGGCGGTTGGAGGTCGCATAAAACAGCACATTGTCCGGCCGGCCTTCGATGCCGCCGTCGAGCGCCGCCTTCAGCGATTTATAGGCCGTATCGTCATGGTCGAAGGAGAGGTCGTCGCAGAAGACGATGACGCGATGGCCGGAGGCCTTCAATATATCGAGCAAAGCGGGCAGGGTGTGGATGTCCTCGCGGTGCACTTCCACCAGTTTCAGCGAAACGCCGCTTGCCGCGCGCACATCTTCGTGAACGGCCTTGACCAGCGAGGATTTGCCCATGCCGCGCGCGCCCCACAACAGCACGTTATTGGCGGCAAAACCTTCCGCGAAACGCAGCGTGTTTTCGTGGAGAATGTCGCGGACATGATCGACGCCACGGATGAGCTTCAGGGCAATGCGGTTGGGGCGGGGAACCGGCTGGATAAAGGAGTTGACTGGCGCCCAGACGAAACAATCGGCCGCATTCCAGTCGTTTACGGCGGGCGCCGGTCCGGCCAGACGTTCCACGGCGATGGTGAGCCGGCGCAGTTCTGAAAGAAGCAGGGAGGCCGTTTCTTCTCGAATCATGGTGTTTCTTCCGCTTGTCTGGTGTTCAAAACTCTGTTTTGCGCCCGGCCTAGCATGGCGTTTCAGGCCCATAAAGGTTAAGAGGTCCGGAATCGGTACGGCGTGGGCCCTGCATCTGTTGCAATCCCGGCGTTCCCCACTATATTCCGGCGGCTTGAAAGCTGGGGCGGCATCCAAGGTCGTGCCGTAATTCTGAGGAGTTTTATATGTTCATTAGTCAAGCTTTTGCCCAGGACGCAGCGGGCGGCGCATCGGCCTTCGGTTCCGGCCTTGAAATGCTTTTCCTGTTTGCGCCGCTTATGGTGGTCTGGTACTTTTTCCTTATCCGCCCGCAGCGCGCGCAGATGAAGAAGCGCCAGGAAACGCTGACCAATATTCGCCGTGGCGATCAGGTCGTTCTCGGCGGCGGCATCGTCGGCAAGGTGACCAAGGTCATCGATGACAATGAACTCGAAGTCGAAATCGCCGAAGGCGTGAAAATCCGTGCCGCCCGTGCCTACATTGCCGAAGTGCGTGTGAAGGGCGAAGTGGTCAAGACGGAAGCCGCTTCCTGATCCTGCCGGATTATCGAATGCCCGATTGCGAATTTTGACGGGTTGCGCAAAGCGCTACCCCAACCCTGACCGAGATCGAAATGCTTCATTTTTCCCGTTGGAAAACAGTCTTCATCTGGCTGCTTGTGCTGGCAAGCGTCTTCATCGCCTCTCCCAACCTGTTTACGGACAAACAGCTGGAGGGCATGCCTGCCTGGTATAAGGACAACAAGGTAACGCTCGGTCTCGACCTTCAGGGCGGTTCGCACATCATGCTCAAGATCGAGCGTTCCGACATCGTCAAGGAACGGCTTGAAACGATCGTGGGCGATGTGCGCACGCAGCTTCGCGACGCCAACATCCGCTATTCGGGGCTGACCGGCAACGGCCAGCAGATTCAGGTCCGCATCAGCGATCCCGCTCAGGTGGAGGCCGCCAAGAACGCGCTTCGCGACCTGACGCAGCCGGTGTCCGCCGGCACGCTGGTCGGCGGCTCCATCACCGAAGTGACGATGAATGACGGCGGCGACAATCTGCTCAGGCTCAACCTGACGGATGAAGGCATCGACTACCGCCTGTCATCCGCCGTTTCGCAATCCATCGAAGTCGTGCGCCGTCGCGTTGACGAAGTCGGCACCACCGAGCCGCTCATCCAGCGTCAGGGTTCGGACCGCATCATCGTGCAGGTGCCTGGCCTTCAGGATCCGCAGCGCCTGAAGTCGCTTCTGAACCAGACGGCAAAGCTCTCCTTCCGCATGGTCGATACGACGATGCCGGTGCAGGAGGCGATGAACGGCCGTCCGCCCGCGACCTCCGAGGTTCTCTATTCGCAGGACGATCCGCCGGTTCCCTATCTGGTGGAACGTCGCGCGCTTGTTTCCGGCGACAATCTCGTCGACGCGCAGGCAAGCTTCAACCAGCAGACCAACGAGCCGGTTGTCACCTTCCGCTTCGACAGCCGCGGTGCGCAGCGCTTCGCGCAGGCGACGCAGCAGAATGTCGGCAAGCCTTTCGCCATCGTGCTCGACAATCAGGTCATCTCCGCACCTGTCATCCGTGAGCCGATCATCGGCGGTTCGGGGCAGATTTCCGGTAATTTCTCGGTACAGGGCGCGAACGACCTTGCGGTTCTGCTGCGCGCCGGTGCGCTGCCGGCCACGCTGACCGTGGTTGAAGAACGCACGGTCGGCCCGAGCCTCGGTAACGACTCCATCACCGCCGGTCTGACGGCCAGCGCCATTGGCGCGGTCGGCGTCCTCATCTTCATGTTCGTCTTTTATGGCTTCTTCGGCCTGCTGGCGAATATCGCCCTCATCGTCAACGTCGTCATGCTGCTTGCGGTGCTGAGTGTTATCGGATCGACGCTGACCTTGCCGGGTATTGCCGGTATCGTCCTGACCATCGGCATGGCCGTGGATTCGAACGTTCTGATCTATGAGCGAATACGCGAGGAGGTGAAGAGCGGCAAACCGCTGATCCAGTCACTGGATAACGGCTTTACCCGCGCCTTCGCCACTATCATCGACGCCAACCTGACGACGCTGATCGTCGCAAGCGTGCTGTTCTACATGGGTACCGGCCCGGTCAAAGGCTTCGCGGTTACGCTGGCCGTCGGTATCATCACGACCGTCTTCACGGCCTATACGCTAACAGCGTGGATGTTCGGCTACTGGGTTCGCCGCAGCCGTCCGAAACACCTGCCGAAGGGTGTCCGCACCGCCATGTTCGACGGTCGCGACATTCCCTTCATGCGTTATCGCCGCGTGGTGTTCATGATCACCGGCGCCATCATGCTCGCCTGCGTCGGCGGTTTCGTGGCCAAGGGTCTGAACCTCGGCATCGATTTCCAGGGCGGTTCGGTCATCGAAGTGCGCGCCAAGCAGGGTGAAGCCGATCTGGCCGATATTCGCGATCGTCTGAACCAGCTCAACCTCGGTGAAATCCAGGCGCAGAATTTCGGTACGCCGCAGGATGTTCTCATCCGCATTCAGGCGCAGGACGGCGGCGAAAATGCTGAGCAGTCCGCCATCACCATGGTACGCGGCGAGCTTGAGGACAAATACGACTTCCGCCGCGTGGAAGTGGTGGGTCCTGCCGTTTCCGGCGACCTGACCGTTACCTCCACCATCGGCGTTATGCTCGCCATGGCGGCGATCATGGTCTACATCTGGGTTCGCTTCGAGTGGCAGTTTGCACTCGGCGCGGTCATCTCCATGGTGCATGACGTTGTCTTCACGATCGGACTGTTCGTCTTCCTGGGGATAGAGTTCAATCTGACCAGTATCGCGGCGATCCTGACGATCATCGGTTATTCACTGAACGACACCGTCGTCATCTACGACCGTGTCCGTGAAAACCTCAGGCGATACAAGAAGATGCCGCTTTCCATGATCATCGACGTGTCGCTGAACCAGACTCTGTCGCGTACGATCCTTACCGGTCTGACCGTACTTCTGGCACTGCTGGCACTGTATCTCTTCGGCGGCGAGGTCATCCGTTCCTTCACCTTCGCCATGCTGTTCGGTGTCGGTATCGGCGTGTTCTCCTCGGTCTACATCGCCGCTCCGGTGCTGATCGCCTTCAAGCTGCGTCCTGATAGCAAGGATGCGGAAGACGAGAAGGACGACAAGAAAGAAAACAACACCGGCGCCATTGGCGGCAAGCCTGCCGTCTGATGGCCGGCGGGATTGAAATACGCCCGGCCCATTTTCCCGGCCGGGCGCCCATCGATGCCTATGGCAATGGCGGGTTCCGTTTTGCCGACATGTCGCATCGCGGTTCGCTTCTGCTCCTGCCTTCGGGCATCTATGGGTGGGAGCCTGTCGATGCGAAAGAACTGACGGTCGGACATTTCGAAAAGGTTCTGGCGGAAGCGCAGGATATCGAAGTGCTGCTGATCGGCACGGGCGACGGCATGCGGGTTCTGCCGAAGGAATTGCGCGCCGCCTTCAAGGAAGCGGGCATTTCCGTCGACCCGATGAGCACGGGTGCTGCCGTGCGCACCTATAACATCATGCTGTCGGAATCGCGTGCCGTGGCCGCGGCGCTGATTGCCGTCGAAGGCTGACAGGACGTTTCGCGCGGGGAACCATGGCACCCACAGAAAATCTCGACGTCTGCCTCGCGACGCTGCGCGATACCGATCGCGACCGCTATCTCGCCTGTCTTCTGTCGCCTGCCGACAGGCGTAATGCGCTTGCGGCGCTATACGCCTTCAATGCCGAAATTGCCCGCATCCGCGATTCCGTGCGCGAAGCGCTGCCCGGCGAGGTGCGCATGCAATGGTGGCGCGATCTTCTCGACGGCAATCCACATGGCGACAGCCAGTCCCACCCGGTGGCTGCAGCGCTTTTGACGACCATCGAGCACTATCGCCTGCCGCGCCCGGTTCTCGCCAATATGATCGAGGCGCGCATCTTCGATCTCTATGACGACCTGTTCGAGGATCGCAATGCGCTGGAAGGCTATGCCGGAGAGACCGCATCCGCATTGATCCAGCTTGCAAGCCTCGTGCTTTCCGCTGAAGACGCCGCATCCAGCGCGGAGGCGGCAGGGCACGCGGGCGTGGCGCAGGCCATGGCGGGCATGCTGCTGCTCATGCCGCTGCACCGGCGTCGCGGGCAGGTCTATATTCCCGCCGATATGCTGGCTGCGGCCGGGCTCGACCGCGAAACATTTCTTGAAGGGCAGGACAGGCAGCGCATCGGCATCGCCATCGAAATTTTCGCGGCCCATGCGCTGGATCATATTGAGAAGGCGAGACGCGCGAAGATTTCAAAAAATGTCTTTGCCGCCTATCTTCCCGTCGCCCTGTCCGGGCCGGTCATCGCCGCCGCCCGTAAGGCTGGGAGTGGCGTATTCGACGGCGACCTGCAGCTGTCGCAGCTTCGCCGGCAATGGCTGCTGGCAAAGGCTTCCCTCCTCAAGCGTTTCTGATGGCACGGATCGCGCCAGACTGCGAAACGACGTCGATCCCACAAAGCCACACTTCACACAAGCCTCGGTCTATATGAACCTGAACCGGGTTCGCATCGTTTCGATTCGCGAGTCTTGATGTTTCGATGCTGAGGGAGCGTCCCGGATGAGTATTGCGATCTGGATTATCGTTTTCGTGCTGCTTTCGGTCTTCGCTGTTTATGCCTGGCGCATGTCGCGGGCGACGGATGAGGATAACAGTCATGATGTGGGGCAGGCGATCATGGATTTCGCCCGCGCCTTTCCCAATGAGGCGATCAGAAGTCTGCATATGACGGCTGATGGCGGCGCAGCCTTCGTGCGGCTGCACGACAACAAGGCCGGCTTCATGCGCAATATGGGATCGCATTATGTGTGCGTGATGATCGATCCCGAGCGCATCCGGGTCGAAAGTCTTGAAAGCGGTGACGGTTTCGTTGTCACCTTTTTCGACATGCCGAAATATAGCGCCTCATACCGGTTCAAATCGGCCGGAGAGGCGGCCGAGGTTTCCCTCTGGCTGCTCGGCAGTCTCGTGGAGGCGCAGGACCATCACGACGAAGGCCCGCTGCCCTCGAACGGTTGAGGCACGTCAGGTGTCGGCTGTCACTGCCCGTCAAGCGGCGGGGTCGCACCGGCCTGCTGGCGCTCGCGCCAGATGATGAACAGGCCGGATGCGACGATGATGAGGATGCCGAGCCATTTCGACGGCGTCGGGAAGTCCGAAAACAGCGCATAACCGAGAATCGTCGCCGAGATGATCTCGAAATACTGGAACGGCGCCAGCAGAGAGAGCGGCGCCAGCCGGAAGGCCCTGACAATCAGCAGGTGCATGTAGCCGGATATCGATCCCAACAATACAAGCAGGGCAAGTGCGAAGCCGGATTGCGGCAGCGAGACGGCAAAATCCTTGTCGCCCAGCGCATCGCCGGCGAAAAGTGCCGCCCCCATGAACACGGTTCCCGCCATGCCGGACATTGTCTGCATGACCAACGGGCTGTCGGCATCGCCGATGGCGCGGTTCAGGAAAAGGTAGAGCGTATAAAGAAAGGCGCAGGCGACTGGCAGGAGCGACGTCCAGCCGAAGATTTCGAAGCTGGGCTGTATGACGATCAGCGCGCCGCCGAACCCGACCACAATCGCCGTCCAGCGCTTCCAGCCCACCTTGTCGCCGAGGAAGAGGGCCGACATCATCGTCAGCATGAAAGGTTCGACGAAATAGATCGCGAAGACATCGGCGAGCGGCATGTATTTGACGGCGGCGAAAAACATCAGGCTGGCCGAGGCGTGCAGGACGCCGCGCAGGCAGTTCATCCACGGCCGCTTGGCGCTGAACAGCGCCCTGGGCGACACCACGAGCAGCAGCGGCAGGGTGCAGAGCACCTGGAAAAAGAAGCGGTAGAAGGTCACCTGCGCCGGCGACATGCCGCCGCTCACCGCCATGTATTTGGCAATCGCATCCATGACCGGCAGCACCAGCATGCAACCCGCCATGATGGTCATGCCCTTGGCGATATCGTTGAAACCGGTCTGGCTGGTCATGGATCGGGGAGTCATGGGTCAGGCTGCGCTTTCGACCAAAAGGTCCGACGGGAGAGGGGACGCCCGCAAGGTCGCCCCCTTCCGGGGTCAGGCGGCCTTCTGGCGCGGCAGGCTCTTCATATCAATGACGAAACGATAACGCACATCGCTTTTTATCATGCGTTCATAAGCGTCGTTGATCTGATCGATATCGATCATCTCGATTTCGGCAGCGATGCCTTTTTCGGCGCAGAAATCCAGCATTTCCTGCGTCTCGGGAATGCCGCCGATCATCGAACCGGCAAAGGTCTTGCGGCCGGGAATGAGGCTGAAGGCCATAACCGAGAGCGGCTTTTCCGGTGCGCCCACCTGCACCAGCGCGCCGTCACGTTTCAGCAGCGCCAGATAGGCGTTGATGTCATGGTCGGCGGCCACGGCGTCGATGATGAGATCGAGGCTCGAAGCGGCCTTCTTCATCTGCTCGGCATCGCGCGAGACGATCACCTCGTGGGCGCCGAGCTTTTTCGCGTCCTCCGCCTTGCCGGGCGAGGTGGTGATCATCACCACGGTTGCGCCCATGGCATTGGCGAGCTTGACCGCCATATGGCCAAGACCGCCAAGACCGACAACGCCGACACGCTTGCCTGGTCCGGCGTTCCAGTGGCGCAGCGGCGAGTAGGTGGTGATACCCGCGCAGAGCAGGGGTGCTGCTGCCGCCGGATCGAGGCCTTCGGGAATATTGAGGACGTAACGGTCATCGACGACGACGTGGGCGGAATAACCGCCGAGCGTATGCGCGCCGCCGCCCATCGCTTTGTCGGGCGAATTATAGGTGCCGGTCATGCCGTTTTCGCAATATTGCTCCAGCCCCTCGGCGCAGCTTGCGCATTCCCGGCAGCTATCGACGATACAGCCGACGCCGACGCGGTCGCCCGCCTTGAACCGGGTGACCTGCGCGCCGACACGGCCGACGCGGCCGATGATTTCGTGGCCTGGAACGCAGGGATAGAGGGAGCCCGGCCATTCGCTGCGGGCAGTGTGGATATCGGAGTGGCAGACGCCACAGAATTCGATCTCGATTTCGACATCGCGCGGGCCGGGATCGCGACGCGTGATGGTCGCGAGCTTCATCGGCGAAGAACCGTCATCGCAGGCATAGGCGGACGTTGTGAACATGATCGTTCCTCCTCTTGTGGTGATCGATGCTGGAAACACCGGCCTGCGGCAAAGGTTGCGGTGGGATCAGCCGCTTGCGCCGGTTTCGGGCACTGCCTCGCCAAACACCTCCTCAAAGGCCTCGCGCAGCAGAACGTCGACGTCGCCGATCATAACCGGCAATCCAAGATCGACAAGGCTGGTGACGCCATAGGCGCTGATGCCGCAGGGAACGATGCCGGAAAAATGCGAGAGGTCCGGATCGACGTTGATCGAGAGCCCGTGGAAGCTCACCCATTTGCGCAGCCTGATCCCAAGTGCCGCGATCTTGTCCTCGGCCATGCCGCCATCGGGAAGCAGCGGTTTTTCCGGCCGCCGGACCCAGACGCCGACGCGGTCCTCGCGCCGCTCGCCACGCACATTCATCTTGTCGAGCGTGCGGATGATGACATCCTCCAGCGCCGCCACATAGGCGCGGACATCCTGCCGCCGACGCTTCAGGTCGAGCATGACATAGACGACCCGCTGTCCCGGCCCGTGATAGGTATATTCACCGCCACGACCCGTGGCGAAGACGGGGAAACGCTCCGGCTCTATGAGATCGGCGGCATCGGCGCTGGTGCCGGCGGTATAGAGCGGCGGGTGTTCCAGAAGCCAGACGAGTTCGTCGGCCTCGCCGCTGGCAATGGCGGCGACTTCACGCTCCATTTGCTCAATTGCCTGCTCATAAGGGACGAGGCCTTCCGAGATTCGCCAGCGAACGGGCGGCGAACCGGGGGCGGGCAGCATGTTTGTCTCGATATCGGTGCGTGTGAGCATGAAAAAGTCCTTTCCACAGCCTTCTCGCAAAATGGCGACAGGGCCGCAACCCCAGCATTTCCGGGCTTCCTGCATATAGGATGGTGCGGTGCGATTTTTAATTTCAAAAAACTGTCACGACGCTCTTGTGCACCGAAAATCCTTTTGCTACATGCACCCCCGTCGGCGCAAGTCGACGCCTACCACGATGCGGTCGTGGCGGAATTGGTAGACGCGCAGCGTTGAGGTCGCTGTGGGGCAACCCGTGGAAGTTCGAGTCTTCTCGACCGCACCAAAGAAACCCGCTTCGGCGGGTTTTTTCTTTTTTAGCCAGTCGTTTAGCTTGCCTTCTGTTTCCGGTCCCCGGTTCGTTGGGCCGCATTGGATATGTCCCAACCAGACCAATCTGCTTTATCCCGCGGCCAGAGCGCCACGAATTAAGGGCGGCAAATTATCGACCTGCCGCCGTTCGAATTGAATGGACGAGGTGGATCAGCGTCGGTTGCGCTGGCCGTCACCGACACGGTAGGGGTCACCATCCATGACCTGATCCATGCGCCACTCGTTTCCACGATATGGACTATGCCAGGTCTGGCATCCGGCCAGAAAGACGGTTGCGGTCAGCAATCCGAACGTGAGGGCGGCTCGCACCATATTGAACTCCTTCGACATGTCATCACAAGCCATGTAGGCGCAGGCAGGTGGTTTTGCGATGCCTCTTCGAAATTTATCGTCCATTTCGGAAACCTGGAGCACGTCCGGTCAAAACGGAATCGTGGGGCGTGCTCTATCGCTTTGTTTTTTCGCATTCCGGGACGTAAAACCGCTACGCACTTTTACTGGAAATGCTCCAGCTGGATTCGGTCATCGTCAAATTTCAGTGGATATCGATGCACGCTGTAGTAGCCGTGCGTTTCCCCCTACAAAAAGGAGGGGTGGAATATTAGAGGTCCGATGTTAGCTTTTGTCAGGAAAATATGTCTGGGGGTTTTCGTGCAGGGGGACAAAACGGATTCAGACAATCCGCTTGGCTATTACATGTGGAGTATTTCCGATAACAGGCTGATCATGGATGCGGTCACTGCGGAATGCCATGGGTTTTCGGAGCCGGTTGCGTCGCGTGGGGTGACGATCGAGGAGATTCTCGAAAGAATCGACGTCGAGATGCGCGATCAGGTGGCGCAGGCCATTTTTGAGAGCATCACTACCGGGGTGTTTTTCGACCAGCGCTACAAGGTCAATCTGCCGGATGGGTCGGATCGGTGGATCGTGGCGAAGGGCAGGGCGATTTTCGATGCCGACAATACGCCGTTTCTGGGTATTGGCAGCGTTCGGGATATTACCCTGAAAAAAACCTATCAGTTCGAGCCTCGGCAATAGCGACCGGACGGGTGAAAACCGCGCATAAAAAGAGGCGGCTTTCGCCGCCTTTTTTTCGTCTGCACCGTGCGGGGACATCAGAAGACGGCGAGATATTTCAGCAGCGAAATAATGCCGATGATGATGACGATCACCTGTGCGATCTGTTTCGCACCGCCGCCGACCGGCAGTCGCGCGATAAGCCACAAGACGAGCACAATCACCAGGAAGGTGATCAGAATGCTGACGAGCGTAGATGTAACCATATGTCCCAGCTCCCTTTTCAATCAATACTCAACGGTCGTTCACCGTTGCGTGAGTAAAAGCGCGAGGCTAATTTTGGTTCCATCGGGCGAAATCGCGGTGTGAGGTCGGGCATGAATCAGTTCAGGGTTAAAAAGCGGCCGACGGGCGCTGTCGTCACTCTTGGCCGTCTCGGGCATCCCGATGTCGTCACGGCCACCGGAGGCGCCCTGACGGTGGTGACGGCGGCCTCGGAGCCGGGTTTCAATCCGCTCGACCTTCTTTATTCGTCGCTGTCGGCCTGTCTGGCGCTCAGCGCCCGGATTGCGGCGAGCCGCATGGGCGTGCTCGACCGGTTCGAAAAGGTCATGGTGCATGTGTCCGGCGAAAAGGCTGAGGAGGAGCCATCGCGGATCGTGCGTTTCGATGTCCGGATAGAGATAAAGGGGGATTTCGATGAGGCCACGCGCAGCGCCATCGCCAATATGGCCGAGGATATCTGCACCGTCAGCAACACGCTGAAGGGCGATGCGGAATTTTCACTTTCGATTACCGGCTGACCATCAGGATTTCCGGGATTTTTCCCATTTTTTCACCAGCCGGTCGCGCTTGAGCTTCGAGAGGCGCTTCAGCCAGAAAATGCCGTCCAGCTGGTCGATCTCGTGCTGGATGCAGATGGCGTGAAATCCCTCGGCGGTCTGTCGGTGTTCGCCGCCGGATATGTCCTGAAATCTCACCTCGATTTCGGAGGGCCGCTCCACCTCGTCGGTAAATCCCGGCATGGAGACGCTGCCCTCCATATGGCGCATGGTCTGCGTGGATTGGCTGACGACTTCAGGATTGATGTAGGTAAGCACGGTTCCCGGTGTCAGCTCCAGCACGAAAACTCGCTGCTTGACGCCGATATGGGCGGCGGTGATGCCGACTCCGGGTGCGGCGCGCATCGTGTCGATCAGGTCCGCCACCAGCTCCTGTAATTGCCCGTCGAAAGCCGTGACCGGCGGACAGATTTCGGACAAGCCGAGATGGGGGTAGGGCAGGATCGGCCTGATTGCCAAGGAATGCTCCGTTCGTTTCAAATCCGCAGGGACGCCGCCGCAAGGGTCTGTCCTTCTTCGGTTGCCTCCAGAAAGCTGCGCTGGGTGCGGGCATCGCGTTTTGTCACCCGCACGAAACGTGGCGACAGGGAAGTGATTTCGCGCAGAATGAGGGCGTGTGCAAGCCCCAGCCGGTTGGCGATACTGCGGCTGTCAGCGCCGATGGTCAGATAAACCGAAAGAAGGATCGCTGCGCCCGTGGCGGTCAGCGCCTTTGAGGCGCTTTCCTGAACCCGCTCCACCGCCGCCATGAACGCCGCAGTGGATTGCTCCTCTTCCATCAGGAGGCATCCCGGCGCAGGCGAACGGAGACGAGCACCGATTTCGATGTCGGCGTGAAACTGCCTTCGCCATAACTCGACAGCGGCACCAGCACGTTCAGTTCGGGATAATAACCGCCGACGCTGCCCTGCGGGATATTATAGGGCACCAGCCGGAAATTCTTTGCGATGCGTTCCACGCCGTCGCCATATTCGCCGATGACATCGACGCGCTGGCGGGAATGAGCGCCGAGCGCTTCCATATCCTTCGGGTTCATGAAGATGACTTGGCGCTCGCCATAGACACCGCGATAACGGTCATCCATGCCGTAGATCGTGGTGTTGTATTGATCGTGGCTGCGGAAGGTCTGCAATACGAACAGGTCGTCGCGCGTGAGCGCCTGCTGGTGTTCGGTCTGTTCGGGCAAGGGGCCGCTATAGAAGGTGGCCTTTTTCGCCGGCGTGTTCCATTCCCGTTCGGCTGCTGCGTTGCGCAGATGAAAACCGCGCGGCACGCGGACGCGCTCGTTGAAATTATCAAAACCGGGAATGACCCGCTCGATCATGTCGCGGATGAGATCGTAGTCATCGGCAAGCGCCTTCCAGTCGACATGGACATTGCCAAGCGTCGCCTCGGCGATACCGGCGACGATGGCGACTTCCGAACGCAGCTCATCCGAGGCCGGCGGATTGATGCCGCCGGAACCGTGCACCATGCTCATGGAATCCTCCACCGTGACGATCTGCGCGCGACCGGCCGAATTGCGGTCGATTTCCGTTCGGCCGAGGCAGGGCAGCACGAAGGAGGTTTCGCCCGGCACCAGATGCGAATGGTTGAGCTTGGTGGCGATGTTGACGGTCAGCTTCTGCTTTTCGAAGGCTTTAACGATCAGCGGGCTGTCGGGCGTCGCGCGCATGAAATTGCCGCCGAGCGCGATGAAAGTCTGAGCCTCGCCGTCCAGCATCGCAGCGACGGCTTCGACTGTATTGTGGCCAGGCTTGCGCGGCATGGGGACGCCGAGTTCCTTTTCCAGCGCTTCGAGAAGCGCTGGCGGGGCCTTTTCGTCGATGCCAACGGTGCGGTCGCCCTGCACGTTGGAATGGCCGCGCACCGGGCAAAGGCCGGCGCCCGGACGGCCGATATTGCCGCGCAGCAGCATGAAATTGGTGATCTCGCGAACGATGATGACAGAATGCTTGTGCTGGGTGACGCCCATGGCCCAGGTGGCGATGACGGAACCGGCATTCATGTAGATACGGGCGGCTTCCTCGATCTCCGCGCGGGTGAGGCCGGACTGGTCGAGGATGCTTTCCCAGCTCGTCGTATCGACGGCGGCGCGATAGGCCTCGAACTCCGCCGCATGTTCGGCGATGAAGTCGTAATCGATGATGGCGGGTTCGCCCGCTGCCCTTGCGGCATCGTCAGCGGCGAAGACCGCCTTGCTCATGCCGCGCACGGCCGCCATGTCGCCGCCCTGGCGCGGCTGGTAATAATTGGTGGCGATGCGGGTGCTGCCGCCGGTAATCATCTCCACCTTGTCCTGCGGGTCGGCAAAGCGTTCCAGACCCTTTTCACGGATGGGGTTGAAAACGGCGATGCGAGCGCCGCGAAGGGCGGCGCGGCGCAGGTCGCCCAGCATGCGGGGATGGTTGGTGCCGGGATTTTGCCCGATGACGAAAATGGCGTCCGTCTGTTCGAAATCCTCGAGCAAAACGGTGCCCTTGCCGACGCCGATCGAAGCCTTCAGGCCGACGCCGCTCGCTTCGTGGCACATGTTCGAACAATCGGGGAAGTTGTTGGTGCCGTAAAGCCGGACCATCAACTGATAAAGGAAGGCCGCCTCGTTGGAGGCGCGGCCGGAGGTATAGAACTCCGCCCGGTCCGGGCTGTCGAGGCTGTTGAGGATACGGCCGATTTCGGCGAAGGCATCGTCCCAGGAGACGGGCAGATATTTGTCGCTCGCCCGGTCATAACGCATGGGATGGGTGAGGCGGCCCTGTTTTTCCAGATCGTAGTCGGACCAGCCGCGCAGTTCCGAGACGGTGCGGCTGGCGAAGAAGTCCGGCGGCACGCGGGCCTCCGTCGCTTCCCATGACACGGCCTTGACGCCGTTCTCGCAAAATTCGAAAGACGAGCCGTGTTCCGGGTCGCCCCAGGCGCAGCCAGGGCAGTCGAATCCATCCGGCTGGTTGGTCTTCAAAAGCGTGCGGGCGCCGGAAATCGGGGCGCCGGATTCAAGAAGGCGTTTGCCGACGCTTTTGAGTGCGCCCCAGCCGCCTGCGGCTGTCGATGCCTTGCCAATGAAGTCCGTCTTGCTCATGTTCCTGATTCCCGGAATCTGTCTTCTCGTGCCGCCCGTCGGCGTTTGCCGTTTGTCAAATGCCTATCCAGAAGCGCCGTTCCACGCTGCCTGTCAATGTCTTAATTGTGCATTGCGGCGAAACCTTTGTTCGCCCGTTCGACATTTAAAACGGGAACGGCGTAAAGGGGGTGGGCGTTGTCGCAAAACAAGCTGCAAAGCCTGGCTAAACATGCCTATAGCCGCTGCCCGTGGCTAAGCCTGCGAAGAGGAAGGGGAATGTCGTATGGATTTTTCGTCGCAGCCGGAGAGCTTGTTTATTTGCCGCTATCCGGTTGTTGACAATAAACCTTTTAACGCCATTCTGCCTGCGCATCCGTGCACTGCGGCATTTGAATACAAGGGGACGCCAGATGACAGACCGTGACGACGATCCTGTCGCGCCCGAGGACATGAAGCCTGCGGAAGCGCCCTCCGATATTTACGCAGAAGACGGCTCCGTCCGCTCGGATTTTCTGACGATGGTGGGTGCCGCGATCGCTGACCGCGATCTGCTTTTCCTGCGCAAGAACGTGGCGCGGCTGCACGAATCCGAACTCGGCGACCTGCTGGAATCCATCCTGCCGGAACAGCGCCATGCGCTGGTGCGTCTTCTCGGTTCCGACTTCGACATGACGGCGCTGACCGAGGTGGATGAGGGTATCCGTCTCGATATCGTCGACCAGATGTCGAACGAGCAGATCGCAGCCGGTATCGGCGAGCTGGATTCGGACGACGCCGTCTATATTCTCGAGGACCTCGACGACGAGGACCGCGAGGATATTCTCTCGCAACTGCCGTTCACCGAACGTGTGCGGCTGATGCGGGCTCTGGATTATCCGGAAAGCTCGGCCGGCCGCCGCATGCAGACGGAATTCGTGGCCGTGCCGCCGTTCTGGACCGTGGGGCAGACCATCGATTATCTGCGCGAGGAGGAGGAGCTGCCGGATTCCTTCACGCAGATCTTCGTCATCGATCCCACCTTCAAGCTGGTCGGCGCGCTCGATCTCGACAAGGTGCTGCGCGCCAAGCGTCAGGTGAAGATCGAAACCATCATGCACGAGACCAACCACTCCATTCCGGCGGAAATGGACCAGGAAGAGGCCGCGCAGCTTTTCGAGCAATACGACCTTCTCTCCGCCGCCGTGGTCGACAACAACGGCCGACTGGTGGGCGTGCTGACCATCGATGACGTGGTGGATGTCATTCAGGAAGAGGCCGAAGAGGATTTGCTGCGCCTTGGCGGTGTCGGTGACGAAGAACTGTCGGACTCGATTGCCAGCACATCGCGTTCACGCGTGCCCTGGCTTGCGGTCAATCTCATCACCGCCTTTCTCTCCGCCTCCGTCATCAGCCTGTTCGATGCGACGATCCAGCAGATCGTCGCGCTGGCGATCCTGATGCCGGCGGTGGCCGGCATGGGCGGCAATGCCGGGTCGCAGACCATGACGGTGTCGGTGCGGGCACTTGCCACCAAAAGCCTCGATATTCACAACGCCGCGCGCATCATCCGGCGTGAGGCGGGTGTGGGTATCCTGAACGGCATGCTGTTCGGCTGCGCCATCGGCATTGTTGCCGGTATCTGGTTTCAGGATATCCATATTGGCGGCATCATCGCCACGGCCATGTGTCTCAACATGCTGGCGGCGGCGCTGGCGGGCATTCTCATTCCGCTGGTGCTCGACAAGTTCGGGGCAGACCCGGCGGTCTCCTCGGCGGTCTTCGTCACGGCGGTCACCGATATTGTCGGCTTTTTCGCCTTTCTGGGGATCGCGACCTGGTGGTACGGTATTTCCGGGTAAGGCGAGGCGGGCGAAAATTGACTTTTACGTGAAGGTCAAATAATATCATCCGGTTATGAATCGGATAGGCCCTTGGACAAGTATTATAGCATAACCGAACTGACACGCGAATTCGGTGTTTCCACCCGTACCTTGAGATTTTACGAGGACGAGGGGCTGATTCACCCTGAGCGTCGCGGGCGCACACGGCTTTTCAGGGCTGCGGACCGCCGCCTCATTCAGGAAATCCTGCGCGGCCGCCGTATCGGTTTCACGATCTCCGAAATTCGCGAAATCATCCACGTCTACAAGGAACCGCCGGGCGAATCGGGCCAATTGGTGCTTCTGATGAAGAAGGTCGATGAAAAGCGCGCGGAGCTTCGGCAAAAACGCAAGGACATCGAAGAGACGCTGGCGGAACTCGACAATGTCGAAGAAGCCTGTCTGACGCGGCTTGCCGAAATCGGCGTGGGGACTTGAAGCCGGCCCCGGCCCTATAGCGGTGTTGGCTATTCCGTTGACGTAGCTGTCAAGAATGGCTCCGAAGCCTTTTCACTTTTGTTGCATATGGAACGAGCGGGTTTCGCTTGTCTCTTCTCCCCGCCGGGGAGAAGGTCGCGGCAGCGGGATGAGGGGGCAAGCTCTCGATTTATCGCCGACGTTGCCCCCTCATCCGACCCTTCGGGCCACCTTCTCCCCGGCGGGGAGAAGAAAAGGCGGCAAGCGCTAACGTTCTGGCTACCTGAGCCTACTGCGCCTCAACCGTGCACTGCTTCGCCACCTCGCTGACCTTCGTCTGCTGATCGGCGCTGAGCTTGCCTTCCATCATCGTGTCGAACAGGTTTTCCGCCTGCAGCTTCTCCAGCGTGCAGCCGCAGAACCGCTGGCACAGTTCCAGTCCGTTCGCCTGCTCGACGCAGCTCTTTTCACAGCTCGACTTGTAAAGCTCGACCTGATCGACAGGCGGGGGCGGGGCGATGAGTGACAGCGTGTAGACTAGACCGATCAGCACCGGCTGGTGGATGAGGTAAAAGGCAAGGCTGTGACGGCCGGCGCCTGCAATCAGGTTGCGAGGCGAACTCGGGCTTCGAAAGCGGTCGAGCCAGTCGCGCGGTGTGACGAATTGCGAGACCGCAAGTCCGGCGAGGAAGGGCGCAAGCCAGGGCAGCAGCGGCACATAATCGTTCGAGCGGGGCGGCATGGTGGAAAAACCGATCCAGGCCAGCCATTTTGCGTTGAACAGTTCCGATTGCAGATAGTGCGGCAGGATGAAAGCAACCACTGCAAAAAGCAGCGTCACGGCCGCGGGTGCTCGCAGGAACAGCAGCCCGACAAGGCTTGCGGCGGCGATATTGTGCAATATGCCGAAGAAGATGAAGCTGTCCGGAAAGGCGAAATAGGTGGCGACGGTAATGAGCAGCGCCGAGCCGGCCACCATGGCAAAACGCTTGCCGAAGGACGGCCAGTTCACGCCCTTGCCATGGGCGAGAAACAGGCTGAAACCGGCCAGAAACAGGAACGAGCTGGCGATGCCGCGCGCATAGAGCTTCCACAGGCCGGTCGTCGCCGTGCCGGGTTCGAGATAGCCGAAATATTCCAGATTCCACGTGAAGTGGTAGGACGCCATGGCGATGAGGGCCAGCCCGCGCAGGGTGTCGAGACCGCCTATGCGGCCTTTGCGGCGGTTTTCGTTTGCGGCTGCGTTCGTGTCCATGGTTTCCGTTTTTCAAGCTTTCGGGGAGGCCGGTATCACGCTGGGCTTGGCCCTTGAAGTGCGGCTATTTCAAGGCCTGTTTTCTTCCATGATGGCGCGTCGCGCTTCGGAAAAGAACTGGCGGCGTAACAGCGCCACGATGATGATGACCGTGCTGGCGATGAAGACGTAAGGGCTGATGAACCAGCCGAGATAACCGATGGACAGAAAGATGGTCCGCAGGCCGTCATTGAAGTTCTTAGCAGCGATGATGTTCATCTTTATGACGTTTTCCGCCGCCCGCTCCGCCGCCTCGCGATCGGCGCCGACATCGTGGACCATGGGAATGGCGCCGAACAGTATCGTGCAATAGTTGAACAGGCGGTAGGACCAGCCGAACTTGAAGAAGGAATAACCGAACAGGCAGGTGAGTCCGATGACCTTCAGTTCGAAGGCCGTGCGCCCGGCATAATGCACGAAAGGCATGTCGCGAAACACCGATTCGACCTGTTCTGTCGCGCCCAGAAGGGCGAAACATCCGCCGATGGCGAAGATGGAGGTGGAAGCGAAAAAGGCGGTGCCGTTCTGCAGGCCGGCCATGATCTGCGTGTCGATCATCTTCAGGTCGCGCTTCAGCGAATTCATGATCCAGTCTCGCCGACGCTCGGCCATGGCCTGATTGAGGCTGGCTCTCGAAAATAGCCTCGTTCCCGTCGTGACATGGGTATAGACGGCCCATAACAGGATGAAAACGACGATCGAGATATAGTCCATGACGGTCATCACGGGCAGGCCACCTTGCTGTTTGCGAATCTTCGAAAGCATATTGATTTGAAGGCCATGGCAAGGCAATGGCGGCGGCTGCCGTCACTCCATATTCTCCTTTGGCGTTGCGGTTTCATCATTCGGTTTTTCGCTAACTTTCCGGTAACCAAGTCGCTTTATCAATCCAGTCGCGGACGACAGGTCTGCCGGTTCCGGATTAAGGTTTTGCGTTCCGGTTCCGCCTGATTTTTGGCTAACGGCAGGGACCGATTGACAGGATGGCCGTTCGCACCTAGCCTTTCATCAGGACCGGTGTTTCCGGTATCCGGAGTCGCCAAGGCTGATATGCCCGGCATCCTGCAGGCAGGTCTTGTTTTCTCCGGCCCGGTATCAGCGGCAGTCCGGCATGAGCAACCGGGGGACGCCTTTTTCTACGAATCGTTCCCTTCATGTCTGCCTGTCCCTGGCTTGCGACACGGCGAAGATGCCGGTCCACTTCATTCTCTTCCTTCAGGTTTTAGATGACAGATAAAAACCGCTCCGTTTTCATTCTTGGCGGCGCGCGCTCCGGCAAGTCCCGTTTTGCGGAGGAGCTTGCGGGCAAGTTCGGTGGAAGCCTGCATTATCTGGCCACCGGCCGGGCATGGGATGACGAGATGCGTGAGCGCATCGTCCATCATCAGGGGCGGCGCGGCGGTGAATGGACCACCCATGAAGCGCCCGTCGATATTGCCGCCGTGCTGGAGCAGCTCGATGCGCCGGAAAATGTCGTTCTCATCGATTGCCTCACCCTGTGGCTCACCAATCTGATGATGGAGAATGCCGATATCGAGGCTGCCTTTGCGGCGCTTGAGGCGGCGATTGTATCGGCTCGGGCAAAGCTGATTTTCGTCTCCAACGAAGTCGGTCTCGGCATCGTGCCGGAAAACCGCATGGCGCGGGAATTTCGCGACCACGCCGGCCGCCTGCATCAGCGAATCGCCGCCATTGCCGGTGAGGTCTATTTTGTCGCCGCCGGTCTGCCCCTGAAGATGAAGGGCTGAAGCAGCACCCGCGAAAGCGGGGCCGACATCGCCGTGTATTTTTGCTCTTACGCAAATTCCTCTCATAAAGCCGCGCCCCGTTTTGCCGGGGCTGCGACAGCTTTGCTTTCTTGATCTGGATCAAGGTGGCGTTCCCCTGCCGGTGGCAATGCTCCAACCGACGCAAAGGCGCGTTTCCGCTCTCCCAGGCGCGTGCCGTGCCTTTCGTCGGTCGGCTTGCACGTTGGGGGAAACCAACAATGAATTACACGTTAGAAACCGCGGTCGTGGCGCTCGGCGCCTTTCTCGCGTTGCTCGGGGCAGCCTTTGCCCATGACAATCTTTTCGCCGCCCATATGTGGGTGCTGTTCTTTACGCTTCTGGTCAGCACGGTGCTTCTGTTGCGCCGTGTCTCCTTCGCGCCTGTCGATTCAGCCGCGCGTGCCCGCCTAAAGTCGGAATATTTCGATGAGGTGGTGAAATACGGCGTCATCGCCACCGTGTTCTGGGGTGTCGTCGGCTTTCTGGTCGGCGTCGTGGTGGCGCTTCAGCTCGCCTTTCCCGATCTCAATATCGCGCCCTATTTCAATTTCGGCCGGATGCGGCCGCTGCACACATCGGCGGTGATCTTCGCTTTCGGGGGAAATGCGCTGATCGCCACCTCCTTTTACGTGGTGCAGAGAACCTGTCGGGCGCGCCTGTTCGGCGGCAATCTCGGCTGGTTCGTGTTCTGGGGCTACAACCTCTTCATCGTCATGGCCGCCACCGGCTATCTGCTCGGTATTACGCAGGGCCGCGAATATGCGGAGCCGGAATGGTATGTCGATATCTGGCTGACCATCGTCTGGGTTGCCTATCTCGTCGCCTTCCTCGGCACGATCTTCATGCGCAAGGAGCCGCATATCTATGTGGCGAACTGGTTCTACCTGGGATTCATCGTCACGATTGCCATGCTGCATATCGTCAATAATCTCGCCATTCCGGTCTCGTTCCTCGGCGTCAAGAGCTACTCGGCCTTTTCGGGCGTGCAGGATGCGCTGACGCAATGGTGGTACGGCCATAACGCGGTCGGCTTCTTCCTGACGGCCGGATTCCTCGGCATGATGTATTATTTCATCCCGAAGCAGGTGAACCGCCCGGTCTATTCCTACCGCCTGTCGATCATCCACTTCTGGGCGCTGATCTTCATGTATATCTGGGCCGGCCCGCACCACCTGCACTATACCGCGCTGCCGGACTGGGCGCAGACGCTCGGCATGGTGTTCTCGGTGATGCTGTGGATGCCCTCGTGGGGCGGCATGATCAACGGTCTGATGACGCTTTCGGGCGCATGGGACAAGATCCGCACCGATCCCGTCGTGCGCATGATGGTGATGGCGGTTGCCTTCTACGGCATGGCGACCTTCGAAGGCCCGATGATGTCGATCAAGGCCGTCAATTCGCTCAGCCACTATACCGACTGGACCATCGGCCATGTTCATTCCGGCGCTCTCGGCTGGAACGGCATGATCACCTTCGGCGCGATCTATTACCTGACGCCGAAACTGTGGGGCAGGGAGCGTCTCTATAGCCTGCAACTGGTCAACTGGCACTTCTGGCTCGCCACGCTCGGCATCGTCGTTTACGCCGCCGTCATGTGGGTGGCCGGCATCCAGCAGGCGCTGATGTGGCGCGAATATGATAGCCAGGGCTTCCTCGTCTATTCCTTCGCGGAATCGGTCGCGGCGCTGTTCCCCTATTACGTGATGCGTGCATTGGGCGGCCTGATGTTCCTCAGCGGCGCGCTAATCATGGCCTACAACGTCACGATGACCATCCTCGGTCATCAACGCGAGGAGGGCGCCAGCAAGGACGCGGCTCCTTCGCTGCAGCCTGCTGAATAAGGAGAGGCCGATGTCCATACTTGACAAACACGGCGTCATCGAACGCAACGCGACGCTGCTGCTGGTCGGCTCCCTGCTGGTCGTTTCCATCGGCGGCATCGTTGAAATCGCACCGCTCTTTTATCTCGAAAACACCATCGAGAAGGTGGAGGGCATGCGGCCCTACACGCCGCTGGAACTGGCCGGGCGCAACATCTACATCCGCGAGGGATGTTACGTCTGCCACAGCCAGATGATCCGGCCGTTCCGCGACGAGGTGGAGCGGTACGGGCATTACAGCCTGGCAGCTGAATCCATGTACGACCACCCGTTCCAGTGGGGTTCCAAGCGCACGGGGCCTGACCTTGCGCGCGTCGGCGACCGTTATTCGAACGAATGGCATGTGCAGCATCTGGCCGATCCGCGTTCGGTGGTGCCGGAATCGGTCATGCCCTCCTATGCGTTCCTGAAGACCACGCCGCTGAAGATCACCGATGTTTCCATGGAGCTGAAGGCCAACCGCGCTGTCGGTGTGCCTTATAGCGACGAGATGATCGAGAAATCCGCTGCCGATCTTGCCGCCCAGGCCGACCCGAATGCGGATTCGTCGGAACTTCTGGCGCGTTATCCGAAAGCGAAGGTGGGCGATTTCGACGGCGATCCGGCCAAGCTCACCGAAATGGATGCTCTGGTCGCCTATCTGCAGATGCTCGGCACGCTGGTCGATTTCTCGACCTATGACGATGCCGCCGGATACCGGTGAGGAGGTGTGAGCCATGGAAACCTACACGGCCATGCGCCACTTCGCCGATAGCTGGGGTCTGCTTGCCATGACCCTGTTCTTCGCCGGCGTCGTCGTTTTCACCCTTCGCCCCGGCTCGAAGAAGGCCGCGGACGATGCCGCCAGCATTCCGCTCAAGGAGGACTAGGATATGTCCGAAAAACACATTGATGACATCAGCGGCGTCGAAACCACCGGCCATGAATGGGACGGTATCCGCGAGCTGAACAATCCCATGCCGCGCTGGTGGGTCTGGACCTTCTATTTTACGATCCTCTGGGCCATCGGCTATACCATCGCCTATCCGGCATGGCCGCTGATCAATGGGGCGACGCAAGGGTTGCTCGGCTGGAACAGCCGCGGCGATATTGCCGCCGAAATTGCCGATGCAAAACAGTCGCAGAGCGTCTTTGTCGACAAGATCGCCAATTCGTCGCTTGCCGAAATTCAGGCCGACCCGACCCTAATGCAATTTGCCCTTTCCGGCGGCGCTGCCGCTTTCAAGGTCAATTGCATTCAGTGTCACGGTTCGGGCGCGGAAGGCGGGCAGGGCTATCCCAACCTCAACGATGACGACTGGATGTGGGGCGGCAGCGTCGACGACATCTATACGACGGTGAAGCATGGCATTCGTTTTGCCGACGATGCGGATACGCGTGCTTCGGAAATGCCCGCTTTCGGTGAAATTCTGAAATCGGACGAAATCCGCGAGGTTGCGGCCTATGTCGTCAGCCTTACCGGCACCCCATCCAACCCGGCTCTGGTGGAGCCAGGCAAGCAGCTCTTTGCCGACAATTGCGCCTCCTGCCACGGGGAAGACGCCAAGGGCAATCGCGAATTCGGCGCGCCCAATCTGGCCGACGCGATCTGGCTGAAGTCGCATGGGGAGGAAGGTATCGTCGCGCAGATCCGTTCGCCCAAGCACGGGGTCATGCCCGCCTGGGGTGAGCGTCTCGGCGATACGACGGTCAAGCAGCTTGCGATCTTCGTGCACTCGCTTGGCGGCGGCGAGTGATAGCAAAGACAGGAAATGGAGAAGGCCGTGTCATGCCCCCCGCGGAGAGGTCCCGAGCATCTGCAACGTCTCGATTTAATTGGACGTGATTAGATCCTTGGGACAAGCCCAAGGATGACGTCGAGTGTAAAGAAGCTTTGCCATCACACTCAAAGGGCCGCTATGCGGCCCTTTTTTATTTGTCCGACCACACGGCCAGCTCATATCCGTCCGGATCGGTGAAGTGAAAACGCCGCCCGCCCGGAAACTCGAAGATTGCGACGCTGATCTGCCCGCCGGCGGCTTCGACGCGGCGCTGCACATCCTCGATATCGGCGGCGTAGAGAATGACGAGCGGTCCGCCCCTGGCCGAGACCGGCGTCGTGGTGGTGAAACCGCCGGTCAGCCGGCCATCGGAAAACTCGCAATATTGCGGACCGTAATCCTTGAAGGACCAGCCGAAGGCGCCGCCGTAAAATTCCTTGCTGCGCTCGATATCGGCGACGTTGAATTCGACATAGTCAATCCGCCGGTCGTTCGTATTCGTGGTCATGCTTCCTCCATCAATCCTTTTCGAGCAGCGCCTTCAGCGTTTCGAGATCGGCCGTGATCGCTTTTGCGTCCTGCTCGAAATCCTCGTCCGTCATGTCCTGAAGGCGAAGCAGGGTGAAACTCACCTCCGTGCCGCTGCCGTTCGGCGTTACCCGTAGCGCGTTATAAACCTTCACGCCATCCGGCAATGTCACGACATGGTCGATGACACCGAACTCGTTTGCGGGCGCGAAATTGACGCGCACTTCGCCAAGCGGCCCGCCCTCGGCGATCCAGTCCTCGCCGTCCGGTGTGAGGCCGCCCGCAAGGCCCGCGGCCCAGCGGGGCATGTTCTGCGGGTTGGAGGCGAAGTCATAGACGTGGCTCCAGGGTTTTTCGACCGACAGATGAATGATTCTCGACTGCATGACAGGCATTTCATCCTCCCTTGGCGGCGCGTTCCCATACTGCGCCACTTTGTCGTCACTTGATGTAAGTCAAGGATGTTTCACCGGGGAGATGGGAGAAAGCAAGGAGATAAAAACGGACTCCCATCATGAACATCTATCGCGCCGGACAGGATCGCCCGCAACAGCCTGTCGAGAGGCTGGAGGCGGAAGCCGTCAATTCCGCAAAAACGCGCAAACCGCTCTACGAGGCACGCAGGAAGATTTTTCCCAAGCGCGCCGAGGGCAGGTTTCGGCGCTTCAAATGGCTGGTGATGCTGGTCACGCTCGGCATTTATTATCTAACGCCGTTCCTGCGCTGGGATCGCGGTCCCTATGCGCCGGATCAGGCGGTGCTGATCGATATCGCCAACCGGCGCTTTTATTTCTTCTTCATCGAAATCTGGCCGCAGGAATTCTTCTTCGTCGCCGGATTGCTGGTCATGGCCGGGCTGGGGCTCTTTCTCGTCACGTCCGCTGTCGGGCGCGCATGGTGCGGTTACACCTGTCCGCAGACCGTCTGGGTCGACCTGTTTCTGGTGGTCGAGCGGGCGATAGAGGGTGACAGGAACGCGCGCATGAAACTGGATGCCGCGCCCTTCACATTCGGCAAATTGCGCAAGCGGGTGCTGAAACATGCGATCTGGCTGGTGATCGGCGTTCTGACCGGCGGCGCCTGGATTTTCTATTTCGCCGATGCGCCAACGCTAGCGACGCAGTTCCTGACCGGGCAGGCGCCGATGATCGCCTATTCCACCGTCGCCATCCTCACCGCCACCACCTATGTCTTCGGCGGGCTGATGCGGGAGCAGGTCTGCACCTATATGTGTCCATGGCCGCGCATTCAGGCGGCCATGCTGGATGAGAACTCGCTTGTCGTCACTTATAATGACTGGCGCGGTGAACCGCGCTCGCGGCATGCCAAGAAGGCTGCGGCGGCAGGGGAGAGCATCGGCGATTGCGTCGATTGCAATGCCTGCGTCGCGGTCTGTCCCATGGGCATCGACATCAGGGACGGGCAGCAGCTGGAATGCATCACCTGCGCGCTCTGCATCGATGCCTGCGACGGGGTGATGGACAAGATCGGCAAGCCGCGCGGGCTGATCGCCTATGCGACGCTTTCCGAATACCAGTCCAACATGGCGCTGGCGACCGGCAATGGTGAGCACGCCATCCGCCCTGCCAATGTGCGTGAGGAGGACGGCAGCTTCAGGAAGAGTGTCCGCCACTTCAACTGGCGCATCGTCTTCCGGCCGCGCACGCTGCTTTACACGGCCATCTGGTCGGCGGTCGGTATCGGCATGCTGTTTGCGCTGGTGACGCGCGAGCGGCTGGCGCTGAATGTCCTGCATGACCGCAACCCGCAATATGTGCTGGAATCGAACGGTTCCATTCGCAACGGCTATACGGTGCGCATTCTGAACATGGTGCCGCAGCCACGCACGATGAACCTGGCCATCGAGGGCATTCCGAATGCGGTGATGAAGATCAACGGCATGCCGGATACGGCCGCGCGCACCTTCGAAGTGACGGTGGAGCCGGACGAGGCGACGACGCTGAAGGTCTTCGTCACTCTGCCGGGCAAAGATGTTGCGCGGGCGGCGGAAAATTTCGAATTCATCGTCAGCGATACGGGCGGCCATGAGACGGCCCGCTACGATGCTGTATTCAACGCTCCGGGAGTGAAAAAATGACCGTGAACAATCGCCAGACGTCCGGTTTCACGTTCACCGGCTGGCATATGCTGGGTGTCATGCTGCTGTTTTTCGGCACCGTCATCACCGTCAACATGGTGATGGCCTGGAACGCGGTCAACAGCTGGAGCGGGCTTGTCGTGCCCAATACCTATGTGGCCAGCCAGCAGTTCAACGCCAAGGCGGAAGCCGCCAAGGCAAGGGCCGCGACCGGCATCAAGGGCAAGCTCATCGTGGATGAAAAGACGGTGCGATATGAGGTGTTTCATCCCGACACCGGCCCGGTCGACACCGATAAGGTGACGGCGCATTTTCGCCGGCCCGTCGGTGAACGCCAGAATTTCGACATGGACCTGACCCCGGTTTCCACCGGCGTCTTCACCGGCCCGCATGACATGCTGCCGGGCCAATGGATCGTCGAGGTCACCGCCGTCAAGGACGGCCGGATCATCGTGCATGAGGGCACGCGGATTGCCGTCATCAGGGGGCGCAAATGAGCTGCTGCGCACCGGGAACGGAAGGTTCGTTGCAACTCGGCGAGCCGGTCAATCCGCCATCGTCGGAGGAGTTGTTGCTGGCGAGCCGCGATCTGGGGCAGGGGCTGCGCCAGACCGACCTCAGCGTGCCGGATGTGTATTGCGGCGCCTGCATCACTACCATCGAGACCGCGCTCGGCCGTCTGCGCCAAGTGGAGCGGGCGCGCGTGAACCTGTCGTCCAAACGCGTGGCGGTCGTCTGGAAAGAAGAAGTCGACGGCGTCAGGACTGACCCTGCCGAGATTGCCCGCGCCATTCTTGCGACGGGATATCGCACGCATCTTTTCGCCAGCGGGCAGGATGCCTCGGACGCCTTGCGTTCGCAGCTGATCAGGGCGGTGGCGCTGTGCGGTTTTGCTTCCGCCAATATCATGCTTCTGTCCGTCTCCGTCTGGTCGGGGGCGGATGCGGCGACGCGCGACATGTTCCACTGGATTTCGGCGATGATCGCCGCGCCGGCGCTGATCTATGGCGGGCGTTTCTTCTATCAATCGGCCTGGAACGCGCTGAAACATGGCCGTACCAATATGGATGTGCCGATCGCACTCGCCATCACGCTTTCCTATGCCGTTTCCCTGTGGGAGACGATCCATCACGGTGAACATGCCTGGTTCGATGCGACCGTGTCGCTGCTGTTCTTCCTGCTGATCGGCCGGACGCTTGACCATATCATGCGTGACAAGGCGCGCTCGGCCATTGCCGGGCTTGCCCGGCTTTCGCCGCGCGGGGCAACGGTGATCGGTGAGAATGGAACGCGGGAGTATCGGCCGCTTGCCGATATCCAGCCGGGAATGTCGATTGCGATTGCGGCTGGCGACCGTGTGGCGGTGGATGCCGTGGTCGTCTCCGGCAGCAGCGATCTCGACATGTCCATCGTCAACGGTGAAAGCGCGCCGCGCCGCGTTGCGGCAGGCGACAGCCTTCAGGCCGGTACGCTCAATCTCACCGGTTCGCTGACTGCGCGGGTGACGGCATTGGCAAAAGATTCCTTCCTTTCGGAAGTGATCGGGCTGATGGAGGCGGCCGAAGGCGGGCGGGCGCGTTACCGGCGCATCGCCGACCGCGCCGCAAGCTATTATTCTCCCGTGGTGCATCTTCTTGCGCTGGTGACGTTTCTCGGCTGGGGCATTTTCGGCGGTGACTGGAAACAGGCGATGCTGATCGCCATTGCGGTTCTCATCATCACCTGCCCCTGCGCGCTTGGCCTTGCCGTTCCCGTCGTGCAGGTGGTGGCCGCCGGAAGGCTGTTCCGGCACGGCATCATGGTCAAGGAAGGCTCGGCCATGGAGCGGCTGGCCGAAATCGATACCGTGCTGTTCGACAAAACCGGCACCCTGACTATCGGCAAACCGAGATTGGTTGAGACTGGCGATGTGAAGCCCGTCACCATGGCGATTGCAGCGGGGCTTGCCGCCCATTCGCGTCACCCATTGTCGAAAGCCCTGCATGCTGCCTATAGCGGCGCGGTGCCGGCCTATGAGGCGGTGCGGGAAATTCCGGGCTCCGGCGTTGAGGCGGAAACGGAAGCCGGAACCTATCGGCTGGGCAATCGCCGTTTCGCGTGCCCAAGTGAAGCGAGCATCGACAATGGCGATGCGCGCTCGGAAGTGGTGCTGTCCCTCGATGGCGGGCATCTGGCAAGCTTCGGCTTCGAGGATAATCCGCGCGCGGGTGCGGTTTCGGCATTGCGCAGCCTGTCGGTACGGGGGCTTATGCAGGAAATCGTTTCGGGTGACCGGGCAGCAGCCGTCAGCGCCATGGCGCAGCGGCTGGGGATTGGTAACTGGCGTGCGGACCTATCGCCGAAGGACAAGGCGGCGCGTTGCGCCGAGCTTGCGGGCGAGGGGCGGCGGGTACTGATGGTGGGAGACGGTATCAACGACGCGCCGGCGCTCGCCGCCGCGCATGTGTCCATGGCGCCCGCCACCGCCGCCGATATCGGCCGGCAGGCCGCCGATTTCGTGTTCATGCAGGAGGATCTCGATGCCGTGCCTTTCGCAATCGAGACATCGCAACGGGCAGGAAGGCTGATCCGGCAGAACTTCGCGCTTGCCATCGGCTACAACATCATCGCCGTGCCGATTGCCATTGCCGGTTATGCGACGCCGATGATCGCGGCCATCGCCATGTCGACGTCCTCGCTGATCGTCGTCGCCAATGCGTTGCGTCTTGCCGGTACGGCTGAAACCGTCCGTCCTCAGAATGAAGCGAAGACCGGATTTGCAGGCGAGGGGGCGCAACTGGCATGAACATGCTGATCTATCTCATTCCCGTCGCGCTGTTTTTAGGAGCGCTCGGCCTTTTCGCCTTCCTCTGGTCGGTGCGTTCGGGCCAATATGAGGATATGGACGGGGCCGCCTGGCGGGCGCTGGATGATGGTGACGACCGGCCCCGACGATCATAAGAGGCGAGGCGGGCTTGCCGTTTTGAGCCGGACTCGACCTGTCGCAAATATGCAAAGCTGATTTGCGTCATCAAAATTTAATCGTTTCAGTCGCGGCTAGCCTTGCCGTTTGTTCATTACAGTGCCACAACACGACCACCAAAAAGCAAGATGGAGGCACATCCGTGGAACAGGCAGAAATCGGTTTGATCGGTCTCGGCGTCATGGGCTCGAACCTGGCGTTGAATATCGCGGAAAAGGGCAACAAGATTGCCGTATTCAACCGAACCCCTGAAGCGACGAAAAAATTCTACGCCGAGGCTGGGGACTTGCAGGGACAGTTGATCCCCTGCGAAACCATCGAGGAATTCGTCGCCGCCATTCGCCCTCCGCGCCCGATCATCATCATGATCAAGGCCGGCGATCCGGTTGACCAGCAGATGGAAATCCTGAAACCCCATCTCGCCAATGGCGACATCATGATCGACGCCGGCAATGCCAATTTCCGCGATACGATCCGCCGTTTCGACAATCTGAAGGATAGCGGCCTGACCTTTATCGGCATGGGCGTTTCCGGCGGTGAAGAAGGTGCGCGCCATGGACCGTCGATCATGGTCGGCGGCACCGAGGACAGCTGGAAGCGCGTCGAGAAGGTGCTGACTTCCATTTCCGCCAAGTACAATAACGATCCGTGCGTGGCATGGCTCGGCAATGACGGCGCCGGCCACTTCGTCAAGACCATCCATAACGGCATCGAATATGCCGATATGCAGATGATCGCCGAAATCTACGGCATTCTGCGTGACGGCCTTGGCATGAGCGCCGTCGAAATCGCCGATGTTTTCGCAGAATGGAACAAGGGCCGCCTGAATTCCTACCTGATCGAAATCACCGAGAAGGTTCTGCGCGCCGCCGATCCGATCACCGGCAAGCCGATGGTCGATCTGATCCTCGACAAGGCCGGCCAGAAGGGCACCGGCAAGTGGTCGGTCATCGAGGCGCAGAATATGGGCGTTGCCGCAACCGCCATCGAGGCGGCCGTGGCTGCGCGTATTCTGTCCTCGCAGAAGGATGAGCGTGAAGCTGCCGAGAAGATCTTCGGTCTGCCGACCGTTGCGCCTGCACCGGCTGACAAAAAGGCTTTCATCGCCGATCTGGAAAGCGCGCTTCTGGCCGCCAAGGTCGGCGCTTACGCGCAGGGCTTCGCGATCATGTCGGCCGCTTCCAAGGAGTTCAACTGGAACCTGCCGATGCCGACGATTGCTCGCATCTGGCGCGCCGGTTGCATCATCCGCTCGGAATTCCTCGATGAGATCACCTCGGCCTTCACCAAGGACCCGCATGTGGCCAACCTCATCGTGACGCCTGCCTTTGCCGGCATCGTCAAGGATACCGACGCACCGCTGCGCCGTGTCGTCTCCTACGCCGTCCTGTCGGGTCTGCCGGTTTCGGCACTTGCTTCGGCGCTCGGTTATTTCGACGCCTATCGCCGTGGCCGCGGCAGCGCCAACCTCATTCAGGCGCAGCGCGACTTCTTCGGCGCCCATGGTTTCGAACGCACCGACGGTGTGGACAAGCCGCACGGCCCGTGGGGCAGCGGCGCCGACATTTTCTGATCGGCTGAAACGACAAACGACAAAAGGCCCGCGCGAGCGGGCCTTTTTCATTTCATCGATGCCTGGATTAGCGGGCGGCGGCGAGGCCGACGATCAGGCCGCTGACGGCGTTGATGAGCAGGAACTGGTTGTCGACGCGTACCCAGTGCTGGTCGCGGCGCGGTTCTGCAAGGTGGTAACGGCGGTAGTCACGACGGTCTACCATGTTGCGGCGCTCACGGGCCGAAAGGCGCTGGCCGCGATCCCAGCGGTGCTTCTTGACGATGACCTTCTTGGTGGTGACCTGACGCTCGACGGTGACGCCGCGATGGCGATCGTCGTGGCGGCTTTGGGCCTGAGCCATCGGAGCGGCGAGAACGGTGGCAGCCAGAAGAATGGTGACGAACTTTTTCATGGAAGTTTCCTCTCGTGTTTCGATGAGGAGAACTTACGAATAAACGAATGAACGGAAACTGAATTTAAAATTACATTTATGTAATGGTTATTAACGCTTAGGGGCGGAAGTTAATCTTTTGTTTTGAGGTTTTTGGCCCGGCATTTTGCAATCTGCAGACCGCCCGGCAGAACCGGGCAGTCTGTCCTCAATCAGACGCGTTCGGCGGATTTTGCCCAGAGGTTGATATCCGCGTCCTTGGCGTAACGATCGATTTCGGCAAGCTCTTCTGCCGTGAAATCCGGCTTGTCGAGCGCCTTCACGCAATCCTCGACCTGTTCGACACGGCTTGCGCCAATCAGCGCCGAGGTGATGCGGCCGCCGCGCAGAACCCAGGCAATCGCCATCTGCGCCAGCGTCTGGCCGCGTCGCTCGGCAATGCTGTTCAGCGCACGGATGTTTTCGACATTGCGCTCGTTGAGGAAGGCCGGGTTGAGAGACTTGCTCTGCGATGCACGGCTGCCATCCGGCACGCCGCCGAGATATTTCGTCGTCAGCATGCCCTGCGCCAGCGGCGAGAAGACGATGGAGCCGATGCCCAGTTCTTCCAGCGTGTCGACGAGACCGTCTTCCTCGATCCAGCGGTTGATCATCGAATAGCTCGGCTGATGGATGATGCAGGGCGTGCCGAGGTCCTTGAGGATCGCGGCGGCCTCGCGGGTGCGCTTCGAGTTGTAGGACGAGATGCCGACATAAAGCGCCTTGCCCGAGCGCACGATCTGGTCCAGCGCGCCGCAGGTCTCCTCAAGCGGCGTGTTGGGGTCGAAACGGTGGGAGTAGAAAATATCGACGTAGTCCAGCCCCATGCGCTTCAGGCTCTGGTCGCAGGAAGCTATCAGATATTTACGGCTGCCCCATTCACCGTAAGGACCGGGCCACATGTTGTAACCGGCCTTGGAGGAGATGATCATCTCGTCGCGATAGCCTCTGAAATCCGTCTTCAGAATTTCTCCGAAGGCGGTTTCGGCGCTGCCGGGCGGCGGGCCGTAATTGTTCGCGAGATCGAAATGGGTGATGCCGAGATCGAAAGCGCGGCGGCAAATGGCCTGTTTGGTCTGGTGCGGCGTATCGTTGCCGAAATTGTGCCAGAGTCCCAGCGAGATTGCCGGCAGTTTCAGGCCGGTTTTGCCGCAGTGATTATATTTCATGGATGCATATCGGTTTTCGGCCGGTTGCCAAACCATGGGTCTTCCTCCGCTTGCTGATGACTGGCTGCCGGAGAACCCGGCAGCCTTTTGAACTGATGAAGACAGGCGTGGGTTCACCTGTCATTCCCGAGAGGGATGGTTATGCCTTTCTCCGCATGCTTTCAATGCCGGGATTGGGCGAGGATTGGCAGGTATGAAGATCGAAGATGCGGAAATGCGGCTGGGGGCCGTCCGCTTTCGGGGTGAAGATGATACGGCGCGTTTCGCCGGCGGCAAGATCGAAGAGATTGTCGGAATAACGTCCGGGCTGATCTGCCTCCAGCATGACGAAGAGAGCGAGGCCGGTGGCGCTGACATCGATTTCGAACTGACCGTTTTTCAGTGTGCTGGTGGTGAATGTCAGGCCTGCTGGCTGAAGCTCCAGCGCCTTGTAGCTATCGCGCACATGGTGGCCTTCGCCGGTCATGCCGTTGGAAGCGATGAAATTCCAGGCGAGGATGGCGCCATCAGGCAGGCTGTCCATGTCGATATCGGTCAGCATGGCGGCCCTGTCGGTCGCGCAGGTGCCGTTGGCGGATTTCAGCGGCACGCGGTTGCCGTCCATGGTCAGCGCAACGATGTTCATGTCGATTTCCACATCCTCCGCCGTGTCGTTGACCATGGAGAAGCTCACCCGGCCTCCATTTTCTGAAGGGATGGCCGAGACTGTAACCGGCTGGAAGAAACGGCGGGCGGCATAATGCAGCGCTTTCCAGCCTCCGCCATAATCAAGGCTCGACCATGAGGCGACCGGCCAGGTGTCGTTCAGCTGCCAATAAAGCGTGCCCATGCAATGGGGCTTGAGCGAGCGCCAGTAATCGACAGCCGTGCGGATCGCCAGCGCCTGCTGGACCTGACTGAGATAAACGAAATTCTCGAAATCCTTCGGGAAGCGGAAATAGCGGAACATGGTGCCCGCAATCCGCTCATTGCCGCCGACATTCTTCTGGTGCAGCTCGATGACCGGGGAGGCGATGTTCATGTCCCGGTCTTCCGCGTAGGTGCGGATGACGGGCATGGATGTATAGGACTGGAAACCGAATTCGGAGCAGAAGCGCGGTTTCACCGAACGATAATTGTCGAATGACTTGTTCTCGTGCCAGACGGACCAATAATGCATGTCGCCGGAACCATCGGCGTGCCAGGCATCGCCGTAATCGAGATAACCCGACGCTGGGCTCGATGGCCACCAGAGCGCTTCGGGAGCGGCTTTTTTCAGGGCCCGTTCGATGGTGCGGTTCAGGCGGTCATAGGCGACGAGATAGCGGTCGCGATTGTTGCGGGATTCATCGAACCAGGTCAGCGCGCCCACCAGCTCGTTATCGCCGCACCAGAGCGCGATGGAGGGATGAGAGGAGAGGCGTTTCACCTGATAATCGACCTCGTGTTCGACATTGTCGAGGAAATCCTCGCTGCAGGGATAGAGATTGCAGGCGAACATGAAATCCTGCCAGACCAGCAGGCCGAGACGGTCGCAGAGATCGTAGAACCAGTCTTCCTCATAGAAGCCGCCGCCCCAGACGCGGATCATGTTCATATTGGCCTCGACCGCGGAGCAGAGAAGGTCTTCGGTCTTTTCCCGGCTGGTCAGCGAATAAAGCGCATCGGCGGGGATCCAGTTGGCGCCGCGGCAGAAGATTTCCCGGCCGTTGATGCGGAAGGCAAAGCGGCTGCCCGCCTCGTCCTTGTCCGTCAGAAGCTCGATGGTTCTGAAGCCGATCTGCCGGGTCACGGTCTCATCGGGCAATTCCACCGTCAGCTCGTAGAGCGTCTGTTCGCCACTGCCGGCCGGCCACCAGAGCTCCGGATTTTCCACGAAGAAGACGTGGCGCACCACCGTTTCACCGGCGCCGACGCCGCAATCGAGCCTGAGCCTTTCGTCATTCAGCGACAGATAGACCGGCAGGCTGGCCGGACCTTCGGCAAACAGCGTGACGGCCACATGCAGTTCCACGCCGCCTTCGACATGGTGCTGCGAGGTGACGACATGTTCGATGCGGGCTGTATCGAGGCGCTTCAGCAGGATTTTGCCGTAAAGGCCGAGCGGGGCAATCGCGATATTCCAGTCCCAGCCGAAATGGCATTGCGGCTTGCGCAGCATGTTGCCATTGGCAATCGGCGAATTGCCTGGGTGATAGGGAATATAAAAGGGCTGGCGTGCCTGCCGTTCCGCACCGGCGGCGATGTTGGAATGGAAATGGATGCGGATGGTGTTTTCACCCGGCCGCACAGCCCGCGAAACATCCGGGCGGTAACGGTGGAAACAATTGTCGGCGCTCAGGACAGGAATGTCGTTGACGAAGACGATGGCGACGGTGTCGAGGTAATCGATATCGAGATACCAGCTGGCATCAGCCTCATCGAGAATGAAGGTTCGCTCAAGGATCCAGTCCTGCTGCGCGACCCATTGTACCGCCTTCTCATTGGCGCCGTGATAGGGATCTGGAATGATGCCCGCATTTTTGAGCGCGGTGTGAATATCGCCCGGTACGGAAAGCTGGGTGGCGTGGTCTCCTTCCACCGAGGTCAGGCGCCAGGACCCGGCCAGATCGACGACGGTTTCGGGCGAGGAAGAAGAAATCATAATCGGACCCTGCATAAAATGAATTCGAAGAAGACTGGCCTGCATCATGGTGCAGGCTTGTGTCAGAATCTGGGGAGAATGGATGCCCGCAAAGCGGCTGCCTCACATTTATCCGGCTTTGCGATTTCCTCTCTTCGGCAACGTTACCGTAAAACTATCGTTCCGTCATTCCTTTGAGTGACAATCGGTAACATCAAAAATGACGGGGAACGCCGGGTCTTGACAATGCTGTTGTATCGTCCAAAAGAATATCGATTTTTATCATTTTATATTAGCGTGTTATGTAAATTTTTTAATCTATATAATGAGGAAATTCATCCAATGATATCCGGACTTTTGGCCCTGTAAGAAAAGGATCGCAGTCGGGAAATATTTTCCGGACCTATATCGTTTTAGCTGAATTGGCCGATTAGCCGGACAAGACCGCTTTTGACCGCAGACCTTTGCCTTTGCAACGGAGCAAAAGCTATCTATGATTACCGTTCGGTAAAGCGTGGCGAAATGACATGAACGATACTGGCAAATCCGGCAGGAACGACATACCCGCGACCACGGGCGAGCGTCCGACCTTGAAGACAATCGCCTATATGACGGGTCTCGGCATCACCACCGTCTCGCGCGCACTGAAGGATGCGCCCGATATCGGCGCTGAAACCAAGGAGCGCGTGCGGCTGATCGCCCGGCAGATCGGTTACCAGCCAAACCGCGCCGGGGTGCGCCTTCGCACCGGCAAGACCAATGTGATTGCCCTTGTGCTTAGCGTCGATGAAGAACTGATGGGTTTCACCAGCCAGATGGTCTTCGGCATCACTGAGGTTCTATCCACAACACAATATCATCTGGTCGTAACGCCCCACATCCATGCCAAGGATTCAATGGTGCCGATCCGCTATATTCTCGACACCGGTTCGGCGGATGGGGTCATTATTTCGAAGATCGAGCCCAACGATCCGCGCGTTCGTTTCATGACCGAGCGCAACATGCCCTTCGTCACCCACGGACGCTCCGATATGGGCATCGACCATGCCTTTCATGATTTCGACAATGAGGCCTATGCCTATGAGGCGGTTGAGCGGCTGGCGCAATGCGGGCGCAAAAGGATCGCCGTCGTCGTGCCGCCATCGCGGTTTTCGTTCCACGATCACGCCCGCAAGGGGTTTATGAGGGCGATCAGGGATTTCGGCCTTAGCGAATTTCCGCTGGATGCCATCACCATCGAAACGCCGCTCGAAAAAATCCGCGATTTCGGCCAGCGGCTGATGCAATCCGATGACCGTCCCGACGGCATCGTTTCGATCAGCGGCAGCAGCACCATTGCGCTGGTGGCCGGTTTTGAGGCAGCCGGTGTGAAAATCGGCGAAGATATCGATATCGTCTCGAAACAGTCCGCCGAGTTCCTGAACTGGATCAAACCGCAGATCCACACCGTCAATGAGGATATCAAGCTGGCGGGCAGGGAGCTTGCGAAGGCCCTTCTGGCGCGCATCAACGGCGCGCCGCCGGAAACCCTGCAGAGCATCAGCAGCCCTGTCTGGTCTTCAATGGCGCCTAAGCCGTAACGAGCTGCCTTGCGATTGATGGCGCGACGTCTCTTACCCAGCGATTGTCGCGCCTCTTTTCCTTATGCAGTGCTTTATATTTCAAGCGCAAGTAATTGGTTTGAAATATATATTCTTCCGATCAATCACGCCTCGGCCCGTACTCCGATTCAAAGCCGGAATGACGGAGCCGGAGCGTTAGGGGCGGCAATGCGCATCAGGACAGGCAATCCTTCAGCGAGCCTGCAATGCCGCGCATCAGCTTGAAATAAAGGTCCGGGCCGGGTTCCAGTGTCGCTGCCTCCGGATCGAGCGTCGCCGATTTCGCAGCGGTGCCTTCGGTAATGACCGAAATCAGCTTCGGCTCGAATTGCGGTTCAGCGAAAACGCAGGTTGCGCCGAGCTGGCGAACCTTTTCCTGCATCTGTTTGACGCGGTCCGCACCCGGCAGGGTTTCGGGGCTGACGGTGATCGACCCCGCCGTCTTCACGCCGTAACGATGCTCGAAATATTGATAGGCATCGTGGAAGACGATGAAGGGCTTGTCCTTCACTGGCTTGACCGTTTCCCTGAGTTCGGCATCGAGCGCATCGAGGTCGTCGATCAGTTTTTTGGTATTGGCCTGATAGGTCGCGGCATTGCCGGCATCGGCGGCGATCAGCGCGGTTTCTACCGTCTGCGCCATGGCCTTGGCATTGGCGGGATCGAGCCAGAGATGGGTGTCGTATGCGCCATGGTCATGGTCCTCGTGACCCTCCGCATGGTCGTGTCCATGATCGTGCGCGCCTTCCTCTTCAGCATGGCCGTCATGCGCCTCGTGGCCTTCATCGCCATGGTCGTGTGCTTCAAAGGGGCCGCCTTCACGGAAGGGCAGCTTTTCCAGACCCTTTGCGTCTTCCAGTTCCACCACGGTTGCCTTGCTGGCAAGCGCTTCGAGCGGCTTTTCCAGGAATGCTTCCAGTCCCGGCCCAACCCAGAAGGCCACATCGGCCTTTTCCAGCTTGCGGGCATTGGACGGTCTGAGATTGTAGGTGTGCGGCGAAGCCGCGCCGTCAACGATGAGCTGCGGTTCGCCGACGCCCCGCATGATGGCGGCGACGAGGGAATGGACGGGCTTGATCGAGACCACGACATCGGGCGCGGCGGTGGCGCCGGAAGCGGCGGCCGCTATTGCCACCGATGCCATGAGCGGGATCAGGAACGATTTCATGAAATGCACTCCACTTGAAGAAGTATAGTTATGTTATTACATTTATTGCGTAACTCTATAACGTATGCAATAGCGCTAAGCAACATCGCCGAACGGACAATCCCATGCTTCATTCCGCCCATCGGGGCAAAGAGATACTGGTTTCCCTTGCCAATGCCGGCGTCCAGCGCAACGGCCGCTGGCTGGTGCGCGGCGTTGAGTTTTCCGTCAGCAAAGGCGAGATCGTCACGCTGATCGGGCCGAACGGTTCCGGCAAATCCACCAGCGCGAAAATGGCAATCGGCGTGGTGAAGCCGACCGAGGGCGAGGTTTCGCGCATTGCCGGTCTGAAGGTCGGTTATGTGCCGCAGAAGCTTGCCGTGGACTGGACCATGCCGCTTTCGGTGCGGCGGCTGATGACACTGACCGGCCCGCTGCCAGCCCGCGAAATCGATGCGGCGCTGAATGCGACGGGCATTGCGCATCTCGCCAATGCGGAAGTGCAGCACCTTTCCGGTGGTGAGTTCCAGCGCGCACTTCTGGCCCGCGCCATCGCCCGCAAGCCCGATCTGCTGGTTCTTGACGAGCCCGTGCAGGGGGTCGATTTCTCCGGCGAGATTGCGCTCTATGATTTGATAAAAAATATCAGAAATTCAAATAATTGCGGAATTTTGTTAATCTCACATGACCTGCATGTGGTAATGGCTGAAACCGACACCGTGATATGCCTGAACGGCCATGTCTGCTGCCGGGGCACGCCGCAGGCGGTTAGCCAGAGCCCGGAATATATGCGGCTGTTCGGCGGCGCCGCGGCCAAGGCGCTTGCCGTCTATAGCCACCATCACGATCATACGCATCTGCCTGATGGCCGGGTGCAGCATGCAGATGGTTCGGTGACCGATCATTGCCACCCGGAGGATGGGCACCACCATATGCATGACTACGGCCACCATCACGACAGCCATGACGAATGCGGCTGCGGCCATGAGCATGAGCATGAGGGCCATACGCCGTCCAGCCACGGACAGGGAGAGCGCCATGTTTGACGATTTCTTCGTTCGCGCCATGGTCGCCGGTATAGGCGTTGCGCTCACTGCCGGTCCTCTCGGCTGTTTCGTCGTCTGGCGTCGCATGGCCTATTTCGGCGATACGATGGCCCATTCGGCGCTGCTCGGCGTCGCGCTGTCGCTGCTGTTGCAGCTCAACCTCATCGTCAGCGTCTTTCTGGTGGCATCAGCGGTTTCGATCCTGCTGCTCTTTCTCCAACGGCGGCAGGCGCTATCCGCCGATGCGCTGCTTGGTATCTTGTCCCATTCGGCGCTGGCGATCGGTCTCGTCATCGTCGCTTTCATGAGCTGGGTGCGCATCGATCTCGTCTCGTTCCTGTTCGGCGATATTCTCGCCGTTACCCGCAGCGATATCGCCCTGATCTGGGGCGGCGGGCTGGTGGTCATCGTCTCCATGGTGTTCCTGTGGCGGTCGCTGCTTGCCTCCACCGTCAATACGGAGCTGGCCGAGGCCGAGGGGCTGAACCCGGAGCGTGCAAAACTGATCTTCACGCTGTTGATGGCGCTGGTGATCGCCATTGCCATGAAGGTGGTCGGCATCATGCTCATCACATCGCTGCTCATCATACCGGCGGCGACTGCCAGACGTTTTTCCGCGACGCCGGAGGTGATGGCGGTGGTGGCTTCGCTGATCGGCGCGGTCGCCGTTGTCGGCGGCCTGTTCGGCTCGCTCAGTTACGATACACCGTCCGGCCCATCCATCGTGGTTGCCGCGGTGATCCTCTTCGTTATAAGCCTGTTGCCGGCGCCGGGTTTTTCCCGCGCTGCGGATGAAGGAGGCAAGTCATGAATGCGCAGACCCAGCAGAACCTCACCAAGAACCAGTCGCTGGTCATGAATGCCCTCTCAAACGCGCATCAGCCGCTCAGCGCCTATATGATCCTCGACAAGCTGCGGGATGAGGGTTTTCGTGCGCCGCTGCAGGTTTACCGTGCGCTGGAAAAGCTGGTGGAGTTTGGCCTCGTGCACCGGCTCGAGAGCCTCAACGCTTTTGTCGCCTGCACCCATACGCAGGCGGAGTGCTGCTCGCACCACCATGGTACGGTGGCTTTCGCCATCTGCGAATCCTGCGGGCAGGTGACGGAATTCCACGATCATGAAATCGACCACCGCCTGGAGCGCTGGGTGAAGGACAGCAAGTTCAAGGCGGAAAAGACCACCATTGAAATTCGCGGCCTCTGCGCCGCGTGCTCGGCTTAAGCTCACGGGCAGGGCGGGCGTGGACGCCCGCCGTTTCCTACTCCTCGATTATCGCCAGATCTTTCGAAAAGCGCTTCCAGTTTTCGATGTATTTTTCCGCCGAGCGGCGGAGCCCTGCTGCGGCCTCATCATCCAGCGTGCGGATGGCGCGCGCCGGCGAGCCGACAATCAGGGAATTGTCCGGAAATTCCTTGCCCTCCGTCACCAGCGCATTGGCGCCGACGAGGCAGTTGCGGCCGATCTTCGCGCCATTCAGGATCGTTGCGCCCATGCCGATGAGCGAATTGTCGCCAATGGTGCAGCCATGCACGATGGCATGGTGGCCGATGGTGCACATTTCGCCGATGACGGCGGGAAAACCGGGGTCGCTATGCACCATCACGCCCTCCTGAATATTGGTGCCGCGCCCGATGCTGATCGGCTCGTTATCGCCGCGCAGCGTTGCGCCGAACCAGATGCCGACATCCTCACCGAGCGTCACCGAGCCGACGACATTGGCATCCGGGGCAACCCAGTAGCGATCAGGCGCAGGGGTCTGCGGCACCCGGTCGGCGAGGCGGTAAAGCGGCATCGTGGTCTCCTCCCTTTTGTTTTCTTCGGCCTCAGGCAACCGTCACGCCCAGCGTGCCGACACCCTCGACGCCGCATTCGATGCGGTCGCCACGTACGATGGGGCCGACGCCGGCCGGTGTGCCGGTCATGATGACGTCACCGGCGGCAAGCGTGAACAGCTTGGAAAGCTCGGCAATCACTTCCGGCACCTTCCAGATCATCTGGGCAAGATCGCCCGTCTGCTTGCGTTTGCCATTGACGTCGAGCCAGATCGCACCTGTGGCGGGATGGCCGATCCTGTCCGCCGGGACGATGGGGGAGACCGGTGCGGAATATTCGAAAGCCTTCGCGCCTTCCCAGGAGCGGCCCATCTTCTTCAGGCCGTCCTGAAGGTCGCGGCGGGTCATGTCTATGCCGACGGCGTAACCCCAGACATGGTCCAGCGCCTCGGAAGCCGGGATATCGGCACCGCCGCTTTTCAGAACCACGACACACTCGACTTCGTAGTGCACATTCGACGACAGCGGCGGGTAGGGGAAATCCTGACCGGCGGGCAGCAGATTGTCCGGGTTTTTCTGGAAATAAAAGGGCGGCTCGCGCGAGGGATCGTGGCCCATCTCAATGGCGTGATCGGCATAATTGCGGCCGACGCAATAGACCCGCCGTACGGGGAAGAGGTCGTCCGTGCCTTCAACGGGCAGCAGAACGGGTTTCGGAGCGGGGATGACGGTGGCGGCCATGTCGATTTCCTGTCGTCTTTTTCGGTGCAATTCTTGTCCCGCGATTCCGGGCCGATTTCCAGTTCAAAATGACCCTGGCTGCAAAACTGGCTTTTTACGGTCCTTTGCTGTAGAAGCCGGCGCAAAGAGGTAAATCCATGTACAGACAAGCGCTTGCAAGCGGCGAAAAAATCTTCGCCGTGGCCCCCATGATCGACTGGTCCCGCGAACGGAAATAACGTAGCAATCGCACTGGCTTGTCCTTCTCGCAAAATCGCGCGTAGCAAAAATGTAGCAATAAGCACCTCACCTGTTTCGATTGTGCAAACACTTTTGGCTGCGCTATCATGGCTCCCGAGGCTGAAACGTCGGCCTCAAATCCCTCCAGTGAACGGGCTCTGATCCACGGCAAAGTGGCTGCACCAGCGGCCAGCCAGACACCCCGGCGCTGTTTCCATATCCGAGGAAACAGCAATGATCCTAAACGGCCCGAAACAAGATAAAACCGGCATATTGCGAGCTGATTCAATGGCTTGCTACAAATCCACCATGGATATTGCAGCAGGTGACTATGAATGAGTTGGCTCTTTTCGCGGGCGCTGGTGGAGGAATTCTTGCAGGGCATCTGCTTGGATGGCGGACAGTGTGCGCAGTTGAGCGCGACATCGACGCAGCGCTTGTTTTGGCGCAAAGACAAACCGATCGAATTCTGCCGCCTTTCCCGATCTGGTCAGACGTTGAAACTTTTGACGGGCGCCCATGGCGAGGCCTTGTTGACGTGGTATCGGGCGGCTTCCCCTGCACGAACATCGCAATCTGTGGAGATGGCGCCGGCCTTGACGGCCTGGACAGCCGATTGTGGGTGGAGCAGCGAAGAATCATCGATGAAGTACGACCCCGTTTCGCGTACATGGAAAACTCGCCAATGCTTACTTCACGGGGGCTTGGACGAATTCTCGGGGACTTGGCCGAAATGGGGTTCGATGCACGATGGGGAGTGCTTGGAGCATACGACGCCGGCTTGGATCACCAGCGAGATCGCATCTGGATTGTGGCCGACTCCAACGGCTTCGGACGAAAAGGGCAGCGTCTCACCGGAGACCGCCAAACGGCGAGCAGAAAAGTCATCTCGCGGAGTTCGTCTCCCAGAGTATCTGACCCTGAAGGGATTGCTGCCTGGCGGGCGTCACAACCCGGAATTCAGCGAGTGGTTGATGGGGTGGCCGCAGCAATGGACCGCCACAGAGCCATTGGGAATGGACAAGTTCCTAGAGTGGCAGCAACAGCATTCCGCATTCTCTCTCGCTCAGAATGATAACTCGCCTGACGCCAAGGCCATTACTGCTTGAATTCTTTCGCCTATCCTCGACTCTTCTTCCCTCATTTGCTACATGACCGGTCAAAATCCCACCAAACCGCTCATGTAGCAAAATTTGTAGCAGCGCCGCCGACAAAAGGCGTCGGTACAATTATCCTCTAATATAAAATGGCGTCTAAGTGACTGAATTCAAGAAGGTTTTTGCAGTAGCGCCGATGATCGACTGGACCGACACGAGGTGCAGATTTCTGCACCGGCAATTGTCGAAGCGCGCGCTGCTTTATACCGAAATGATCGTTGCCGACGCCATCATCCATGGCCAGCGAGACAGACTGCTCGGTTATCACCCTGACGAACATCCCGTCGCGCTGCAGCTTGGCGGGTCTGATCCGACCAAACTTGCCGAGGCGGTGCGGATCGCTAGCGATTACGGATATGACGAGATCAACCTCAATGTCGGCTGTCCGTCGGATCGGGTGCAGTCCGGCACCTTCGGCGCTTGCCTGATGCGCGAGCCGGAGGTGGTGGCGCAATGTATCACCGCAATGAAGGCTGTCAGCAGCGTGCCGGTTACGGTAAAGTGCCGGATCGGGGTGGACGATCAGCAGCCGGAAGCGGTCCTGCCGGACTTTCTGAAGCGGGTTGTTGCGGCAGGCGCGGACGCCGTCTGGGTTCATGCGCGAAAAGCCTGGCTGCAGGGGCTTTCGCCGAAGGAAAACCGCGAAGTGCCGCCGCTCGATTACGATCTCGTCTATCGCATGAAGCGGGAAAACCCTGATGTCTTTATCGGCATCAATGGCGGTATCGCCGATCTCGATCAGGCGAGCGAACATCTCCAGCATATGGATGGTGTGATGCTCGGCCGTGCCGCCTATCACAACACGTCCATTCTTGCCGATGTCGACCATCGCATCTATGGCGAAGAGGCTCACCAGCCAGACTGGATGGCGCTGCGCGACGCGATGATGGCCTATGCCGCCGACTATATCGCCGCAGGCGGACGTCTCAACCACGTCACCCGCCACATGGTCGGGCTGTTTCAGGGCATGCCCGGCGCGCGCCGTTTTCGGCAAATCCTCTCCAGCGACGCCACCCGGCCGGGCGCAGGCCCGGAGGTGATCGAGGCCGCTTTCGCGGCCATCGATTTCAGCCCGACGAAAGAAATGGCGGGCTGAAAGCGCTCAGACCACCTTTTGCAGTTCCTGTGCACCAACAGGCGCATTCACCTTGCCGCCGGTGATGAAGAAGGCAAAGACATCGCGCGGTGTCTTTTCGACCTTCCGATCCGGCGCTATCAGCGGCAGATCGTCCGGCACGCCGCCCTTTGCATAGGTCTTTACCCGCTCGGCCCAGTGGTCGATCTCTTTTTTCGGGTAACAGGTCTTGATATCGCCCTCGCCCTTCTGCAGGCGGCAATAGACGAAATCGGCGGTCACGTCAGGCAGCATCGGATAATCGTGATGATCGGCGCAGACGACGGCGACCTTGTGCCTGGCGAGAAGATCGATGAATTCCGGAACCTGAAATGTCTCGTTGCGTACCTCAACGACATGGCGAAGACGGATGCCGTCCTGCTTCTCGGGCAACAGGGACAGAAATGCGCCAAAATCCTCCGCGTCGAATTTTTTCGTCGGCGCGAATTGCCAGAGGATCGGACCGAGGTGGGACCCGAGTTCCGTCAGCCCCTGCGTCAGAAACTTCGTCATCGATTCACCAGCCTCGGCCAGAACCCTGCGGTTGGTGACGAAACGGCTCGCCTTTAGCGAGAAGATGAAATCCTCGGGCACTTCGGAAGCCCATTTTGCAAAAGTTTCCGGCTTCTGGCTGCTGTAATAGGTGCCGTTCACCTCGATGGCCGTGAGCTGCCGGCTCGCATGCTCCAACTGGCGCTTCTTCGGCAATTTTTCGGGATAAAACGTGCCTTCCCATGGCTCAAAGGTCCAGCCGCCGATACCGGTGCGGATCGTGCCTGATGTCGACATATGCTGTTCCTCCTCCGGCCTTTGGCCTATCGAACCCTTGCGACGAAAGCTGCGGATTACTCCGCAGCCTCCCGTTTTCCAGCCGGCCGGCGCTCCAGAAGCTCCTTCAGGAAGTGACCGGTATAGGAACGCTCGACCTTCACGATGTCCTCCGGTGTGCCGGTCGCCACCACTTCACCGCCGCCCGTGCCGCCTTCAGGCCCGATATCGATGATCCAGTCAGCCGTCTTGATGACTTCGAGATTATGCTCGATCACCACGACGGAATTGCCCTGCTCGACCAGCGCATGCAGCATTTCCAGGAGCTTGTTGACGTCGTGGAAATGCAGGCCGGTCGTCGGTTCGTCGAGAATATAGAGCGTGCGACCCGTCGAGCGTTTCGACAGTTCCTTGGCGAGCTTGACGCGCTGCGCTTCGCCGCCGGAGAGCGTATTGGCCTGCTGGCCGACCTTGATATAACCGAGGCCGACATCGAACAGCGATTGCAGCTTGTCGCGCACGGCCGGGACGGCGGCGAAGAACTCCACGCCTTCCTCCACCGTCATATCCAGCACATCGGCAATGGATTTGCCCTTGAAGGTGACATCGAGCGTCTCTCGATTGTAACGCTTGCCGTGACAGACATCGCAGGTGACGTAAACATCAGGCAGGAAGTGCATCTCGATCTTGATGACGCCATCACCCTGGCAGGCCTCGCAGCGGCCGCCCTTGACGTTGAAGGAGAAACGGCCCGGCGCATAACCGCGCGCCTTCGCTTCCGGCAAGCCGGCGAACCAGTCGCGGATCGGCGTGAAGGCGCCGGTATAGGTGGCCGGGTTGGAACGCGGCGTGCGGCCAATCGGCGACTGGTCGATATCGATGACCTTGTCGATGAATTCGAAACCGTCGATGCGGTCGTGTTCGGCCGGGATTTCGCGCGCACCCATCACCCGACGCGCCGCCGACTTGTAGAGCGTCTCGATCAGGAAGGTGGATTTGCCGCCGCCCGATACGCCGGTTACGGCAGTAAAGACACCGAGCGGCACAGCCGCGGTGACATTCTTCAGATTGTTGCCGCGTGCGCCAAAAACCTTGATCTCGCGACCCTTCTTGGGCTTGCGGCGCTCCGCCGGCACGGCGACGCCGAGTTCGCCGGAGAGATATTTGCCGGTCAGCGATTTCGGATTGGCCATCACCTCCTGCGGTGAGCCTTCAGCGATCACCTGACCGCCATGAATGCCGGCGGCTGGGCCGATATCGACCACATAATCCGCCGTCAGAATGGCGTCCTCGTCATGTTCGACCACGATGACGGTATTGCCGATATCGCGCAGATGTTTCAGCGTATCCAGCAGGCGGGCATTGTCGCGCTGGTGCAGGCCGATCGACGGTTCGTCGAGAACATAGAGAACGCCGGTGAGGCCCGAACCGATCTGCGAGGCCAGCCGGATGCGCTGGCTTTCACCGCCGGAAAGCGTGCCGGAATTGCGCGACAGGCTGAGATAATCCAGCCCGACATCGTTGAGGAAGCGCAGGCGTTCGCGGATTTCCTTGAGGATGCGGACTGCGATCTCGTTCTGCTTGGCGTTGAGGCTTTCCGGCAGTACCTCGAACCAGTCGCGCGCGGTGCGGATCGACATTTCGGTGACTTCACCGATATGCAGCTTGTTGATCTTCACGGCGAGCGCTTCCGGCTTCAGGCGATAACCGGCGCAGGCCGGGCAGGGGGCCGCCGACATGTAGCGTTCGATTTCCTCGCGCGCCCAGGCGCTGTCGGTCTCTTTCCAGCGACGCTCCAGATTGGGCACGATGCCTTCGAAATTCTTCACTGTCTTGTAGGAGCGGGCGCCGTCCTGATAGTTGAATTCGATCTTGTCATCGGTGCCCTGCAGGATGGCGTGCTGCGCCTCTTTCGAAAGATCCGACCACTTGCTCGACAGCTTGAAACCGAAAGCTTTGCCGAGTGCTTCCAGCGTCTGGTTGTAATAGGGCGAGGAGGATTTGGCCCAGGGAGCGATGGCGCCGTCACGCAGGGTGCGGGCTGGCTCCGGTACGATCAGGTTTTCATCCACCTTCTGCTGCGAGCCGAGGCCATCGCAGCTTGGGCAGGCGCCGAAGGGATTGTTGAAAGAGAACAGCCGCGGCTCGATTTCCGGAATGGTGAAACCGGAAACGGGGCAGGCGAATTTTTCCGAAAACAGCACCCGCTCATGGGTCTCGTTGAGCGACTTGTTGGCCGAACCGCCAGCGGCGGTTTCTTCCGGCGGCAGAGGCTTGTCGGCAAATTCGGCGATTGCCAAGCCATCGGCAAGCTTGAGGCAGGTCTCGAGACTGTCGGCCAGGCGTGCGGCCATATCCGGGCGCACGACGGCGCGGTCAACGACCACGTCGATATCGTGTTTGTATTTCTTGTCGAGGGCGGGCACGTCGGCGATTTCGTAGAACTGGCCATCCACCTTGACGCGCTGGAAGCCCTTCTTCATCAGCTCGGCAAGTTCCTTCTTGTATTCGCCTTTGCGGCCGCGCACCATCGGCGCGAGGATGTAAAGACGCGTGCCTTCCTCAAAAGCGAGGATGCGGTCGACCATCTGGCTCACCGTCTGGCTTTCGATCGGCAGGCCCGTGGCCGGCGAATAGGGCACGCCGACACGCGCGAAGAGGAGGCGCATATAGTCGTAGATTTCGGTGACCGTGCCGACCGTGGAACGCGGATTGCGCGATGTGGTCTTCTGCTCGATGGAGATCGCCGGCGAGAGGCCGTCGATCTGGTCGACATCCGGTTTCTGCATCATTTCCAGGAACTGGCGCGCATAGGCCGACAGGCTCTCGACATAACGGCGCTGGCCTTCGGCATAGATCGTATCGAAGGCAAGCGAGGACTTGCCCGAACCGGAAAGGCCGGTCATGACGATCAGCTTGTTGCGCGGCAGGTCCAGATCGATGCCCTTGAGGTTGTGCTCGCGGGCGCCACGGATGGAAATCGTCTTCAGTTCACTCATGACAAGGCTCGGACAAAAATAACAGGCTTGATGGCAGCGCGTCCTTATGTAGTGACGCAGCCGGATGTGTCGAGGTCTATTCCCACTCGGTCGCAGCTTTTCGGAATGCTTGACTCGAAATCTGCGATTTAATAGAACAAAAAAGGAACGAATTGCAAGCGCGAATGTCTGCTCCCGCAGCTTAAGATTATTCTTTGTGGATAGTTCCATGCTTGCGGTGCCCTTTGCGGGCGGCGGCAGCTATTGTGTGTCGAATTTTTTGAAATGCAATTGCCGGTCATGATGGCCGGCGGACAGGATGACGAGATGGCTGGTAGCGTAAACAAGGTAATTCTGATCGGGAACGTGGGCGCCGATCCCGAAATCCGCCGGACGCAGGACGGCCGCCCCATCGCCAATCTGCGCATTGCCACCTCGGAGACCTGGCGGGACCGCAACAGCGGCGAGCGCCGCGAGAAGACCGAATGGCACACCGTCGTCGTCTTCAACGAAGGCCTGTGCAAGGTCGTCGAGCAATATGTCAAGAAGGGCGCCAAGCTCTATATTGAAGGCCAGCTGCAGACGCGCAAATGGCAGGACCAGACCGGTAACGACCGTTATTCAACTGAAATCGTGCTGCAGGGCTTCAACTCCACGCTGACGATGCTCGATGGTCGCGGTGAGGGCGGTGGCCGCAGCAGCGGCGATTTCGGCGGCGGCAACGATTATGGCAGTGGCGGCGGCTCCAGCTATGGCGGCGGTTACGACCAGCAGTCCTCGTCGCGCGGCGGCTCTTCCCGTGGCGGCGGCCAGCCTTCCGGCGGCTTCTCCAACGATATGGATGACGATATTCCGTTCTGAGCGGCTGGCGAATTCGGGAAAGCGTAACGGGAGACAGGTATGAGTGATGCGCCCGCACCGAAACAGCCGGCAACCTGGCGCATCGTTCTTGCCTTCTTCCTCGATTTCTGGACGGCGTTTTTCGCCGCCGGATTTCTCGTGGCGGCGGTTGCAGGCGGGCGCACGCCACAGGGGTTTGCCTTGAACGGTGTGCCTGCCTTTATCGCCTTTGTGCTTATCATCGCATATTTTGTCGTGCTCGGCCGGTTCTTCGGCGGCACGCTATGGCAGCGTCTTCTGAAGGCGAGGCGCTAACATCCGGCTTTGCCGGTTCCAGGGGCGTCGCGGCAGACTATGCCGCCACCTTGTCCGCCAGCATCGCCACCATGACATCGGATTGCGACACGATTCCCACCATCTTGCCTCTGGCGTCGATGACCGGCAGGTAGTGCAGTCCTTCTTCGGCAAAGCGGATGATGGCCTCCTCGATTGCCGTTTCAGGCCGTACGGTTCTGACCGGCGATGTCATGATGTCCTTGACGGTATCGTTGGGGGCGCTTGCGCCGGAGAGGATGAGGCGCAGCCGCTGCAGGAAACCAATGGAGGGGCGGCCGTTTCTCCAGCTCGCCTTTTCCAGAAAATCCGTCTGGGTGACGATGCCGACGATCTCCGCTTTATCGTTGGTGACCGGCAATGCCTTGAAATGGTGGCTGTGCATCAGCGCGTGGGCATGACGCAGACTGTCATCAGGCGCAACACCGACGACATCGCGCGACATGACGCTGGCGCAATCGAGATGCAGCGCACGGCGACGCCAGGAGCGCAGTTCGGTCTTGCGTAAAATGGTTTCGAGCTCGTCACGGTCGATATCCAGTACCTGGTCATATTCCTTCAGCACCTCGTCGAGGTCGTTGGAGGAAAAGCCGATTTTCTGGATGGGGGTCGGATCGGTGGTGCCGTGGGCGGCCTTGCCGAGCTTCAGGCCGTGTGGGTAGGCGCGGCCGGTGGCATTGTTATAGGCGAGGGCCAAGGCAAGAAGGATCAGCGAATTTCCGGCGACGGGCCAAAGCAGGAAACCATAACCGAGGCTGTGAACGGCAGGGCCGCCGAGAACGGCGGTGAGCGCCACCGCTCCGCTTGGCGGGTGCAGGCAGCGCAAGGCCATCATCGCGGCAATGGCGAGGCTGATGGCGAGCGCGCTGGCAAGGAATAGATCCGGAACCAGCAGCGCCACCGTCACGCCCACGAAGGCCGAAACGAGGTTGCCGCAGAGGATCGACCAGGGCTGCGCCAGCGGGCTGGAGGGCACGGCGAACAAAAGCACCGCGGAAGCGCCCATCGGCGCGATCATGGCGGGCAGGGTGGGATCGAAACGCAGAGCGAGACTTCCCAGAAGGCCGGTCAGCAGAATGCCGACAAAGGCGCCGGTTGCGGAGCGCAGCCTTTCCCTGTTGCTGACGGGTGCGGCATCCGGGATGAGGCGACGCAGCGTGGAACGCATGGAGATAACTTTCGAATCCGAAAAAACATGCGTCTTTTAGCCGAAGCGGCGGTCGGATTTAAAGGGAGGATTTTCCGGCATTTCAGCGGTTGGCGGGAATTTATTGCGCAGGCACCGCCAAGGGTTGGCCTTTCAAAATGCGAAGGCCGATTTTATGCCATCGACCACGAACTGTACGGAAAGGGCGGCAAGCAGCACGCCGAGCAGTCGGGTCAGGATCGCGCGGCCCGTATTGCCGAGAAAACGGTCCATCCGTTCCGAGACGATCAGCGCGGCATAAACGAGGGCCATGGCGAAAGCGAGGATCAGGATGAGCACCAGCATCTCGACGGTGGTTTTCATCGAGCCGGCAAGTAGCACGGTTGCGGAAATGGCGCCCGGCCCGGCGATCAGGGGCAGCGCCAGCGGAAAGACCGCCAGATTGTGAAGGTGGTCCTTGGTGATGGCGATCTCAGAGGTCTTTTCCTTGCGCTCCTGGCGCTTTTCGAAAATCATCTCGAACGAAATCCAGAACAGCAACAGGCCGCCGGCGATGCGGAAAGCGCCGAGCGAGATGCCGAGAAGATTGAGGATGGCGAGGCCGAAGAGCGCGAAGACGGCGAGAATGCCAAAGGCGATGATGGAGCCGCGCAGCGCCACCTGGCTGCGCTGGTCGCGCGTCATGCCGGCGGTCAGCGCCAGAAAGACGGGGGCAAGGCCCGGCGGATCGAGCGTGACCAGAAGTGTGGTAAGCGCGTTGATGAGCGTTTCGCTGCTGGCCATTCTTTCCCCGTCTTATCTGTTTTTAGGGCGGAGCCTACGCAAGTCGCCGGCACTTTGAAAGGGAGCGGCGGCGCTTTTGCCGGGCTAAATCGTGAAAAGCGGCGTTCGTCTTGCAAATGACGCAAAAGCCTGTTCAAAACTCGCCGGGAAATTGGCTTAACGTGGCTGTTTCCGCTATAAAAATCCATCCGATTCTTAACAGAGAATGTGATCCGTTTTGACTGACCAGAGCCCCCCCGGCGGCGGAAAACTTCCGCCAGGCATTGAACCGATTTCCATCATGGAGGAAATGCAGCGGTCGTATCTCGATTACGCCATGAGCGTCATCGTGTCCCGCGCGCTTCCCGATGTGCGAGACGGCCTGAAGCCGGTTCATCGCCGTATTCTTTACGGCATGTCCGAACTCGGCATCGACTGGAACAAGAAATACGTCAAATGCGCCCGCGTTACCGGGGACGTGATGGGTAAATTCCATCCGCACGGCAATGCGGCGATCTATGACGCTTTGGCACGTATGGCGCAGGACTGGTCGCTCCGCCTGCCGCTGATCGACGGGCAGGGCAATTTCGGCTCCATCGACGGCGATCCGCCGGCGGCAGAACGTTATACCGAATGCCGTCTGGAAAAGGCCGCCCATTCGCTGCTCGACGATCTCGACAAGGAAACGGTCGATTTCCGCGACAACTATGACGGCACCCTGCAGGAGCCGGTCGTCATTCCGGCGAAGTTCCCGAACCTTCTGGTCAACGGGGCAGGCGGCATCGCGGTCGGCATGGCCACCAATATTCCGCCGCACAATCTCTCGGAAGTCATCGACGGCTGTATCGCCATGATCGACAATCCGGCGATCGAGCTGCCGGAGCTGATGCAGATCATTCCCGGCCCGGATTTCCCGACCGGCGCGCTGATCATGGGCCGTTCCGGCATCCGTTCGGCCTATGAGACCGGCCGCGGCTCGGTTATCATGCGCGGCCGCGCCACCATCGAGCCGATGCGCGGCGACCGCGAGCAGATCATCATCACCGAGGTTCCCTATCAGGTGAACAAGGCGAACATGATCGAAAAGATGGCCGAACTGGTCAAGGAAAAGCGCATCGAGGGTATTTCCGACCTGCGCGACGAATCCGACCGTCAGGGCTATCGCGTCGTCATCGAATTGAAGCGCGACGCCAATGCCGAAGTCATCCTGAACCAGCTTTACCGCTATACGCCGCTGCAGACCTCCTTCGGCTGCAACATGGTGGCGCTGAACGGCGGCAAGCCGGAGCAGATGACGCTCATCGACATGCTGCGCGCCTTTGTGGCCTTCCGTGAAGATGTCGTCAGCCGTCGTACGAAATATCTGCTGCGCAAGGCGCGCGAGCGTGCGCATGTGTTGGTTGGTCTGGCGATTGCGGTTGCCAATATCGACGAGGTCATCCGGGTTATCCGTCATGCGCCCGATCCCGCTTCGGCCCGCGAAGAGCTGATGACGCGGCGCTGGCCGGCGCAGGATGTGGAAAGCCTGATCCGTCTGATCGACGATCCGCGCCACCGCATCAATGAAGATGGCACCTATAACCTCTCGGAAGAGCAGGCCCGCGCCATTCTCGAACTGCGCCTTGCCCGCCTCACGGCGCTTGGCCGCGATGAAATCGGCGACGAGCTGAACAAGATCGGCGCGGAAATTTCCGAGTACCTCGAAATCCTGTCGTCGCGCCTGCGCATCCAGCAGATCGTCAAGGACGAGCTTGTCGCCATCCGCGACGAGTTCGGCACGCCGCGCCGGTCCGAGATCGTCGAGGGCGGTCCCGATATGGACGATGAAGACCTCATCGCCCGCGAGGACATGGTCGTCACCGTTTCGCATCTCGGCTATATCAAGCGCGTGCCGCTGACCACCTACCGGGCGCAGCGCCGCGGCGGCAAGGGCCGTTCCGGCATGGCGACGCGCGACGAGGATTTCGTCAACCGTCTCTTCGTCGCCAATACCCATACGCCGGTGCTGTTCTTCTCCTCGCGTGGCATCGTCTACAAGGAAAAGGTCTGGCGTCTGCCGATCGGTACGCCGCAGTCCAAGGGCAAGGCCCTCATTAACATGCTGCCGCTGGAGCCCGGCGAGCGCATCACCACCATCATGCCGTTGCCCGAGGACGAAACGACCTGGGAAACGCTGGATGTGATGTTCTCGACGACGCGCGGCACGGTTCGCCGCAACAAGCTCGGCGATTTCGTGCAGGTCAACCGCAATGGCAAGATCGCCATGAAGCTGGACGAGGAGGGCGATGAAATCCTCTCCGTCGAAACCTGTACGGACCGCGACGACGTGTTGCTGACGACCGCGCTCGGCCAGTGCATCCGCTTCCCCGTGGACGATGTGCGCGTCTTTGCCGGCCGCAACTCCGTCGGTGTACGCGGCATAAACATGGCCGAGGGCGACCGCATCATCTCCATGACCATTGTGGGCCATGTGGAAGCTGAACCGTGGGAGCGTGCGGCCTATCTGAAGCGCTCGGCTACCGAACGGCGTGCCGCAGGCGTGGATGAGGACGATATAGCGCTCGTCGGCGAGGAAGTGACGGAAGAGGGCGAACTCAGTGAAGAGCGCTATCAGGAACTGAAGGCACGCGAAGAGTTCGTGCTGACGGTTTCCGTGAAGGGCTTCGGCAAGCGTTCCTCTTCTTACGACTTCCGCACCTCTGGTCGCGGCGGCAAGGGCATCCGCGCCACCGATACCTCGAAGACCAACGAGATCGGCGAACTCGTCGCGGCCTTCCCCGTGGAAGAAGGCGACCAGATCATGCTGGTTTCCGATGGCGGTCAGCTCATCCGCGTGCCGGTCAACGGCATCCGCATCGCCAGCCGCGCCACCAAGGGTGTGACGATCTTCTCGACCGCCAAGGATGAGAAGGTGGTTTCCGTGGAGCGCATCAACGAGCCGGAAGGCGACGACGAAGCAGAGAACGGCAATGGCGAAGATGCCGCCGACGATCTGCCGGATACGCCGGAGGCACCGGACAGCGAGGCGTAAGCCGCCTCGTTATCTTCGGTTACCAATCAAGAAAAACCCCGCGGCGCTCAGGCTCCGCGGGGTTTTTGTTTTTGTCTTGTCGACTGCGTTTGATTTTCAGCGAATGCGAATATGGACCGGAGCGCGACCCGAGCGGCTCGCGACATGAAGGTGGATGTTCGCTTCCGGCTGGTTGGAGCGCCAGGCGCGGGCGCCATGCGACAGAAGCAGCGCCACGAGATCGCGTGTCTTCGCCTTGGAACGATTAAGACCGAGATCGGCGATACGCATCGCCGCCTCGTGAATGGGATGCAGAACCGACAGGCTGCCATGCCCGTTGCCAGACGCAATGTCCGAATAATTCTCGTTGACTGCCATCTTGGAAAGCCTCGCTACACATTACAAACTTCGAGGAGACAGGCGATGTTTCGACCATGAACCACCGCCTGCGGAAACGTCTGTTACTGGAGTGACGCCCAGCAGCTGACGCCTTTCTTTTTCAATGCATTGCATGCATTCACCGCGGCGTTCTGGCCATCGAAGCCGCCGAAACGGGCGCGGTAGATCTGGGAGCCGTCCTTGCTGAAGGCGACCGTGAAGGGTTTTGCGGAGCGCAGTGCCGCGCCGCCCTTTTCCTGCGCGTTCTGCAACAGGCCGCGCGCAGAATTCTCATCGGGAGATGCACCGATCTGGATCACCCAGCCACCCTGCGGAGCCTCGGACCTGGCCGAAACCGAAGGGGCGGAGAGGACAGGCGCCGTGGTGGAGGCGGTAACGATATTGTCCACCTTGGTCGAGTTGGTGATCAACTTGCGGTCCGGTGCAGCGGGCGCCTGATTGATTGGATCCTTGCCCTTCTGCCAGGTGGCGGCTTCCATGGCCTTGACGGCTGCATTGGAAGAGGAGCCTGCAAAGGCAGTGACCGGGGCTTCTTCGTAACGGGTCTGCGGCACCGGACCGGAATTGGGCAGGCCGGCTGCGGTTGCTGCAACTGCGACGGACGGAACAGCAGCCGCTACGGCGACGGGCTCTTCGACTGGCGCTGAGCGGGTCTGCGCGATCAGGTTGCTGTTGCCGCCACGCGATGCCTGCGGCAGGTAGGTTGCAACAAGCTTGCGCATGGTGGCGTCACGGGCAGCGCTGGAGCGGCCGCCGAGAACGACGGCGACGATGGAGCGACCGTCCAGCTGAGCCGATGTAGCAAGGTTGCTGCCGGCTGCACGGGTATAACCGGTCTTGATGCCATCCACACCCTTCACGGTTCCGACGAGGCGGTTATGGTTGCCGATAACCTGCTTGCCGAAATTGAAGGTGCGGGTGGAGAAATAGCCGTAATATTGCGGGAAATGCTGGCGAAGCGCGACGCCGAGACGGGCCTGGTCGCGTGCCGTCGTCATCTGCGCCGTGTTGGGCAGGCCGTTGGCGTTGCGATAGGTCGTGCGGGTCATGCCGAGTGCGCGGGCCTTGGCGGTCATCATTCTGGCGAAACGGTCTTCCGAGCCGCCGAGATATTCGCCGAGCGCGGTTGCCATGTCATTTGCGGACCGGGTGACGAGTGCAAGGATAGCCTGTTCCACAGTGATGCTGCCGCCGGCGCGCACGCCGAGCTTGGATGGCGGCTCCTTGGCGGCGTTGGCTGACACCGGCACCTTGGAATCGAGTGAGATACGTCCGGTATTGAGCGCTTCGAATGTCAGATAAAGCGTCATCATCTTCGTCAGCGAAGCCGGATAACGCAGCCCGTCCGGATCCTCTCCATAGAGGACCTTGCCGGTCTTGGCATCGATGACGATACCCGCATATTTCGGATCGGCCTTTGCGGTCTGAACGGATGTTGCGGTTATGAACGCCGCAGCAAGGGTTAGCGCAATAAACCTTACGAAAGACGTCGCACCCGCTTTGCGCGAATGTGCCCCAGATAGACTTTTCAACACTGCTGAACTCTTCAATCGCATATTTCTGTTCCGCTCGGACACGCCCCGCCCGATGCTCCGGGAAGAAACTTTATCGGGATGGCGTTACCAAGTGGTTTATGAAAGGTATCTGCCTTCCATAAAATGCGACTTTTCGCACGCAATCTGTGCCGTGCTGTTTCACCGATTTCCGTCTTTTACGAGGCGGCGCTCGATATAGTTTTTTACATCCGCGTCGAGCTTTTGCCATTGTGGCAGCAGGGCGGAGGAGAAACGGTAGAACAGGCTGAGGTCCTGTCCGGCGTGAATATCCCTCTGGCAATCGCTGCCGGTGGCCGCCTGCGGCGTTTGCGGCAGCAGGCAGCGCACCACATAGGCGCTTTGGCCTTCGCGCTCGCCGGTCAATATCACTTCCTTGCCGTAACCGGAATCGGCGCGCAGGCGGTGCAGCAGCAAGCCGTGCTTCAGCGGCACGGGCTCTCCCTCCGTCAGCCTCGAATAGATCGGCCCGAAACGACCGGACATGTCCTCGGACATGGTGCTTTGCGAAAGCTGGATGAAGATCAGCCCTGCCGCCTGCGCCGGATCGTCGAAGACGGCGCGATTCGCCTCCTCATAACCCTTGAGGTCAGGCCAGCTCAGATAAAGGTCGACGCGCTCGCGCTCTCCGCCGAGTCGCTCCGAAGGCGCCCGCAGGGTGTTTTTTGCAAGCTTCAGCCGGTCGTTGCCGATGACGATCTCAACCTCCTCGGTGGCCGTCGTATGGCCCGCCTGAAGAATCCGCTCGCCATACCATTTGATGCCGACATTGAGGGCGCCGAGAAAGACGAGAAGAATTCCGGCGATGAGAGCGGCCCGGAGCATGAGTGACGATGAAAGCAGGGGTTTCTGGTCGTTCATGGGCTTCCATATTCATTCCGGCCGCCGGATGGGTTTCCGGCCGGGAAATAGCCGTGCAAAGCTTTAACCCGGGGCGATCGGCATTGAAATGATGTTTTGCCGCTGCTACCTGATAACCACCAAGCAAAGGACGGCATATGGCAGCGCGCGACAGATATTCCCGGAAGCTCGAATGTTCCAGATGTGGTCATCAGGGTTTTGCCGAAGCGTCGGAATCGGATGACAAGAGCCGCCGGGACGTCGATTTTCGCATCGATGAAATGCCGCGCGGATTTCGCGCCGAGCGCGCCTCGGGCGATCCGACGGATTTCATGATCCGCTGCGCCCAGTGCGGCAATATATTCCGTTTCCTGCAGAAAACCGCCTATGCGCCCGGAGGCGAGCCGCGCGTGAAGGCCTGAAGGGAAGGTGCCAGCATGACTTTACCGCAACAACCAAACGGAGCGCCGCAAAGGCGCAAGCCGATCTGGCCGTGGATCGTGCTTCTGGTGCTGACGCTCTCAGCCATCTACTCCTATAATCGCGCCAACGAAATCATCGCCGAATTGTCCGAGACCTTGCCGCCGGCGCTGCTGAACCTGTTCGAAGATATCCTCAGGGGTGACGGCCGGCATGGCAATGGCGGGCCGAGCATCGGCGTCTGAGGCGAGGGCGGTATGGAGAACCGCTGGCCTTTTTGGCCGCGATTCTTCTTCTGGCCAAAAAAGAAAAAAGCCCCGCAAAGAGGCGGGGCAGGTTGATCGCTCGGGGAAAGTTGGGCAATGCCCGGGAGCGATGGGTTGATATAAGTGACAACAGTGCTGACGCGATAGGCCATTTCCGTCCCAAACAGTACGCCTATGCATAAATTTCGCTCAATCAGCAGATTTTTAAACGATGAGTTCGTAAAATCTGTAAGACAACTTGACAGACTTTCGCTTTATTCTTCGCATTGCCTCGAATTGCACATATTCGCCTTTAACATAACGTGACATGAGCAGACGCATGGATAAATCGGGAATCCTTTTCGTGGCGCTTTTGTTGGTGCTTGTCGCAATCGTTTTGAGCCTGACGCTATTCGATACGGCTCAGCAGGTGCCCTCGATACCTTCAGGCGACGGATCCCTGCTGCCGCCGGCAACGACCCCGGGGCAATGATCTGCCAACCGCAAGAGAAGGGCGACACGGCTCGCCCGGGCGGGATTGACGGCCTTTTTCAAACCGCTATAAAGCCTCACCACCGATGGATGGGTGTCCGAGTGGTTTAAGGAACCGGTCTTGAAAACCGGCGTGCGTGAGAGCGTACCGTGGGTTCGAATCCCACCCCATCTGCCATTTCTCAACAAAATCATATATTTGCAGAGAAAATTCTCCGCTTGCCATAACTTGACGGTTTGTTGGTCTTTCTTTTGCATAGAATGGTTCAGGGCATTATAGAACCCCGGTGACTATGCGCTCAAATTTCAAAATCGATTCATGAGGATGGCGATGCCGATTCCGTTAGAGAAAATCGTAGAGGCTGCCGAAAAAGCAGGATTTGCAACGGAGTTGAGAGCCGCGTCCGCTTTGGCTAACGCCAACTGGAAATCCTTTCAGAGTGTTTATTTCATCGATAAGGATGAAGGAAAGGGACGTGAGCTAGACATTCGAGCCCATAGGATATTCGGAAGTTTGGATGTGAAGCCCGAAGTGACGTGTATGATCACGCTTTGTATCGAGGTCAAAAAGACGGCTGATCCATTCATTTTTTACACCAACAAAAAAGGCAAGCTTGATGGCTCAGCAGGATATGGAATTTTTCATTGGAAGAACAAGGTAAATCGATATGTTCTAAGCTACGAAGACATTGAGCGAAAACGTCCAATGGCAAGGGTAGAACGTCTTGCAAGATCATATTCTTGTTTCAAGACTGGACAGACCCAGCATATCCAATCCGGCATAATTTCAGCGTTCAAAGCTGCCATACATCAGCGGGACAACTGCAACGAAATTTACTCTGACACGTCGGGAGATGTTTGTTTTTTTGTACCCATGATGGTGGTGGATGGGCCTATTTATGAATGTTACTTTGAGGAAGGTGATCAAAACCTAACCGCTCGTGAGATTAACGAGGTTGTTTATTGTCAAAACTATCATTCGGGTAAATACGGGCGGGTATCGAACAATGTTTACGTGATGAACTTGAAAACATTCGAACAGAGGCTACCAGATTTTTCCGCATGGGGGGAAGATATGTTGGTAACAATGGCAAAGAAGCGGGCCGCCGTAGAGACGGCTGATACAATCGAATGAACTAGTAAGTGGAAAAGCCCCACGGGGTCAACCGTGGGGCTCTGGTTAGGCCGCCTTATAGAGCGCCTTGAGTTCTTCCAAGTCTTCAGCAAGCATGGCGCTGTAAGCTGTTGCTGCTGCTTCCGTCAGACCTTTGGCAAAAGGCGAGTTTCGCACCCATTGGAGCGTTGACTGCCCTTCTTTGGGTTTGACGTGCGCCACAGCGAACCCGTGTTCGTGGTCGTGCGTCAAGACTACATCGCGGATCGTCATCTGCATGTCGGGAAGGAAGAACTGCACCTTCGCCAGCTTGCGGAAACCCGTTTCCCGGTCATGGCCCTTACTGATAGGCTCAATGCTGATAGTCTTTACCTTCACGGCTTTCCCTCCTCTGCTCGAAATGTAATGAAATCCCCTTTCTCTGAAGGCGTCATTAGCTTGATGTTGTATCTGCGGTTATCGCGGGTATCGCGCATGAACCATGTTGTGTTAACCGTCTTTGACTTCGGCTGCATTCTGATCGTGACTTCCACCATCCTTGTGCCGCTCACCACGCCGTTAAGGTAAATCTCGTCACCATTCAGGACGCGGAACCGGCCAGCCGTGGTGAATTGCAAAGCTGGCGGGCCAGCGCCGGGAATGACGGTCCCGAAACCGTCATTCGAGTCAGTTGGTTTCCAGAAGCCGAAGGAACGGCGAAGATCGCCGCCCCCGGTCACTGCTGCACCTCCGATGCCTGGGCATTTTGTGACACGCCTAGACGGGCCATGTTCAACGGCTCCATGTACGTATCACCGCCCGAAACCTTGCTCATGTTTTCAAAGCCGCGAATCTCATCCACCGACAGGAATCCAGCTTCACGGCCAATCTTATAAGCCGCGTAGCGGGTAGCCAAATCACCACGAAGCAGGCCGGAAAGATCGTGCTCGATGTAGTGCGTCTTTCGAGCCTCCGGCGAAAGCAGCGTGACGTTGTAGACGCTTTCGATTCGCTTGGCCCACGGCGCAAGGACTCGAGTCACAAGGGCGCGACTTTCCTCGCCAATGTTGCTGTAGGTCGCATCGTCGGTGATGCCCACGGCAGACGGCGGAACGCCATAGACGCGGCAGATATCCAGATTTGACAGCTTGCGGCTTTCGAGAAATTCGGAGTCTCGGCTGTTGAACTGGAAAGTTTCGAACTTCGCCCCACCATCCAGCACCATGACTTCGTTCGCCTTGAGTTGCCCGACAAATCGATCCTTGAATTTCTTGATTGCCTCGTCTTTACCAGCGCCGCCGAGCTTTTCAGGAAACACCAGAGCGCCAGCCGGTCGAAATGCATTCTCAGCCGCTGTGCCTGCCGTGTCCTGTTGAGCCAAGGCAAGGCCGAAGGTGGCGCTTGCGATCTGGATAGGCGACAGACCTAGAACGCCGTCTTTCGTCCGGTAGCGCACGTGCAAGATTTCGTCTTGCGTGTAGGTTTCCGTTCCGCCGTTCGCCAAAGCGACCTTATAGCGAAGGCGTCCGGTTGACAGTCGTTCCACCGTGACCGAAGGCGACGGAATTGGATGCAGCGCGGTAATCTGGCTGCGGCCATTCCGTTCAATCCGGGCGTAAGCATTGCCGTACATTAGCGCCGAAACATTCATCCATTCCCGGCCTTCAAAGGCCGTCAGGAGTGGCGAGAACGTATCTTTCAGCACTGGGTATAGCGCATGATCAGAGGCCGCTTCCCGGCCACCGTCATCCGTTCTCCGGTAGACCTTCAGCGGCACGGCTGCCAGTTGTTCCGCGATTAGCTGAATACACCGATGGGCGACGGCATGGCCGCTGGCCTTCTCAATGTCGGCACGGGCCTGCCAGCGCGCACGAAGGAATTCGCCTAGGAACGGATCGCTTGAAGAGACAGCGCGCGTTTCCTTTGCCTTAAACGGCCACATATGCACCTCCTTCCAATTCCAAGATTCGAATGCGGCGCTGTGCGTCGGTCATTGGCTTGCGCGACCGGACGGCAAGAGACGTGCCAGAATATGCCGGGAACGCCTGCACAACGCTGATTTCGCGAAGGTCAACGGCCTTCAGGGTCCGCTTTTCGCCGTGCCATTCGTCGCCGCCTTCCGGGACGTTGAAACCGAACGACATGCCGCCGATATCATGGCGGGCAGCAAGTGAAGCGATATCGCGGCCCAGCTGTGTGTCTGGCAAATCTAGTTCGAAACGGAGTCCTTTCTGATCCTCTTCGAGGATCAGGCTGCCCGACGCGCTATCAGCCATTCCTCCAACTCCTTCAGGCCGCCTTTTTCCGCCGTAGGTATCTGGATTTGGAAATCCAGCGCATCGGTGAATGATTCCGCGCCTTCGATTTCCTGCTTTCCCAAGCGGTCCTGAAGGCGAATGAATCCGTCTTCCAGCGCCAAATAAAGAACGTCACCTTGTTCGGTTCGATGCCCCATGAACGGGATTCCGGCTTCCACGCAACGGGCCAATTGTAGAGAGAGCCAAGATTTCCCTTGCTTCGGAGGACCCACAAGAAGAAGGCAACCGGCAGGGAACAAGCCCTCCACAATCTGGCGCGGCCTCTCAAATCTCCGCCGCATCAACTGCCTTGCTGTCAGTCTGACTTCTTCAGCCTCGTCTTCCGGTTCCGGCTTTGGCTTTGATTTCCGCGCTGGCGCGCTAAAGGCTGCCCGCCGTCTACCAATCTTCTCAAAATTGAACTTTCCGCCCCAACCGGGGGAGTCGTCTTCTGCATGCGGTTCCATCTTTAATGCGTGGTGCGCGATGCAATGCGCTCATCAAGCCAAGCCGTCACTTCGGAACGAACGTAAGCGATGCGGCGCGCCGATAGTTGGACTGGCTTCGGGAAGTGGCCCGTAGCGCTCAAAATGCCAAGCTGCATCGCGGAAAATGTGGTTTCGGCGGCAGCCTCCTTTGGCGACATGAGGCGAGGTAGAGATTTTTCGGACATGGATGCTCCTCTGCTGTTTCGTAAGACATTCCTTTCGTCAGCGATGACAGTGCGGGCAGCTGCAAGCCCGTGAGGGCGCGCAGAAATCCAGCCGGTCAAGCCGTGACAAGGTTCAAATTGTTAGGATTTGTTAGGGTCGGCGCATAATGCAGGCAACGTTCTCGACGTGCAGGGCTTCCGCGCTTCAGGTAACAATCAGTCTCCTACACGCAAGATTATTACGCGTCAACTCCCTTTTTGCACATTTTACGAAAAGGGGCCTCGTCGCGATATTAATCAAGATAAGCACTCCAATCGTCCATTAACTTGCGCCGCTTCGCCAGCGCGTCGGACCGACGATAAGCGGCCTCCGTCTTGTCTTTGAGCGTGTGCGCCAAAGCTGTTTCAATGACCTCGCGGGGGTGATGTGTCTCGTCACCGGCCCAGTCTCGGAACGAGGATCGCAAGCCGTGCAACGTCTCCGTGCCGCCCGTAGCTGCGCGCAACGCCTTAACCATGGCCGTGTCTGATATCGCCTTGCCTTCGCTCTCACCTTCGAAAACAAGCGCCCCTGTGGCCATTTCCTGCCGCTCTTTAAGGATTTCCAAGGCACGGGCCGACAGCGGGACTCTGTGTTCCTTGCCTGCCTTCATCCGTTCCGCTGGAATGATCCATAGCGCGTTGTCTAGATCGATTTCAGACCAAACCGCGCCCCGTGCCTCGCCAGAGCGGGCCGCAGTCAAACATGCGAATTCTGCTGCGAAAGACGACACGCCTTTAGCCGCCCGAAGCTTCTTGATGACAGCGGGCAAGGCCTTATAGTCGATGGCCTCATGATGACCGCGATACAGCTTTTGGCGGGCAGGGAGCAATTCCTTGAGGCCACCGCGCCAGTCGGCAGGATTGTCTCCGGTATATAGACCGCGCGCCTTGGCATGGTCGATAACGGCTGCAATGCGCATGCGGGTCCGGTCGGCGGTTTCGGGCTTCTCTGTCCAGATAGGTTTGAGCGTCTCAACCACGTCATCACGTGTAATGTCGGCCACGGCCTTCTTGTGCAGCGGTGCGGCGTACTTGTCGAGCGTCATGCGCCATGCAGCTTTATGGCCCTTGCTCTTGGACTCGGTCATCTTCTTTTGGATCACGTCTTCCATAATCGCAGCGAAGGTCGGTCGCACCGCCAGTTCCTCACCACGCGCCAGACGCTGCCGGATGCCTTCGGCTTTCTCTCTGGCAAGATCAAGAGAAACGGGCGCAGTCCCTTGGCCGTATCCGCCAAGTCCTATCTCGGTACGCTTGCCGTCTCTCTTATAAATGAAGAACCATTGCTTTGAGCCGCCCGCCCTGACACGTAAATACAGACCGTCACCGTCGCTATAAATGCCAGCGGTGGAAAGCTTCTTGATCTTCGTTTCCGTGAGCTTGTTCCGCGCCATCGTCATTTCCCGTTGCCATAACCTAGGCATGGAAAATACGCAAAATACGACGATTTACAAGGCTAATGAACACGTAATTTCAATGTGTTACGAGGATCGGCGGACACCCCATCTGCCATAAAGCGCAAAAATCATTCAAACAACGCTGCGACGAGGGATGCCTCGATCGCGTTAATCAGCTTTGGAATGGCTTGAATTCAGCGCAAATGAGAAACCCGCCTTGCGGCGGGTTCCATGTGTTCATTCAATCAGATTTCAGGGCAGCCCCGTTCGTTGGCGAAGGTGATGCGATCCGGTCCCCGGCGCGTGAAGCCTTCAACGACGACACGACCAGGCGTGACGCGCACGACCTCGGGATCGCGCAGACCTGCCTCACGGGCGGCGGCGCGGGCTTCGCGTTCGCTGCAGCCGCGCATGCGGGGCGGGCCGCGGCGGTCTGCGTCCCGGTCACGATCGCGGATGACGGGGCGAACGCCGTCGGGGCCGATTCTGAGTTCCATGTCCTGCGCACCTGCGGGGATCGGCGCGGCGAAGGATACCAGGGCGATGCCCATCGCAAGAGCTGTGGTTTTCATAAGCTTGATCATGTTTCCTCCCTCAGCCGAAACCGGCGGAAAGCTCGTTTGTTTGCGGGGAGAGAACGCGGTTGCCGTCCGTTTGTTCCTTGCAGACGCGGTGAGCGGGAGATGTTGAGGCGGGCAAATCCGGCCCGATGGGTGGGCTCAAAAGATAGAAATCATTAACCACGTTCGTTACAATTTTATCGAATTTGCAGAAGTCGTTCGCATTTTCGCCACGTTATGCACAAGATTAAGCGACTGTTAGGTGCTTCGATGGCAGGGGCAAATAATCGAGGCAAGTGAGGGTGCGGTTCTCCGAGCCAATAGCAGCGTGGGGCAGACGATTTGAATTCTACGGTCAAGAAACTCGGCATCAACGCCAGGTCGGGCGTGAAGTGGCTTGCAATTTCCGTGCTTTGCGCCGCAACCGCATCGTGTTCCACGACATCCGAGACCAAGCCTAAGCCCAAGCGCAGCAAGGAATATTTTTCCGAATCCGAATATGGCGTCAAAGCCAGCCCGCGTGTGGCCGATGGCAAGGCCATTCCCAAGGGCGGCGGGCGAGAGCTGATCGGCAATGCCTATACCGTCAAGGGCCGCCGCTATTTCCCGAAGGAAGAGCCGGGTTACAACAAGACCGGCCTTGCTTCCTGGTACGGTTCCGCCTTCCATGGCCGCCTGACCGCCAATGGCGAAGTCTACGACAAAGAACATCTTTCTGCCGCACATCCGACATTTCCCCTGCCGAGCTACGCGCGCATCACCAACATGGAAAATGGCGCTTCGGTTCTGGTGCGCGTCAACGATCGCGGACCGTTCCACGAAGGCCGCCTGATCGACGTTTCCAGCAAAACGGCCGATCTTCTCGACATGAAGGCCACCGGCACGGCCAATGTGCGGGTGCAATATGCCGGTCGCGCACCGCTCGATGGTCACGACATGCCTTATCTGATGGCATCCTATATTCCGAAGGGTTCGCGTTCGCCGGGTGTAGCACCCGAAGGGCAGATCGCGACGGGCGTGATGGTGGCTTCGGCCTCGCCGAATTTCGTTCCGGCTCCTGCGTCCAACCCGAATTATGGTGGCTCCGCACAGACGGCGCTCGTCGGTTCCAAGAAGAATGCGGCGCTTCAGGCCATGCCGCTGGTCAACGGCCCGGCGCCGGCTTTCGAGCAGTTCGCGATCCTGCCGGAAATCGGTCCTATCCTGGCGGAGCGCCCGGAAGGCAATTTCATGCGTGAGCCGGCGGCGCCTGGCGGCAATTATCTGCGCGTGCCGACGCCTTCCTCCAAATTTGCCGCGGCCTATTCCGAAGAATCGGCTACGGTCTCCAGGACCGCGAGCGCCTTCGATAGCGTTCTCGTCGACCGTGGCGCGCTCAACGAGCAATCGATACTCGCCCATGTGAAGCGTCAGCAGGCGAAGTCGCGCTGACGGGTTGAAGGATACGGCTGGCCTCTCGCCTTTATCGCGGGCAGCCGGTTACGGCAGGCAGGACTGGGCGGTTTCATGCGCAAGGCCATTCATCGCTCCTATTGTTCGGTCGCCGTAGCGGCAGCGTTTGCGTTTTTCAGTGCAGGCCCGGTGCAATCGCAGACCGGCCCCTTCATCGCAAAGGCTGAACAGGCTTACATGATCGATGCCGAAACCGGCACGGTGCTTCTTTCGCAAAACGAGAATCAACCTTTTCCGCCCGCGTCGCTTGCCAAGCTGATGACGGTGGAAGTGGTGCTGGATGCGTTGTCAAAGGGGCAGGTGACGGCAGAGACGGCTTATCCGGTCTCCGAATATGCCTGGCGCACGGGCGGCGCGCCCTCGCGCACCTCGACCATGTTCGCGGCGCTGAAATCCTCCGTCAGCATCAACGATCTTTTGACCGGCATCATTGTGCAGAACGCCAATGACGGCTGCATCGTCGTTGCCGAAGGCATGGCGGGTTCGGATGCCGCTTTCGCCAAGCGCATGACGGCGCGGGCGGGCGAACTGGGCATGAGCAGCAGCACCTTCACCAATTCGACCGGGCTTCCCGACCCCGGCAACCGGACGACCGCGAGGGACATGGTGCGTCTCGCGCAGCATCTGCGCGATACCTATCCGGAGCGTTACGGGCTTTTCACCAAACCGGATTTCGAATGGAACCGGATTTTCCAGCGCAACAAGAATACGCTGCTGATGCCCGGCAGCGGTATCGACGGTCTCGGTCTCGGTTTTGCGGAAGGCAGCGGTTTTGCCGCTGTCGTTTCGGCCGAGCGGGACGGCCGCCGGGTCTATCTGGCGCTTGCCGGCATCGTGGACGACAAGACGCGGCAGGAGGAGGCCCGCCGGGTGGTGGACTGGGGCCTGACCGCCTTTGAAAAACGCCATCTCTTCAGCAAGGACGAAGCCGTCGGGTCTGTCAGCGTTTATGGCGGCGATGTTTCGCATATCGATCTTTCGCCGAAGGAAGATGTCAGCGTGCTTGTACCGGTCAATAATCCGGATCGTATTTCCGGCCGCATCGTCTATCGCTGGCCCCTGAATGCACCGCTGGACGTCGGGGCGAATGCCGGAACGCTTAAGATTTTTTCGGGCGAGCGCCTGTTGCGGGAAGTACCGCTTTATACGAAGGCGGCAGTCGGCAAGGGGTCGCTCACCCAGAATGCGACAGGCGCGCTGAAGGAACTGCTGCTGTTCTGGCTCTGAAAGCCTGTTCCACGGCAGCCTTGTTCCTATGCTTTTGTTCAGCCACCGGATTTTCTGAAAAGCGCTTCACACTTTTCCGTTCGATGCTGTAAACAGGCATTTCAACATTGACGTGAATTCCTCGCAGGACGTGACATTGGCCGAAAAGACCGGATTGTTCATCAGCTTCGAAGGCGGCGAAGGCGCCGGCAAGTCGACGCAGATTCGCACGCTTGCCGAGGCGCTTCTCGGCCGTGGTTTCGAGGTGGTCGTGACGCGTGAGCCGGGCGGCTCTCCGGGTGCGGAGGCCGTTCGGCATGTTCTGCTCTCGGGTGCTGCCGAATCCTTTGGGGTGCGCATGGAAGCGATCCTGTTTGCGGCGGCGCGCAACGACCATGTCGAAGAGGTCATTCGCCCGGCGCTCGCTCGCGGTGAGATCGTGCTCTGCGACCGGTTCCTCGATTCGTCCCGCGTCTATCAGGGCACGACCGGCAATCTGGAGCCGGATTTCATCGAGACGTTGCAACGCATCGCGATTGACGGTGTCGTGCCGGAACTGACGTTGATTTTCGATATTGCCGCCGAAAAGGGCCTCGCCCGCGCCAGAAAGCGTGCGGATGAAGGCGCTGCGCCGGACCGGTTCGAAAAAGAGGAAATCGAGACCCACGAGAAGCGGCGTGAGGCCTATCTCGACATCGCGCTCGCCGAGCCGCGTCGTTGCCGGATCGTCAACGCCGACCAGCCGGAAGAAAAAGTGGCGGAGGATGTCATGTCCTTTGTCGAACCCTTGCTCGAACAGCTGAAAACAGCAGCGGGCGCGGCGCATGAGTGAGGTCCAGGGCGTTCTCGACGGTGCGATTGCGCCGCAGCAGAACACGAGGCTTTTCGGGCATGAGGAAGCGGAAGCCTTCCTCGCGCAGTCCTATCGCTCCGGCAAGGGCCATCATGCCATTCTGATCGAAGGGCCGGAGGGGATTGGCAAGGCGACGCTTGCCTTCCGTTTCGCCAATCACGTGCTCAACCATCCCGATCCCTCGCTGGCGCCGGATTTTCTCGCCGATCCCGATCCGCAATCTCTCGTCAGCCGGCAGATCACGGCGGGCGCTTCGCATAATCTGCTGCATCTGACCCGTCCTGTAGATGAAAAGACCGGCCGCGTGAAATCCGCCATTACGGTGGACGAGGTGCGGCGGGCAGGGCACTTCTTTTCGCAGACCTCCGGCACCAGCAACTGGCGTATCGTCATCATCGATCCCGCCGACGATCTCAATCGCAACGCCGCGAATGCGATCCTCAAAATACTGGAGGAGCCGCCGAAACGGGCGATGTTCCTCGTTCTCTCCCATGCGCCGGGAAAATTGCTGCCGACCATCCGTTCGCGCTGCATGCCGTTGAGGCTCCTGCCGCTTTCCGATGCGGCCATGGTGCAGTCCCTCGATCATCTCGGCATCAGCCCGGAAGGCGAAAAGCGCGACGCCCTGCTTGCCGCCTCCAAGGGCAGCGTGGCGCAGGCGTTGAAGCTGATGAATTACGGCGGCTCCGACATTGTCGAGGTCTTTGCGCAGGTCATGGCTTCCGAAGGGCCCGGCGTGCGCAAGCAGATGCACAAGCTTGCCGAGGTTCTGGCACAGAAGGACGGCGACATCGTTCTCGGCTTCTTCATGGAGCATGTGACGGAAGAGCTCATGAAGCGCGCAAGGGCGGCGGCGATGGCGGGCGATATAGCGGCGGCGGAAAAACATGCACGGCTTTCCTCGACGCTCTCCGAACGCATTACTGTGGCGCAGGCCTATAATCTCGACAAGAAGCAGATGGTGCTTTCCATTCTGGAGGATATTCGCGGCGTTTGAAGACGAGGGATCGTACGGAATGTACGATTCGACGGTGCATAAATTCTGTTCCGTCATGCCGGACTGGATCCGGCATCCAGCCACGGCGCGTCCGCGCCGTGAAGAGAGTCTTTTGCGATCAAGGACTTGATCGCCCTGGACCTCGGATCCAGTCCGGGGTGACGGAATGCGGAGCCAAGCGCTCGCCAAATCCGCTTTGTCTGCAAGCGGTCGTACAAAACTTACGCTCTGCCTTTCGCTGCTGCGAACAATGGTTTAAGAGCGGTCTATCAAAAAAACAGCCTGTAAAGTCGATAGACCGTCATGACAGACAAGACACCATTCTACATCACCACCGCGATCTCCTATCCTAACGGCAAGCCGCATATCGGCCATGCCTATGAGTTGATTGCGACGGACGCCATGGCACGCTTTCAGCGCCTGGATGGAATGGATGTGTTCTTCCTGACGGGCACCGATGAACACGGCCAGAAGATGCAGCAGACGGCGCGGGCGGAAGGCATTTCGCCGGAAGAACTGGCTGCGCGCAATTCCGACCAGTTCCGCGCGATGGGTAAGCTGCTCAACGCCTCGAACGACGATTTCATCCGCACCACGGAAGAGCGTCACCACGAGACCTCGCGCAATATCTGGAACCTGATGGCCGACAGCGGCGACATCTACAAGGACAGCTATGCCGGCTGGTATTCCGTGCGCGACGAGGCCTATTACGCCGAGGACGAGACGGAAGTGCGCGCTGACGGCGTTCGTTACGGGCCGCAGGGCACGCCGGTCGAATGGGTGGAGGAGGAAAGCTACTTCTTCAAGCTCTCCGAATATCAGGACAAGCTGCTGAAGCTCTATCAGGAGAACCCGGAGTTCATCGGCCCGGCAGAACGCCGCAACGAAATCATCTCCTTCGTCAAATCCGGCCTCAAGGACCTGTCGATTTCGCGCACCACCTTCGACTGGGGCATCAAGGTTCCGAACGATCCGAAACACGTCATGTATGTCTGGGTCGATGCGCTGACCAACTACATAACCGCGACTGGTTACATCGAGGATAAAAACGGCCCGCGTGCGAAATATTGGCCGGCCGACGTGCATATCATCGGCAAGGACATTATCCGCTTCCACGCGGTCTATTGGCCGGCTTTCCTGATGAGCGCGAAGCTGCCGCTGCCCAAGCGGGTCTATGCGCATGGCTTCCTGCTCAACAAGGGCGAGAAGATGTCGAAGTCGCTCGGCAATGTCGTCGATCCGGCCAATCTGGTGAACCATTTCGGTCTCGATCAGGTCCGTTATTTCTTCCTGCGCGAAGTCTCCTTCGGCCAGGACGGCAGCTATAGCGAAGAGGGCATCGCCACCCGCATCAATGCCGATCTTGCCAATGGTATCGGCAATCTCGCCAGCCGTTCGCTGTCGATGATCGTCAAGAATTGCGACGGCCAGATTCCGACGCCCGGTGAGTTCACCGAAGAAGACAAGGCGATGCTGGCTTCCGCCGATGGGCTGCTGGCGCTCTGCCGCGAGGAAATGGGCAAGCAGCTCATCCACCGCGCGCTTGCGGCCATCATCGCCGTCGTCTCGGAGACCGACCGCTATTTTGCCTCTCAGGAGCCGTGGGCACTGAAGAAGACCGATCCCGAGCGCATGGGCACCGTGCTTTACGTCACGGCAGAAGTGGTGCGCCAGATCGGCATTCTTCTGCAGCCGTTCATGCCGGAATCCTGCGAGAAGCTGCTGGATCTCGTTGCTGCCCCTGCCGACAAACGTGATTTTGCAGCACTCGGCAAAGCGGGCCGTCTGGTTCCGGGCACGCCGCTGGAAGCACCGAAGCCGGTCTTCCCGCGTTACGTCGCACCGGAAGCGTGAAGGCCAGACCCATGCTGATCGATACACATTGCCATCTGGATTTTCCCGATTTCGAGGCTGAGCGCGACGATATCATCGCCCGCGCCCATGCTTCTGGTGTGAGCCAGATGGTGACGATCTCGACCCGGGTGCGCCGGCTGCCCGAACTCTTGAAGATCACGGAAAAATATCCGTCGGTCTTCTGTTCGGTTGGCACGCATCCGAACAATGCCGATGAGGAACTGGATATTTCCGCCGATGAGCTCGTGCGGCTGGCGGAGAGCCGTGACAAGATCGTGGCAATCGGCGAGGCGGGTCTGGATTATTTCTACGATACGCAGAAGCCGGAAGACCAGAAGACCGGCCTCATTCGCCACATCGAGGCCGCAAGACGAACGAAGCTTCCGCTTGTCATCCACAGCCGTAGCGCCGATGACGATATGGCCGCTATTTTGCGCGCCGAAAGCGACAAGGGACCATTCCCCTTCATTCTCCACTGCTTTTCCGCTGGTCCCGAGCTGGCGAAAACCGGTGTCGAGCTTGGCGGTTATGTGTCCTTTTCCGGCATTCTGACCTTCCCGAAATCGCAGGACATCCGCGATATCGCCGCCACCGTGCCGCTGGACCGGCTGCTGGTGGAAACGGATGCGCCCTATCTTGCGCCGAAGCGCTGGCGGGGAAAGCGCAACGAGCCGTCCTACGTGGTCAATACCGCTGAGGTTCTGGCCGAGGTGCATGGCATTTCCTATGAGCGCATGGCCGAAATCACCACCGAAAACGCCTTCCGCTGCTTTTCCAAGATGACAAGGGTGTAGGTGTGGCAATCTACCGTCGTCGCTTTACGGTTCTCGGTTGCGCGTCGTCGCCCGGCGTGCCGCGCATCAACGGCGACTGGGGCGCCTGCGATCCCGAAAACCCGAAGAACCGACGCACGCGAACGGCCTTCATGGTTGAGCAGATCGGCCCGGATGGCGGCAGGACGACTGTCGTCATAGACACCGGTCCGGATTTTCGCGAACAGATGATCGCGGCCAAGGTGGAGGCGGTGGATGCGGTGCTTTACACCCACGCTCATGCCGACCATCTGCACGGTATCGACGATCTGCGCATCTATTTCGCCCTTCAGCAAAACCGCATTCCGATCTATGCCGATCCCATTACCATGGCGCGGATAAAGGACGGTTTCGCCTATTGCCTGGAGACCCCGCCGGGCAGCAGCTATCCGCCCATCGTCGAACCGCGGATCATCGCCGATATCGACGCGGCGCTGGTCATCGATGGGGCAGGCGGGCCGATCCCGTTCAACGTGCACATGCAGCAGCATGGCGATGTGCATTCGCTGGGCTTCCGCATTGGTGACGTCGCCTATTGCACCGATGTCAGCGATTTTCCGGCAGAAAGCCTGCCGAAGCTTGCCGGTCTCGATGTCCTCGTCATCGACGCGCTGCAGCACCGTTATCACCCCAGCCATCTTTCACTGGAACAGGCGCTTGGCTGGATCGAGAGATTCGCACCCAAAAGGGCGATCTTGACCCACATGCATATTCCGCTCGATTATGAGACGGTGATGCGGGAAACGCCTGATCATGTCGAACCGGCCTATGACCAGATGCGTTTCGAGATCGAGATCGAAGCAGCCTGACGCCGCCTGAAAAGGAACAGCATGTCGACCAAGCCTTTCCGTGCACCCAGTATGGCGAGCTTCTTCGACAATCTGCGCGCCAGTCGGCTGCGCGCGATGTTTCGGCGGGGCGAGCTGGGACTGGTGCTCCTTGCCGTCTTCATCGGCATTGCGGCAGGCCTTCTGGTGGCGCTGATCGGCGCCTTGAGCACGGCGTTGCATCTGCTGGTTTTCGGCGTCGAGCGGCTGAGCAGCAGCGATCTTTCCGGACGGATCGTGCTTGTCGGCCCGATCATCGGCGGCATCGTGCTCGGGCTGATCATCTTCATCCTTTCGAAGACCCGCAAGAAACCCATGGTCGACCCCATCGAGGCGAATGCGCTGCATGGCGGCCGGCTGTCGCTGACGGACAGCATCATCGTCTGCGTGCAGAATATCGTCTCCAACGGTTTTGGCGCGTCCGTTGGGCTGGAGGCCGGTTACACCCAGATCGCCAGCGGCGTCGCCTCGAAGATCGGCATCAAGCTGAAGCTGCGGCGAGGGGACATGCGTATCCTTGTCGGCTGCGGCGCTGCGGGCGCGATTGCTGCTGCCTTCAATGCGCCTCTGACCGGGGCGTTCTACGCCATCGAACTCATCATCGGCACCTATACCGTGGTGACGCTTGCGCCGCTCATCGTCTCGGCACTGGTGGCGACGACGGTCATAGGGATTATCGGCGGCCATGGTATCTCGATCGATATTGTCGATGCCAGCCGTGTAACACCGGCGGATTATGTGCCCGCCGTCTTTCTCGGCGTCGTGTGTGCGGCCATCGGCATCGTGCTGATGCAGGCGGTGTCCTTCATCGAAGAAACCGCACGCAAAAGCGCCATTCCGGGCTGGCTGCGTCCTGCCATCGGCGGCGTGGCGGTGGGCGGGCTCGCGCTGATTTCACCGCAGGTGCTGTCGAGCGGCCATGGGGCGCTGCATCTCAATATCGATGCGGAACTGACGATATACGGGGTGGCCGGGCTGTTCCTGCTGAAGGCGGCGGCGAGCGCCATTTCCATCGGTTCGAATTTCCGTGGCGGCCTGTTTTTCGCGTCGCTGTTCATGGGCTCGCTGCTGGGCAAGATTTTCGCGCTCTGCGCACCCTATATCGGCTATGGCTCGACGGCGCCCATCGTCTATGCCGTGATCGGCATGAGCGCCTTTGCCGCAGCCATCATCGGCGGTCCGCTGACGATGACGTTTCTGGCGCTGGAACTGACAGGCGACTTCCAGATCACGGCGCTGGTGCTTGCCGCCGTCATCACCACTTCGCTGGTGGTGCGCACGACCTTCGGTTACTCCTTCGCCACCTGGCGTTTTCACCTGCGGGGCGAGAGCATTCGCAGCGCCCATGATATTGGCTGGATCCGCGACCTGACGGTCGGCAGGATGATGCGCGCCGATATCCGCAAGGCCAATGTCAGCATGGGCCTCCCGGCCTTCAAGGAGAAGTTCCCGCTCGGTTCGACGCAACGGGTAATCATGACCCATGATGACGGGCGTTATGCGGGCATCGTCCTCGTGCCGGAAATTTACGCGGACCCGATGGATCGCGACCCCAGCAAGATCAGCCTCGAAACCTATCTGCAATACAAGAACGATGTGCTGCTGCCGACCATGAATGCCCGCCAGGCGGCGGCAGCCTTCGATGCGGCGGAGAGCGAAGCGCTGGTTGTCGTCAATGACAAGATCGAAAATCGGCCTGTCGGATTGCTTACCGAAAGCCATACGCTGAGGCGCTATAGCGAAGAACTGGACTTAAGACGCCGGGAGGCATCAGGTGAGTTTTGATGTTACATTAGATTGTCAGTTTTAATTATTGATATAATTATTTTTTTTATATCTAAATTCACCTCAGTTATTTGCGGAAAAGAGTTTTGTCCACGCAAACACGCCTCGGCTAAATCCCTGTGACAAGCACGGAAACGAGGGTCGAGGGCTGGCTCCGGCCCGGGGAGCCAATTTGTCGCGTATGGGCGCAGAAAAAGCTGCCCCAATGTCCAGTCTTCACCCATCGCCTGACATCGCCTGCACATGCGACCCCAAACGACATTTCCCGTCACCCTGTCATTTTCTCGAGCCCCGCTTGACAAAAAAACATTCGCCATAATAAATAGACTGACTACTTAATTAATGAAATGAATGGCTGAGATGAGCCGGGCAGGCGAGGTGTGAGGATCGTTCATACGCGTCCGCTTCGGGAACCTGTGCGGCCGGATATTTACCGCCTTCATCCTTACCGGCAGCGCCGGGAGCCGATGAAACTTGGAGAGTGCGATGCCTTCAGACAGCAGCACGGTTGAGACGATGCCTCTTGCGATGTCCTGTGGTGAACTCGAAACGGTTTCGGGGGCCGGGTTTCGCGGGCTTAGTCTTCCGCGTCGTCGTGCGCCGCTTTATGGCGTCATCCTTGCCGGAGGCCTGTCGCTTTTCGGCAATGCGGTGGCGGCCGCTGCGTTGCCGTGGATCGTGCTGTCCCTGACCGGCAATGCCGCCTGGACGGGAATAGCGGCGGCGGCGGGCATGATACCGCTGGTTATCGGCGCTTTCTGCGGCGGCCCCATCGTCGACCGTTTCGGTTCGCGCATCGTTGCGGTTACCGCCGATCTTGCCAGCGCCCTGAGTGTCGCCGCCATTCCCTTTCTCATGATGGCGGGGCAGATGGATATCGGCTTTCTGCTCGGCCTGATCGTGGTCGGGGCGCTGCTCGACGGCCCGGGCATGATCGCCCATGATGCAAGGGTGCCGGAACTTGCCCGCATCGCCCGGATGCCGATCGAGCGGGTCACCTCGATAGATGAATTGCTCGAAAATGCGGCGATGATTTTCGGCCCGCCGGTCGCGGGCATCGCCATTGCCGCTTTCGGGATGGAATATGCCTTGATGATCACGGCGGCCTGTTCGCTGCTCGCCGCCATGATCGGCGCGATCTGTTTGCCGCGTCATAGGCGCAAGTCCGCCGGTGCGGAGAGCGGCGATGCGACATTTGCGGGTCTGCGCTTTCTGCTGACGGAGCCGCTTCTGCGTCTTCTGCTTATCGTCGCCATGGTGATGCTGGCGGTTTTCGGGGCGCTCAACGCCGTTGTCCTGCCGGTGCTGTTCAAGGCCAGCGGCGCGGATGTCCTCGATCTCGGGCTGTTTCTTTCGGTCTCCGGGGCAGGGGCGGCTTTGTCGGCGGTGGTTTTCGCCATTCGCGGTCATTCCTGGAACGGACGGGCCGTGCTGCTCGCCGGCATATCAGGCGCGACGTTTTCCATCGGTCTCATCGCTTTCCTTCAGAGCGGTCCCTTGCTGCTCATCGCGGCCGCCATGATCGGCCTTTCCACCGGGGCGCTCGGCCCGCTCGCCAATGCGATGTTTCTGAAGCGCGCGCCGGCCGCGATCCGCGGCAGCGTGCTTGGAACCACGGCGGCGATTGCGATGATGGCGACCCCTCTTGCCGTGCTGATCGCCGGTTTCGGCCTCGAAGCCGCCGGCGCCGCCTGGTTCTTGTGGGGGCTCAGCGCCACGCTCTGCCTGCTGCTGCTCTGGGTTTTACTCAGCCCGGCCGCACGCGCACTGGCGAAATCGCCACCATGAGCGGGCGGCCACCTGTTCCTTCGAGATGCAATCAAGCCACCCGTGCGCCGCAGCTTTTGCCGCACCCGATGTTCAAATCCGGACCCGTCCTGCCATGAACGAGCTGAATTCCTCTTTCCCAAATCCCCAGCCTGCAAACCCTCGACCACTACCCGGCGAAACGACAGGACGACGGCCTTCCAGACGCCTGCTCTGGTGGGCGCTGCTCGCCATTGGACTTGCGGGCGGCGTTGTCTGGATGATGCTGCCGGTTGAGGAGGCGCCCGCAGAGGCGCAGACCGTGGCGCCCGTCAAGGTGCGGCCGCATGTGTCCGTCGTCACCTCAGCGCCTTATGGTTTCAACGCCGGTCAGGATGTTGCCGGCCTTCTCGCCGCCCGCAACGATATTTCCATCGGTACGGCCGTGACCGGCCAGCGCATCGTCGAGGTTTTCGTCGATGTCGGCGACACGGTTGCGGCCGGGCAACTGCTGGCGCGGCTGGAAAGCAAGACACTCGCGGCCCAGGTCGAACAGACGGAGGCGACCGTCGCCCGCGCCCGTGCCACACTCGCCGAGGCCGAGGCGGCGGAGATAGAGGCGAGCGAGAATCTGCGCCGCGCCGAAGGGCTTTCCGGCTCCAGCGTCAGCAAGGAACAGCTTGGCCAGCGCCGCGCCGCAGCGGCCATGGCGCAGGCAAAGATAGAGGGCGCCCGTGCCGAACTGGCGGGCGCGCAGGCGCAATTGACCCAGCACCGTCTCGAACTGGAGCGGACCGAGATCCTTTCGCCGAAACCCGGCCTCATCACGAAGCGCCATGCCCGTATCGGCGCGATGCCGGACAGCACGGAGCCGCTGTTTCGCCTGTTGCAGGATGGCGAACTGGAATTTCTGGCCGAAGCGCCGGAACGGGTGCTGCCGTCGCTGCAGACCGGTCAATCCGTAGCGATCGCGGTCAATGGCGTCGGCCGGGCCATTCAGGGGACCATCCGTGTCGTCGAACCGGCGGTTAATACCCAGAACCGTCTCGGCATCGTGCGCATCGCCGTTCAACCGGCCGCCGATCTGAGGGCAGGCGCCTTCGCGCGCGGCAAGGTCGATCTCGGCGAGCGCCGTTTTCTCGTTTCTGTTCCCGAAGCCGCGCTGCGGCTGCGCCGCGAAGGTGCGGCCCAGCTTGTGGTGGTCGATGGTGAGAACAGGGTGGCGCGCCGCGCCGTTCGTGTGGGGCAGGCGCAAAACGGCATCGTTGAAATCCTCGAAGGGTTGAGCGCGGGCGAGCGCGTCGTGGAAAGCGCCAGCGCCTTCCTGCGCGACGGCGATGAGATCGTCGGCGTCAGCGAAGTCGCGCAGAAGGAGGCGGATAGCCGATGACCAATATTTCCTCATGGGCCATCCGCCGCCCCATTCCCACCATCGTCCTGTTCCTGCTTTTGACGCTTATCGGCATCCAGTCCTTCATGAAGCTGCCGGTCAACGCCAATCCGCGCGTCGATTTTCCGATTGTCACGGTTTCCGTCGTTCAGGCGGGCGCGGCCCCGGCGGAGCTTGAAACGCAGGTAACGCGGCGTGTCGAAGGTGCGATTTCGGGTCTTGCCGGCATAAGACACATACAGTCGACTATCGGCGACGGACTTTCCACCACGACGGTCGAGTTCCAGCTCGGCATCGATACGGCTCGCGCCACCAACGATGTGCGCCAGGCCGTTTCGCAGATACGCTCCGAAATGCCGCGCGATATCGAGGAACCGATTATCGCCAGCGTCGATGTCGAGGGTGGGGCGATCCTCTATTTCGCGGTTCGCGCCCCGCAAATGTCGCCCGTCGATCTCTCCTGGTTCGTCGACGAGACCATCGGCCGCGAATTGCTGACGACCAAGGGTGTGCAGCGGGTGCAGCGCATCGGCGGCGTCAGCCGGGAAATCACCGTCCAGCTCGATCCGGACCAGCTGATCGCCTTCGGCATCAATGCCGAGGATATCAACAATCAGGTTCAGGCCTTCAACACCAATGTGCCCGGCGGCAGAAGCCGGCTCAACGAGAAGGAACAGTCGATCCGCGCGGTTGGCGGCGCGATTACCGCCGGCGAGCTGGCGGAACGGCCGATCAGCCTGCCGAACGGTCAATGGACGACGCTCGCCACGCTCGGCAAGGTGGCGGATGGCGCGGCCGAACCGCGAGAACTGTCGCGCCTCGATGGCGAACCGGTGGTCGGCTTTTCGGTGTTCCGCGCCAAGGGGTCGAGCGACACGGCGGTTGAAGACGCCGTCAATGCCACGATTGCGCGGTTGGTCGACATCTATCCGGGTGTCGAGATCGACCGGGTGCTCTCGACCGTCGACTATACCCGGGCGAGCTATCAGGTCGCCATGGAGACGCTGATCGAAGGTGCTGCGCTGACCGTCGTTGTCGTCTTCCTCTTCCTGCGCGACTGGCGGGCGACGTTGATCGCGGCCGTCGCCATGCCGTTTTCGATCCTGCCCACCTTCGCGGTGATGTTGTGGTTCGATTTCACCCTCAACAGCATCACCCTTCTGGCGCTGACGCTGGTGATCGGCATTCTCGTGGATGACGCCATTGTCGAGGTGGAGAATATCGACCGGCATCTGCATATGGGCAAGCGCCCGTTTCAGGCGTCTATCGATGCGGCGGACCAGATCGGTTTTGCGGTTCTCGCCATCACCGCCACTATCGTCGCGGTGTTCCTGCCGGTCAGCTTCATCGGCGGCGTCATCGGCCAATATTTCAAGCAGTTCGGACTGACCGTCTCCGTCGCCGTGCTTGCCAGCATGCTGGTGGCGCGTCTCGTGACGCCGTTGATGGCCGCCTATATTCTCGTGCCGAAGGGGGTGAAGCATGAAGATCACGGCGCGCCGAAATCCCGTATGGGTCGGAGTTATGTGGCGCTTCTGGAGCTTGCGCTTCGCCATCGGCTGAAAACCTGCGGCATCGGCGCTCTGGTGCTCGTCGGCTCCTTCCTGCTGGTGCCGCTTCTGCCCTCGGGCTTTCTGCCGAGCGATGATCGCAGCCTGTCGCGTATTTTGATCGAGCTGCCGCCGGATTCGACGCTGCGCGATACCGACAATGCCGTGCAGTCCGTTACCACGGCGCTCCGGGAAAGGCCGGAAGTCAAAAGCGTCTTCGCTTCCATCGGCAGGACGGATGACGGCCCCGATGTCGCGCGCGCCTCGCTGCTGGTCACTCTCGTGCCGGCTTCGGAGCGTACGCTTTCCCAACGTCAGTTCGAGCTCGGCGCCGCAAGCCTCATCGCCCGCACACCCAATATCCGCTTCGCCTTCCAGAATGAAAATGCGGCGCGCGATATTTCCATCATCCTCGTGGGTGATGAGCCGGAGAAGCTCGCCGCTGCGGCTCTTGCCGTGGAAACCGGCATGCGCGGCATCGAGGGCATCGCCAATGTGCAGACCACTGAACCCCTGCCGCGGGCGGAATTGCAGATCCGGCCGCGCTTTGACGAGGCGGCCCGGCTCGGCGTTTCCACGCAATCCATCGCCGCCGTCACGCGTGTCGCCACGACGGGCGATACGGACGCCAATTCCGCCAAGTTCAACATCGGCGACCGGCAGGTGCCGATCCGTGTCATGATCGACCGGGGGGCGCAGAGCAATCTCGATACGCTCGGCATGCTCCGGGTGTCGGTGGCAAATGGCAGCCTGCCGCTGATGTCGGTCGCCGATCTTTCGGTTTCGGAGGGGCCGGGGCAGCTCAACCGCTTCGACCGCCAGCGCCGGGTGACCGTCAGCGCCGATCTCGCAGGCATTCCGCTTGGCGTCGCGCTGGAGCGTATCAATGCGCTCGAAGCCGTGGCCTCGCTTCCGGCCGGCGTGCGGCAGGTGCAATATGGCGATGCCGAATATATCGGCGAGATGTTCCAGAGCTTCAGTGCCGCCATGCTGTTCGGCCTGATGATGGTTCTGGCCGTGCTGATCGTTCTCTTCAAGGATTTTCTGCAGCCGATCACCATCCTCGTGGCACTGCCGCTTTCGGTGGGGGGCGCGATCGTCGGCCTGCTGCTTTATGGCGGCGCGCTCGATCTGCCGGCGGTTATCGGCCTGCTGATGCTGATGGGTATCGTCACCAAGAACTCCATTCTGCTGGTGGAATTCGCCATCGAGAAGCGCAATGGCGGGCTGAGCCGCCAACGGGCGCTGGTGGAGTCCGGCGTCGAGCGCGCCCGTCCGATCATGATGACCACGCTTGCCATGGTTGCCGGCATGATGCCGGCGGCGCTGGGGGTGGGGGCGGATGCCGGTTTCCGCGCGCCCATGGCGATTGCCGTGATCGGCGGCCTGATTACATCCACCCTGCTGAGCCTCGTTTTCGTGCCCGTGGTCTTCACCTATATGGACGATCTGCGCGGCTGGCTCGGCCGCAGGTTGCAGAATCTCACTTCCGTGACCGCCGCAGACCGGGCAGGGGCGGAGCGTCAGATAGCCGCCGGCGAGGCCGCAACGGTGCAGGGGCAGGGATGATGGCGGATTATCCGGTCTCAGGCCTGAAGACGCCCGCCATGCACGAGCATATCGCCGCCGCCGTCGGGCGATCCGAGGGTTTCCTCTCTGGTCCAGTTTTTCTCGATACCGGATCGGAAAACGTCATCGCGCTCGAGGTGCAATATCACCTGCCGTTCTACAGGACGGCCCTGTTCGACCGGCTGGACGTGGCGATGCCGAAGCTGCTGGCGGAAGCGGTTCCCAAGCGGCAGGCCGAGTTTCTCGCGGGCCGTTTTCTGGGGCAGGCGGCGCTCGCGCTTTTCGGGCATGACCCTCAGCCGATCGGCATCGGCAACAAGCGCGAGCCGGTATGGCCTTCAGGCATAAGCGGCTCGATCAGCCATTCCCACGGCATCTGCGTCTGCATGGTAACGCAGGACTGCGATGTGAGGGTCGGTGTCGATATCGAAAAAATCGAGCCGGGAGCGGTAACGGAGGTCATCCTGAAGCGCGCCCTCGAACCGCTGGAGCGCCGGCTGATTGCCGACCGGGAGGAATGTGACGCAGGCATACTGCCTTTTCTGGTGTTTTCCGCCAAGGAGACGCTGTTCAAGGCGCTTTATCCGGTGGTTGGACGCCATTTCGATTTCCAGGCGGCGCGTCTTTTCGAGAAACCCGGCCGCGATGAATTGCGGCTGGAACTGACGCGCCCGCTGCATCGCTCGCTTCCGGCGGGACGCCGTTTTTCCATCCGCTTTTCGGTGACGGGCAGTTTTGTCCGCACCTGGCTTGTTTGTCGTTAAACCCATATTTTCAGGGAGATATTGATGAGTGACAAGGATCTTCGCGTAACGCTCGTGCAGGCCGATCTGGCCTGGGAAAATATCGAGCGGAATTTGCAGCAATTCGACCGGCACCTCGATGGGATCGAGGCGACGGATCTGATCGTCCTGCCGGAGATGTTCACCACGGGTTTCAGCATGAACCCGAAGGCCGTGGCGGAACCCATGGATGGGCAGGCAGTAAACTGGCTGCTGGAGACCGCGCGCCGACATGACGCGGATATCGTCGGCAGCGTGGCGATTGCCGAAGACGGCCGTTATTTCAATCGGCTGATCTGGGCGCGTCCGGACGGCACGCTCATTCATTACGACAAGCGGCATCTGTTCACCTATGCGGGCGAGCACGAGCATTATACGCCGGGGCAGGCGCAGCAGTTGATCGAGCTGAAGGGCTGGAGCATCGCTCCCTTCATCTGCTTCGATCTGCGCTTTCCGGTCTGGTCGCGCAATCGCGGCCAATATGATGCGGCGATCTATATAGCGAGCTGGCCCGCCCGCCGGGCTTCCCACTGGAAAACGCTGCTGCCGGCCCGGGCCATCGAAAACCAGTCCTATGTCATCGGCGTCAACCGCATCGGTATCGATGGCAACGATCTCTCCTATGACGGCGACAGCATGGTCATCGACCCCTTGGGCGAGATATGTTTTCACGCCAATGTGAAGGCAACCGTGCATCAGCAGCGACTCTCCCGCCAATTGCTGGATGAAACGCGGGCAAAACTGCCTTTTCTTCGCGAATGCGAGCGGTTTGAATTGACCGCCTGATACCTCTGCCAGCCGAAAATCCGGCCGGGGCGGGTGCTTCTCCGCCCCCCCTTCGCCTTTTACGGGTAAGGGCGGGTTGACAGGCGGCCGCGATATAATTAATGGACTAAGTGCTCAATTAATTTATGGGAGCAATCATGGCCCGCAAGCTGGATCCAGCCAAGCATGAAGCCAAGCGGCAGCAGATTCTCGAAGCCGCCATTACCTGCTTCGCGCAAAACGGCTTTCACCAGACCACCACGGCGCAGATTTGCGCAGCGGTCGGCATGAGCTCCGGCAATCTCTTCCATTATTTCGATAGCAAGGAAGCGATCATCGAAACGATCGTTGCCGAAGAGCGACGGGAAACCGCCGACTATTTCGCCGAACTCGGCGCGGCGGACGATCAGTTCGGTGCGATTTTGGGTTTCGTCGACGCCTCGCTGGAGCTTGCGACCGATCCGACCTATGCCCGGCTGGTACTGGAAATCGCTTCCGAAGCCATTCGAAATCCAGCCATTCATGCGCTTGTACGCACCGCCGACCAGGAAATTCGCGCAGGCATCGCCGATCTCGTGCGCAAGGGAATGGAGCGGGGACAGATCGACGCCAATCTCGACGCCGAGCGCGCCGCCACCTGGATCGCCGCATTGATAGACGGTGTTTTCTCGCGTCTGGCGGTCGATCCCGATTTCCAGCCCCTGAATGAGGCCGAGATGATGCATCTGATCATCGGCCGATTCCTGTCGGCGCGGCAATATTCCAATGCAGCGGATGAAGCCGGACGATGTCCGACGCCGGCAACGGCTGGGGCATAGGCCCGTACCGAATAGTCCCGGAAAACCGGACTGCGGTCTCAAGGACGGTCGTGTCGCGGCTTTACGACGCGAAGCTGGTTTAAGCGCGTTCAGAGGCAGGGCGAGGGGAATTCCTTCGCCCGGCCTGTCGACCATGACGATATCCGGTACTTGACACACCCAATATATCCATTATTCTGGATATATGGATAACAGTAGTGCAATAACCGCGCTCGGCGCGCTCGCCCAATCTACCCGACTGGAGACCTTCCGGCTTCTCGTGCGCCACGAGCCGGATGGCATTCCGGCCGGTGAGCTTGCGCGTCTTCTTGACGTTCCCCAGAACACGATGTCGGCACATCTCGCCACGCTTTCCCGGGCCGGTCTGGTCAAGAGTGAGCGGCAGAGCCGGTCTATCATCTATCGCGCCGATCTTGACGGGTTGCGTCTGCTGACCCTGTTTCTGCTGAAGGATTGCTGCGGTGGTTCGACCGAGCTTTGCGCGCCTTTGATTGCCGAGCTGACACCCTGCTGCAGCCCGCAGGCAAAGCCGTCTTGAACGCCGCCGGGCTGGTGTCCACCATCTCTTCTGCTTCGATCGCGGGGCTTGCGAGACCACCGATCTAACCACGGAACGAAACCATGACCGACAAGATCTATAACGTGCTCTTTTTGTGCACGGGCAATTCCGCTCGCTCCATTCTTGCCGAATCCATTCTCGCCAAGGAAGGTGAGGGGAGGTTCAATGCCTATTCGGCCGGCAGCCGGCCGAAGGGAGAAGTAAATCCTCACGCCCTGAAGGAACTGGCGGTGCTGGGGTATCCCACCAGCGGGCTCACCTCGAAAAGCTGGGACGTGTTTGCCGGACCTGATGCGCCAGGGATGGATTTCATCTTCACGGTTTGCGACAGCGCCGCCGGCGAAGCCTGTCCGGTCTGGATCGGCCATCCGATGACGGCCCATTGGGGGATAGAGGATCCCGCCGCTGCGGTCGGCTCGGAGATCGAGGTTCAGCGCGCTTTCGCGCAGGCTGCGCGTTTCCTCAAGAACAGGATTGCGGCTTTCGTCAGCCTGCCCCTGCAATCCATCGATCGAATGGCGCTGGAAACGCAGCTTCGGCAGATCGGTGCATTGGATGGAACCACCAATCCTGAAGGAAAGTCGGCCTGATGTCTGCCTTCGAACGATATCTGACCGTCTGGGTGTTTCTGTGCATCGTCGCCGGTGTCGCGCTCGGTCATTTGATGCCCGGCGTCTTTCAGCTCATCGCTACGGCCGAGATCGCCAAAGTGAATATTCCGGTCGCGATCCTGATCTGGCTGATGATCATTCCGATGCTGCTCAAGATCGATTTCCGGTCTCTTTCGCAGGTCGGCATGTTCTGGCGCGGCATTGGCGTGACGTTGTTCATCAACTGGGCCGTCAAGCCGTTCTCGATGGCGCTGCTCGGCTGGTTTTTCATCGGCTGGCTGTTCCGCCCTTATCTTCCGGCTGGTGAGATCGATTCCTATATCGCCGGGTTGATCATTCTTGCCGCTGCTCCATGCACCGCCATGGTCTTCGTCTGGAGCAACCTTACACGCGGCGAGCCGCTGTTTACGCTGTCGCAGGTCGCGCTCAACGATGCGATCATGGTCGTGGCCTTTGCTCCCGTGGTCGGCCTGCTGCTCGGCCTTTCCGCCATTACCGTGCCCTGGGATACGCTTGTTCTCTCCGTTGCGCTCTATATTGTCGTTCCGGTCATCCTTGCGCAGCTGATCAGGCATCGGCTCATGACTGACGGCACCTCACGGATGCTGGATTGCGTTCTCGCAAAGCTGCAGCCGGTTTCTCTCGTGGCGCTGCTCGCGACACTCATTCTTCTCTTTGCCTTCCAGGGCGAGCAAATCATCGCCCAGCCCGCCATCATCGGCCTGCTCGCCATTCCCATCCTCATCCAGGTCTATCTGAATTCGGGGCTTGCCTACCTCCTGAACCGCATGACGGGTGAGCGCCATTGCGTCGCCGGGCCTTCCGCACTCATTGGCGCCAGCAACTTCTTCGAGCTCGCGGTCGCGGCGGCCATCAGCCTGTTCGGCTTTCAGTCAGGTGCTGCGCTGGCAACCGTTGTCGGCGTCCTCATCGAAGTTCCGGTCATGCTTTCGGTCGTCTGGATCGTGAACCGCTCAAAGGGCTGGTATGAGGCCGCACCCGCCGTTTCCCGAACCACAATGACCGAAAGGCAGTGACCATGGACGCCACCATCTATCACAACCCGTCCTGCGGGACGTCGCGCAACACGCTGGCGCTGATCCGCGCGGCAGGAATCGAGCCGACCGTAATCGAATATCTGCGGGAACCGCCGACACGCGAGAATCTCGCAAGAATGATTGCGGATGCGGGCCTGTCGGTGCGCGAGGCCATGCGCGGGAAGGGGACGCCCTATACCCAGCTCGGTCTCGATAATCCGGACCTGACTGACGACCAGTTGCTCGATGCGATGATGGAAACGCCGATCCTCATCAATCGCCCCTTTGTCGTAACACCGCTCGGCACCAGGCTCGCCCGTCCTTCAGAGGTCGTGCTGGATATTCTGCCGGACGCTTTCAAAGGGCCATTCTTCAAGGAGGATGGCGAGCAGGTTCTCGATAATGAAGGAAAGCGCATTGTCTGACAGATTTCCCGCGTTACAGGCGCATCACCTGCACAGCATTGACCCGGAGGCTCTGCGTCCGGCGTTTTCGACCCATAAACCACGCATCCTGATCCTTTATGGCTCGCTGCGCGAGGTGTCCTATAGCCGTCTGCTGGCATTCGAGGCTGGGCGGCTGCTCGAACGGCTCGGTTGCGAGGTTCGAATATTCGATCCGAAGGGCCTGCCTTTGCCCGATGAAGCGCCGGCCAGCCATGCCAAGGTGCAGGAACTGCGTGAACTTTCAGAATGGTCGGAAGGACAGGTCTGGGTAAGCCCGGAACGTCATGGCGCAATGACCGGCATCATGAAGTCGCAGATCGACTGGATTCCTCTTGCAATCGGTTCTGTACGGCCGACACAGGGCAAGACGCTCGCCGTCATGGAAGTGTCCGGCGGCAGCCAGTCCTTCAACGCCGTGAACCAGATGCGAATTCTCGGCCGATGGATGCGGATGATCACCATTCCCAACCAGTCCTCGGTGGCAAGGGCGTATCAGGAGTTCGACGCGGAAGGCCGGATGAAGCCGTCATCCTATTATGACCGTGTCGTGGATGTCTGTGAGGAACTGGTAAAATTCACGCTGCTGACGCGTGACGCTTCCAGCTATCTCACAGATCGATATAGCGAACGCAAAGAGTTGGCAGATGAACTTGAGAAACGTGTTTCGCTAAAATCAATCTGACAGGGTGAGTTCAGTTCAACGTTTCGTGCTTTTCAATTCCGGAACCATATGATCAGTTCGATTGTGGTGGGAAAAGATATACGCAGGGTTTCGAGGCGTTGAACCAGCCATGGCTCGATTTTTCGGCGACATATGTAATGAGCAAGAGCCGTAAAAATCCGGTACTACATCATCGAATAAGTTCCATAATCTATCTTATGCGATCTAAATGGGGAATTTCGTGAACATCTGAAAGGGATCGTTCATGAAAGGTATCGTTTCCGTTCTCGTGAAACCGATTGGAGCGCGTCTTGGCGCTCTCGCCGCTGGCGCGGTTTCCGGCCTTGCAATCACTGACCCGGTGATTGCTTCCCGCGTTGAAGCGTGGGTTTTGGCCGGTGTCCTGTTGGCTGCTGATCTCGTTGGCAGCTATTTCAGGTCCAAGACACAGGAGGGTCGTTAATTCATTTCAGCGCTTATTGGCGGCGCGTTATCTCTTTTCGGCGCTAGCTCGAAAAAGAAAGCCGCTCAGCGTCAAGCGCAGCAGCAGTTCGAGAACGAAATTGCTGCAATGGAGCTTCAACGAAAATGGGATTTGGAAGATCGCGATGAAGCGCGGGAGTATTCCCGTGATGTCTACAAAAATCTCGTGATCGATGCGGAGGAAGCAGGGTTTAACCCCCTGACGGCTCTCCGCAATGGCGGCGGCGCAAATTACAATGCTGCTGCTGCCTTCGCTCCCCTCTCCCGCAAGGCTCCTGTCAAGCAAGCCGTTGGCGGCTCTGTTGCGGGTGACGCGTTTGACGCGCTCGGGGACTTCATCACCGACTTTGATCCGTTCAAGGATCAGAAACGCGAGCAGGAATATCGGCTGATTGAAAGCCAGATTTCCGCGCTCAATGCGTCGGCGCTCTCTGGCGCTCCCCGTGGTACCGCCTCGTATGCAACGGGCGGTCTTGAGCGGCGTGTGTCCGGTCAAGGCGGTGCTCTTGCGCAACGCAAGGGTAATGCCCCGGGTGAAGGCACCATTGTTGGTGGTGATGATCCTTCTGTTTCATCGTTCGGTTGGAACGATGGAAAGTATGGCTATTTCCATGCGCCATGGATGCCAGACGCGGAAGTGAATGAGAAGATTAACGGCGATAACGAAGCGGTATCGCTGCTCTATTCAGTCGGGAAAGTCGCGAACGATTGGGGGTATTCCCTCTATCGCAATGCCAAGTCTGGTTGGGGTGACGCGTCTGATGCTTGGCAAAGAGCCAAGCGGAAAGCGGAGCGTACTGCGGCACCGCAGACGCGGCATCAGGCGGACCCCGGTTCGTGGATGGATTTCGCGCCTAAGGCGCCGAAAGTCAGGTGGTGAGAATGCCGCCTATTATTCCGGTGAGTAGGCTTACCGCGAAAATCGTTCCGACAATCCGCACTGTCCAGATGAAGAGCCATGCGGCGAGGTCAAGTGCCTTCGACTGAATAGGGGTCATTTAATGCCTTCTCCAAAGAAACGTTGTCGCACCTGTAGGCGTGCGGCGGTGACGGTAAAGAAAGTTTTCAAAAGGTTCAAGAAAGGAACCCGGAAATGACAGGACCAAATTCTATTGCGAATAACCGGACGCGGACGCAACCGCTTGTTGCTCCCCGCACTATGCGCCGTCAGGGCGCTCCGGTTCTGACGTCCCTCCCCGCTGGCAAGATGGTGCCGATTTCGGCCTATCCGATCCTGCGCGAAGATGCGATCCGTTCCGGTCGCCTCCGCTTTTCCTTCGAACAGATGGAAACAGCGGAAGTCCTCATGAACGCGACGAAAGTCCGGGTCATGGCCTATTTTGTCCCGATGCTGGCGCTCGACCGGTTCAACGGGTCGATTGACCAGCTCAACCTTTCCTATGAAGGAAAACCGCCGTTGGACGGCGCGCCGCTCGTCCCCTATATCGAGCGGCAGGCCTTTGGCGCCCATGGCGCCAATCAGGTTTACAAGTATCTCGGCCTGCATGGTCAGCCGACGCAACTGGTGAACACGGCCTATCTTGAGGCCTATAACCAAATCTGGAATTTCCGGGCGAAGAACCGGTCGCCGGATTTGACGTTGCGCAACCGTCTGGATACGTCCCTCGCCCCGGCCTTCTGGGCGCATGAGCGGTTTTCGCACATGGTGCCGGACTTCGATCAGGCCGTCATTGACGGCGAAGTGCCGCTCAATATCGTTGCGTCCCACCTCCCCCTCGTGACCGGCCAGCCTGGCAACAATGTCCCGGTTGGCGCTTATGGCGTTCCGAAGGTTCAGCTTCGGATGAACGGCGGTGCGAACCATGACCTCGTGACGACGCCGACAAACGATTTCCTCTTGGCTGGTGGCGCTGGCCCCGGTCAGACGGTGGTCGATTTCGTCGGCCTCAAGGCCAGCCTCGCCGGTGTCTTTGCGGAGATGCAGGAAAACGGCGTTACGGTGTCGCTCTCGAATATCGAGATGGCCCGCAAAACACAGGCCTTTGCGAAACTGCGACAGCAGTACAACCAGCATGAGGAATGGGTCGTCAATCTTCTGATGGACGCGATTTCCATTCCCGATCAGGCGTTTAAGCAACCCATGCTTCTGGCGGATCGGCAGACGATCTTCGGGCAGTCTAAACGCTATGCGTCGGACGCCGGCAACCTTACGGAGAGCGTCGTCAACGGTATGACCGGTGTCGATATGTCGATCCAGCTTCCGCGTGTCGGTGTCGGCGGTATCGTCATGATCGTGGCGGAAATTACGCCCGATCAGCTTTTCGAGCGGCAGGAGGACCCCTTCCTGTCTGCGGCGTCGGTGGATGATCTGCCGCAGTACCTGCGCGACACACTCGATCCTGAAAAGGTCGATGTTGTTAAGAACAGCCGTATCGATGCGTCGCACGCAAACCCGAATGGTACGTTTGCGTATGAGCCGCTCAACGCCAAGTGGAATATCGATGCGCCGCGCGTCGGCGGCGATTTTTATCGCCCCACGGTGAATACCGGCTTCGATGAAAAGCGTCAGCGTATTTGGGCCGTCGAAACGCTCAACCCGACGCTTTCGACGGACTTCTATCTGTGCACGAACATGCACACGAAGCCGTTCGTTATGACCAATCAGGACCCCTTCGAAGTCGTCCAGCAGGGCGATCTTTATATCGAGGGCAACACTGTGTTGGGCGGCCATCTCATCGAGGCCACGGACGATTACGAAAAAGTCATGGCCGTTGCTCCGCAAGGCCGCATTGAGAAGGGCGCATAATATGGTTGTGAAACTCAACAGTCTTTCGCGTTGGTTGTCGCTGGACAGCACGAAAGCCATTCTTTTCAGCGGCACGGCGGATGCCGAAAGGTGTGTGCGCATTCAGTTTAATCTGGAGGCCGTCACGACCTTTTACATCGGCAAAGATGAGGCAGATGCGGACCTGCTCTGCACCATCGGGCCGGGACAGGAGACGGTGGAGTTCTACGCCCGTGGCGATTTCTACGTGTTCGCGGAGAAGGACGCCGGAATGGTCAAGTACCAGTCGGCGGATCTCGAACCCACCTTCTCTGAGGTGGTCGATCCGGTGATTTTCACCAAGATCGCCAACCGCCGCCATCGCAATCCGGAACTTGAAGAAATGATGTTCCGAATGAACCAGAACCTCGAACGTCGCCTTGCTGCGCAGGCGCACGAGTTCGAAGCCGCGCTGGAGCGTCGGCGTATGGAGGAAGAAAATGGCAGACCTGCAGAAACCGTCATCTCCAACGCTCCGGGAGCGGCTTCTAGCGCTGCTAGCGGAGAAGTACCAGCACAAGGCGCAGGCGGTGAAAAATCCGGCGAAACTGCCCCTGGCCCGGATGCAGGCGAACAGTCGAGCGGTTCCACAGGTGGACAGGCCGGAGTTAACGCCGCATCTTGAGAGCGGCGGTTTCGCCACTGAACTGAGGGGGATGGTCGACAGACCATTCCTTTCCTCGGAACGGTACAAGGAACAACAGGCCCGCGCTGTTCGCAAGGGTGCTGACGTTGATATCCTTGAGTTTGAGCGGAAGCTTATATTGCGTTTCGCCAAGCTTGGCGTTCCTCTGTTCGCGCATGGTGTTATGCGGGACGACGCTGAGCAAAACCGGCTTTTTGTCAAAGGCTTGAGCAAGGCGAAAGCGGGTCAAAGTCCTCATGGCTTCGGTTATGCTGTGGACATTATCCACAGCACGAAGGCTTGGGACCTTACCCGTAAGCAATGGGAGCTTATCGCGCACGTAGCCGATGAAGTGGCTCGTGCGATGGGTATCATGCTCAAATGGGGCGGTGAATGGGATGGCGACGTTGAAACGTCCGCCGACCGATGGGACCCCGCCCATTTTGAAATAATGAACTGGAAGGCCCGTAGGGTCTGCGAACATTCATATGTTCGTTACAACCGCGAGGTTGACGGGACTGTTAACCCCGTCACAACCAAACGGTGTGTTCATTGTGGGTTTCAGGGCTTTCAGTCCTGAGCGTTTAAGCCTCTTTGGCGTTTGAAAAGCGTGTCCGCCGCTAGCTCGGCGGGCGCGTAGCCGTGCCTACCTACCTCCCGGAATGGGTCAATGCTTGGAGGGAGGTAGGTAGGCGCGGCGTTTCACCTTCCCTTGGTAATAGGTGCATTTAGTGACAGGACACGAAAACTCATGTGTTTGAACCCCGTAAAAATCAGCGATGTCGGCGTCGTGGCCTGTCGCGAATGCTGGCAATGCCGGGAGACCAAAGTTGATGATTGGGTCGGACGGAACATTGCCGAAAGTAAGACTGCAACAGCCTCGCATGTCGTAACCCTGACCTATGGGCAGGATCGCACAACGGGCGATATCGATCATATCCGCGCTGCTGTGCTGACTTACTCCGATGTGCAAAAGTACCTGAAGTATCTTCGCACCGATGGGTTTCCCGTTCGGTATTTCGTCGTCGGCGAATATGGCTCCATGAAGGGCCGCGCTCATTGGCACATTATCTTGTACTGGCAAGGGCCTGTCCCTGACCATGTACTCAGAGAAAACTTCATGCAAAAGCACTGGCCTCATGGCTGGTCCTATTGGGACAAGTGCTCACCGGAAGCAATCCGGTATGCATGTAAGTATCTTCTCAAAGACCCTGCGGACGAAGAACAGCAGGGTTGGGGGCCTATGCCCTCCAAAAAACCGCCGCTAGGCCATTATTACTTTCGGCAGTTGGCGGAGCAATATCTCGAACAAGGTCTCTCTCCGCAGAACCTGTTCTATAGCTTCCCCGATGTGCGCCGCGTCCCTAGGACCACGCGCGCCAAAACGCAAAAGCAGTTTCGGGAAGCGGCCAAGCCGGTTCAGTTTCACATGACCGGGAAAACGGCGGAAAACTTCCTGCAATATTTCATCGACATTTGGGATGAAAAGCATGGTGATCTCCCTCCTCGGAGTGAGATCATTTGGGATTTCCTCGATACCGGCGCGACGCCGGTTTACGATGAATTTCTTTATTCGGAGCATCGCTCCAAGGGGCCTGTCCCCGTCGCCCCGCCATTTGAAGGGGCAATTGTGCAGTTTTGCGAGAAAGCAAACTGCTACTTCACCGCCACGGCGGGTGTCCGGCTGTGGTTCTCGATCGATGAAGAGGGAGATGCCGGATGGCACGTAAAAATAAAGCCAAAAAGTCACAACCCGTACGAGACAGAACGCCTTTGGCGTCTCGCAGGGTTTCAAACCCACGTCCCGACAGTCCCCGATCTGTAGGGCCTGCTCTCGCCGTTACGGTGAGGCGTGTAGCGGAACCAGCCCTTCGGGCTTCGGTGAAGCTGAAAACGCCCAGGACGAAATATGTCGATGTGAAACCGTCGATATCGGACCGTCCACCATCTGGCTATGCTGCGCCCGTCGCTGCTAAGGCCAAAAAACCAGTCATCACGGAGAAACACCGCCAGCAATCAAAACTTAATCTGTCGCCTACACCTGAGCCTGACGCAAGGAAGTCGTCTGAAAAGGCGCGCGAAAACAATGTGTGTAAGAAGCGACCAGATAGCAAAAAAGCTGCCCGCTCTAAGGGCGGCGGCGGTGGTCGAAAACAGTTCGTTCCGTGGTGTTAATAAAGTGTTTGAAAGTTCATTATAATGGTTGACGAGTTACCCCAAATCAGTTCACACAGATTATGTAACGTGGGTTACTCAAGTGTATGAAAATACACTGTCACTAAACTACTGAAATTCCCTATTCTATCTTATGCGATCATTCTTTGTAGCCGCAAAGTTAGAATGTCCTGTTTCTGCAAAGTTGGAATGTCACACTCCCCGGGTCTGATTGGCATCTGGGAGATTGCGGATGGGATTGATTACGATGAGCGCGCGCGACCTGCAAAGAATCGAGGTGCTGTCCAAAGTCGTGGATGGCCGCATGAGCATTGTTGCAGCAGCCCATGTACTGGCGATCAGCACGCGCCACGTCCAAAGGTTGGTCGATCGAATTGAGCATACCGGCGCTGGCTCGATCAGACATAAAGCGATCGGTCGACCGTCCAACAATAAAATAGCCAGCGGCGTCCGTGATTACGTTTTGATGCTGGTGCGTGAACGCTACCTTGATTTCGGACCTACGTTCGCGGCCGAGAAGCTTCAGGAAGAGCATGGCGTCACAGTCTCGCGTGAGACGCTGCGCAAATGGATGCAGGATGCCGGCATATGGCTTTCGAGAAAGCAGCGGCGAACGTTTCATCAGCCGCGGTTGCGGCGTGAGGCCTATGGCGAGTTGGTGCAGATCGACGGGTCGGAGCATCGCTGGTTCGAGGATCGTGGTCCGGCCTGCTCTCTACTGGTATTCGTTGACGACGCGACCGGTAAGCTGATGCAGCTCCGGTTTGTTCGATCTGAGAGCGCCTTTACCTACTTCGAGGCATTGGCGCTTTACCTCAAAGAGCATGGCGCACCGATTGCCTTCTATTCCGACAAGCATTCGGTCTTTCGGGTGGCAAAGAAAGACCCCAAGGGCGGCCAAGGCATGACGCAGTTCGGCCGAGCGTTATCAGAGCTGCACATCGAGATCCTCTGCGCCAATTCCAGCCAGGCCAAGGGCCGCGTCGAGCGCATGAACCGAACGCTTCAAGATCGACTCGTCAAAGAATTACGGCTGGCCAAGATCAGCGGCATGGAAGCCGGGAATGCCTTCCTGCCGACATTCATCTCCCAATATAATGATCGTTTTGCGGTGGCCCCTGCCCGTTCCGACAACCTTCATCAACCTGTCAACATGACAGCAAGCAGGTTGAAGGATGTTCTCTGCAAACGTGAGGAGAGATATGTCGGCGCGCAGCTGACATTCTCTTACGAACGTAAACGCATCATACTCGAAGATAACGACGTCACGCGCGGCTTAGTCGGAAAGTATGTCGAGACGTATGCCTACGCCGATGGTCGCCTGGATATCAGATGGAAAGGTCACTCATTACTTTACAGGACCTTCGACAAGGACCAGAGCGTGACGCATGCGGCGGTCGTAGAGAACAAGCGTCTCGGTGATGTGCTGGCGTACATAAAAGAGCAGCAGGATAAACACCACGTCAGGAAGCCGAAGACCAACAGCACCAAGAATAACTATAAGCCAACAGGTCGCAAACCCGGTCGGCGGACGGATTTCATGAACGATCCCGAAGTCATAGCGAGACGGCAAAACGCTCTCGCCAGAATGGACGCGGCTGAATAAGGGCCGCTATTGGCCCCAAGCGGACTTTAGACCTCGAATGGCATCGGCTGCCATGATCCTCGAAACGGAAAATCGGGTGGGTCAAGTCGCCAAGTTTCGCCGTTCTGAAACTGAATTTCGCGGCAACCGTATTTCAACTGATCGACAGTCAGGCTCTGCGGCTTCTCAATACAGCCGCCGCTGGCGATGACGGCATCCAGCCAGCTACTGAAACGTTCATACTCACTTGGACTTCCGAAGCCGTGAATCTCGAACAGTTCGACGCTCAGGACCGATTGTGTCATGCCCAACATCCTTCTTCCTGTTCTGGATGTTACATCCCGTAACACGGCGTCTGGAAAATAAAAGAAATTTCCGCGAATTGGTCAATGTCTCCTGTTGGCGCGAAGCAGCCGTGATGCTGAGAAAGCTAAAGCCGAAGGGGAGTGTCATCACCCGCCCCCTCCCTGACCTTGCAACCCGGCCCAGCCGGTCCGGTCGGGGGCTGACCGTCAGAGCAAGGAGGCGGTCAGTGTCGCATTTCTAACGGGCTGCGAGAGCGGCAGACGACATTTTAACTTTGCGCAATGCGCGACATTCCAACCTTGCTGCCACAGTTATTGTAAGGGGGTACATTCTATTTCCAAGTGCGACATGCCAATGATTTCAATGGCTTCACTTTGGAGATTTTGGCATGTCCCGATGCTATACGCAGATCACCCTTGCCGATCGCCGCCGTCTTCATCATCTGGTGGCGGCAAAGGTTCCCGTCAACGAGATGGCGCGTCAGCTTGGCCGTCATCGCTCGACCATTTACCGTGAGATCAAGCGCAACACGTTTCATGACCGTGAACTGCCAGATTATGACGGCTACTACAGCACGGTTGCTCACGACAAGCGAGACCATTTATTCACGCACTTAAAAGCTTGCGTGCATGTGCCGTTGCTTGATCGAGGCGGATGCGGCTCTTTCCTTGACCCAGTTCATGTCGATACGTAGCAAGCGAAAAGCTAGAGAATTCGGAAACAGCTTTCATCTTTGTCGTTCGTGGAACTTCGAATTCAACAACCAAACTGTCGTCCACCAGCACCGTATAAAGGTCCTCACCTTGTTCCGGTATGTGCCTCAAAATCTGAAAAACAAAACCGCGCACGCCGTGCTCAGACATGAGAGCAACTAACTCGGCATCGCTCATCTCTCGGTCTGGCTGCAAAACGTAGGTGCTATACCTATCATTGAGGCGCTGCGGTGACATATCGTTCCCTCGGTGTAGTGAAGATATAGCAGCATTCAGTTCGCGACGACAACGACGAGTTTTTCAACACTATCGGCGCAAAGGTGCCCTCGCGACTGAGGAAGCTAAAGCCGAAGAGGAGCTTCATCACCCGCCCCCTCCCTACCCTTGCAACCCCGGCCAGCCGGTCCGGTCGGGGGCTGATTGTCGGAGCCAGTGTCGCGTTTCTAACGGGCCAGCGGCGTCGCATCTCTAACCAGCTTTGACAGTTATAACATTACTTTGCGCTTTGTCTTCACCTAGTGCTACGGCTACTTTTGGCCCGTTGCGGACATCCTGGTCCTGCCCTGAGACTCAGCCTTCTTCTACCTGCATCAACTCGATCCGATTCCCAAACGGATCGTTGACGTATCGACGGAGGAAGCCGTCAAGCGGCTGGTCCTGCACGGTCTGGTATCCTGCAGCCTCTAACACGGCACACAGGGCCTCAAGGTCATCGACGATAAAGGCAGGGTGAGCCTTTTTCGCCGGAACGAACGCTGGATCGATGCCAAGATGCACACGTATCTCGTTGCACTCGAACCAACAGCCCCCTCGTGCAGCCAGTTGAGCTGGCTTGACGACTTCGGCCATCCCGAGCAGGTCACCGTAGAAACGCCGTGCATTGTTTTCCTGTCCGGCTGGGATAGCAAGCTGTATGTGGTCGATCTTTCTCAGCGTCATTTCTTCGCGTCCAGCCCTAGCACATTCATTAGGTAGCATGCGCCTGCGCAATTGTCAGCATTGACGCAAACCTACCGAGGTGGGTGGCGCAAAGCAGTCGCTGCGACTGAGGAAGCTAAAGCCGAAGGAGTAATCCGTCACCCGCCCCCGCCCTTCCGTAGCAACCGGGAGAGCCGGTCCGGTCGGGGGCTGATCCGTGGTGCCAGTGTCGCATTTCTAACGGGCCAGCGGCGTCGCATCTCTAATCAGCTTTGACATTCTTCTGGATTGAAACCGTCCCCCCTTAAGGATGTTTGCCCTGCGCATAGTCACTGGTATCCTCCGTTTCCGATAGCCGCTAACAGGCGCAAAATCCGTCCGTCGACGTCGGTGGAAACGGAAAGAATGGGCGGGTCACCAGACGTTGCAGAAAAGTCGCATCGTAACGGCTTTCGGCCTTTTCGGCGCGCTGGATGACTCTGCCTCGGAACGATCATTTGTTATTGTCGCGGCCGAAGAGCATTGGCGCATCGAGGTAGACTTTGCCTAAGTAAATACCGGTCTCAATCCAGTTTCACCCGTATTGCCGGATGGCCGCAGGCTGTCGGCGTATGATCATGTTCATCGGGTGGTGGCAAGAGACCGGTTTGGCATTGTTACAATGTGCCCTGCGCAGCGCCGCTGTCTCAGCTCTTCACCACCCCAGAACACCGCCATGCCGTTCCCGTAAGGGTTTTCTCCTGCACCATCTTGGTGGACTTCCGAATGGAAGACCAAGAGAGTATGTGCAATTTACTTCGGGTCCAATGGACCATTACGCCACGAACGGCGCCCCAGCCCTGGCTTGCATGCATCGGATGCGGTGGCCTAAGGGCATTTCAGGCAAGCGGCAAGATCCGGCTCAATGCCAATGGCCGCAAGCTGGACGCCTGGCTTATCTATAGATGCATAATCTGCGACAAGAGCTGGAACAGGCCGATTTTCGAGCGGCAGAATGTCCGGGACATAAGCCCTGCGGTTCTCGAAGCGCTGCAGTCCAACGATCCGCAATGGATAAGGGCGGAGACCTTCAACCTCGAAGCCTTGAGACGTAAATCGCAGCGCGTCGACGAGTTTCCCGAATTCAATATCGCGAAACAGATAAGGGATGAACCTCCCGACTGGGCCATGGCGGAGATTGATCTCACGGTTCCTTTTCAGGCCGGCATACGCCTTGATCGTCTGCTGGCGTCTGAACTCGGGCTTTCGCGGTCGATGCTGCAGAAGCTTCAGGATGATGGTTCGCTTCGGGCGCAGTCCGAACATTCCGATCTTTTGCGGCGGCGGGTTAAAAACGGCACCCGGATTGTGATCGCGCGCTGCGGCGGCTTCGATCCGGTGCATTTGTGGAAACCCGTCACGGCGGATTTCTAACGGCATGGCAAGGGCCTTAAGGTTCAGGCCCTCGCTTGCGGCATCGTTAAAACCGAAGAACCTCTGCTCCGCCTCAGGCGAGCGCCTCCTTCACCGCGGCGAGACCGCGGCGCAGGAACGGATCGGAATGGATGTAGAAGAATTGCACGCCACGCTTCCGCCAGTGCGGCATTTCTTCCAATGTCGCGAGCGTCCCCACGATTTTTCCGGCTGCGCGTATCTTGTCGACAGCAATGGCGACCTTCTGCATCACCACCTCCGGCGCGGCTCGCCGAATGGCGGCGCGGAACGTCGTCGTGTTTTCGGTAGAGGCTCAGGCGGCGGCGCTCTTTCGACGGGACACCCAGATCAACACCGTCAATGCGGTAAAAGACAGTGCGGCGCCTGCCAGGAAGGTGCCGAAGGAACCGTGGAGGTCCCACAGCAAGCCGGCGATGACATTGCCGACCAGTACCGCGAGACCCGTCATCAGATTGAAAACGCCGAAGGCCGTTCCCTTGAGATGTGGCGGCGCCGTTTCCGCAATCAGGGCTGCAAGCAGACCCTGCGACAGACCCATATGCAAGCCCCACAGAAGAATGCCGAACAGGAACAGCGGAATGGAATTGGCAAAAGCGAGCGTCAGATAGGAGGCCACCAGCACGACCATGCTCGCCGCGATAATCCCTGAGCGGCCGATCCTGTCCGAAAGCCGGCCGGCGGGATAGGCTGTCAGGCCATAGACGGCATGCATGATGACCATCGTGATCGGTATCCATGCCGGCCGGAAGCCTGCCTCTTCGGATTTCAGCAACAGGAATGCTTCGCTGAAACGGGCGAAGGTCAGGAGCGACGCCGCGATGATGACGATCCAGACCGCCCGATTGAGTTTCGCAAAATCGGCGAGCCGGAATGGCTTTTCGGCTTTCGGTCTTGCGGGCGCATCCGGTTCCGTCACACCGGCGATGAGAATGAACACCGCAAGGAAAGCGGGAATGACCGCGATCCAGAAAATGGCGAGTACATTTTCGCTGAGCGCGAACATCAGCCCGATGGCCGCCAGCGGCCCGAGGAAGCCGCCGACCGTATCGAGCGACTTTCTAAGCCCGAATGCGGCGCCACGAATTTCAGGCGGCGTCACATCGGCAATAAGGGCATCGCGCGGCGTTCCGCGAATGCCCTTTCCGACCCGGTCCACCGCCTTGGCGGCGACGATCCAGCCAAGCGAGGTGGCAAAGGGAAAAGCGAGTTTCGAGATTGCGCCGAGACCGTATCCAACCACGGCGAGCATTTTCCGCCGCCTCGTCCAGTCCGCGATAATCCCGGAAAACAGCTTGGTCGTGGTGGCGATGGCAACCGACATTCCCTCGATGAAACCGACAGTGACCGCGGAAGCGCCGAGACCGGAAACGAGATAATAGGGCAGCAGCGTCTGCACCATTTCCGAAGAAATATCCATCAGAAGGCTAACGATGCCGAGCACCCAGACCGTCGCTGGAATGCGTGCCCGAACCGTCGCGGAAACAGGCGCAGAAGAAGTCGTCATGATGGCCCCCCGATCGTCTCTGGAATAATCATGTCCTCCTGAAACAATCAACCGGGCCGATATCGCGCAACCGCGACAAACAGGGGAAATCAGGGCCATCAAATCTCTGTGGGGCTGAAGCAAATACCGCCGAAGCCCGATGAAAGGGCTGGCCATTTCATGCAAAAACTCTAAGCTCCAGCGCCGGACACGGATTGCCGAGAACCATCAGTTTTCAGTTCAAATCATTAGGGAGAAAACATCAGATGAGCCTGCGTATCAACGACATAGCACCAGACTTCACCGCCGAGACCACCCATGGTCCGGTGAGCTTTCACGACTGGATCGGCGACGGCTGGGCGGTCCTGTTTTCGCATCCGAAGAACTTCACCCCCGTCTGCACGACGGAACTCGGCGCGATGGGTGGCCTGCAGCCGGAATTCGAAAAGCGTGGCGTCAAGATCATCGGTATTTCGGTCGATCCGGTCGAAAGCCATGAAAAATGGAAGAACGATATTCGCACCGCGACCGGTTTCAACGTCGATTATCCGCTGATCGGCGACAAGGACCTGAAGGTAGCAAAGCTTTACGACATGCTGCCGGCCGGCGCTGGCGACAGTTCCGAAGGCCGCACGCCTGCCGATAACGCCACCGTGCGCTCCGTCTTCGTCATCGGTCCCGACAAGAAGATCAAGCTGGTCCTCACCTACCCCATGACCACCGGACGCAACTTCGAGGAAATTCTTCGCGCGATCGATTCCATCCAGCTCACCTCCAAACATCAGGTGGCGACACCGGCCAACTGGAAGCAGGGTGAAGATGTCATCATCACCGCCGCCGTTTCCAATGAAGATGCGATTGCCCGTTTCGGCTCCTACGACACGGTTCTTCCCTATCTGCGCAAGACCAAGCAGCCCGGCTGATTTGAAGCCTATGATGGGGCGGTGAAACATCATCGTCCCATCCCGCCGCATCTCTCATGGCTTTATGATCCCGCCGTGATAATCAAGCCGGTACGTCTCGACATGGCCTCGGTAAATGCGCTCGATCCCGGTGAAGGACCGGAATTCGCCTTCATTCGTATCGACATAGACCAGATTTTCCACCGGGTTGGTGAAGCCGCCAAGGAACCGGCCCTGACGATAGAGCGTGGAAAGCGACCGCTGAATGACCATGCCGGCCGTGGAGCCGTCGATCATGTCGGGCCGGAGGATGCGACCGTAATAACTCATCGTCCACACCGCCGTTCCCTGATGCCAGACAACCTCCTGGCCGATGAAATCGGCTCCCCCGAAATAGCTGTCGATATAGTGCAAGTCGCCGCTCTGATACCCGAGATCGTGCGATCCCTTGAGGGTGGGCGTCGCGGATTTGCTGCCGCCGCCGACATAGGTGGCGGACTTCGCCTGCACGATGAACTCTTCCAGCATGGGAAACCTTTCGGGATAAGAACATAAAGGGAACATATGCGATTTTCAGGGTGGTCGCAAGTGCCGCCCCTACCCGGCATCGACCCCGCATTTCAGCAATGATAGGCTTGGTAATCGCGGCATTTACGCTTAGAAGCGTGACAGGAATTATCTCAAAAAGAGTGCTCATGCCGCAAAACCCGCAAATCTATGTCGATGCCGATGCCTGCCCCGTGAAGCCGGAGATTCTCAAGGTGGCGGAGCGGCATGGGCTGGAAGTGACCTTCGTTGCCAATTCCGGTCTGCGCCCGTCGCGCGATCCCATGGTGAAAAACGTCATTGTTTCCGCCGGTTTCGACGCGGCGGACGACTGGATCGCCGATCATGCGGCCGAAAACGACATTGTCATCACCGCCGATGTGCCGCTGGCAGGCCGCTGCGTCGCCAAGGGTGCGCTGGTGACCGGGCCGACGGGCCGCGTTTTTGACCAGTCGAATATCGGGATGGCGACGGCGATGCGCGATCTTGGCGCGCATCTGCGCGAAACCGGTGAAAGCAAGGGATATAATGCGGCTTTTTCACCGCGTGACCGCTCCGCCTTTCTGGAGACGCTTGACCGTTTCTGCCGCCGTGTCAAAAAATGACGGCGCCAACGGAAAGGTGCCGCCCATGACCCCGGCCAATATGAAAAGCAACAGCTATCGCCGCCATCAACCTTTCGTCATTGCCTTTTTGGTCGGCGCCGTGAGCCTTGGCCTGGCGCTGGTTTTTGCGCCGCCGCTGGCGATCGAGATCGCGGCTGTTCTGTTCTTCCTGACCTATCTCACCCTGATTGCCTTTCGCCTGTCGGGCCTGACGGCGCAGCACCTTAAGGCCCATGCCGATAGCGACGATCTGCCTGCGGTCGCCATCATCGCCGTTACGCTGCTAGCCGTTGCCGTCGCGGTGGTATCGCTGTTTCAAGCTCTCAACCATACGGGCGAGACTGTCTGGACGCTGCTCATCGCCTTCGCGTCGGTTATCTTCGGCTGGCTGACCATCCACACCATGACCGCCCTGCATTACGCCCATCTTTACTGGCGGCCCGCCATGGTGGACGGCAAACGCCAGCATCGCGGCGGCATGGATTTTCCGGGCACGAAGGAACCCTGCGGTTACGACTTTCTCTATTTCGCCGTGGTGATCGGCATGACGGCGCAGACGTCGGATGTGGGGATAACCACGACCGCCATGCGCAAGGTCACGCTGCTGCACTCCATCGTTTCTTTCTTCTTCAATACGGTTCTTGTGGCGGCGGCGGTCAATGCAGCCGTTTCGCTTGCAGGCTAAACCGCAGAATTTCACAAGGAATGGCTTCATGAACATTATTTCGCAGAATACGGCCTTTGGCGGCATGCAGGGCGTATTTTCGCACACATCGGAAACCCTGAAATCTGAGATGAGCTTTGCGGTTTATGTGCCGCCGAAGGCGATCCATGAGCCCTGCCCTGTCCTGTGGTATCTTTCCGGCCTCACCTGCACCCATGCCAATGTCATGGAAAAGGGCGAATATCGCCGGATGGCCTCGGAACTCGGGCTGATCGTCGTCTGCCCGGATACCAGCCCGCGCGGCAATGACGTGCCAGATGAGCTGACCAACTGGCAGATGGGCAAGGGCGCCGGATTTTATCTCGATGCCACAGAAGAGCCCTGGTCCGAGCACTATCGGATGTACAGCTATGTGACGGAAGAACTGCCCGCACTCATCCGCCAGCATTTCCGTGCGGATATGAGCCGCCAGGGCATTTTTGGCCATTCGATGGGCGGCCATGGCGCTATGACCATTGCGCTCAAGAACCCCGAGCGTTTCAAGAGCTGCTCCGCCTTTGCGCCGATCGTGGCTCCCTCTTCGGCCGACTGGTCCGAGCCGGCGCTGGAAAAATACCTCGGTGCAGATAAGGCTGCATGGCGTCAATACGACGCCTGTGCGCTGGTCGAGGACGGCGCGCGTTTTCCCGAGTTCCTGATCGATCAGGGCAAAGCCGATAGTTTTCTCGAAAAGGGCCTGCGCCCCTGGCTGTTCGAGGAAGCGATCAAGGGCACGGATATCGGCCTGACGCTGCGCATGCATGAGCGCTACGACCACTCCTATTATTTCATTTCCACCTTCATGGATGACCATTTGAAGTGGCATGCGGAGCGGCTGGGATAAGGATGGAGAAGCGGGCTGGCGGCGCCCTGTAAGCGCCGCCGCTGCCGATTTAACCTGACATTACGGGATGCGGGCAATGACCTTGATCTCGAAATCGAAGCCGGCAAGCCAGTTGACGCCGACGGCCGTCCAGTTCGGGTAAGGCTTTTGGCTGAAAATCTCCTGCTTGACGGCCATGATCGTTCCGAACTGGTTTTGTGGGTCCGTGTGGAACGTCGTCACATCCACAATATCATCGAAGGTGCAGCCCGCCGCTGCAAGCGTGGCCTTGAGGTTTTCAAAGGCCAGCCGGACCTGACGTTCAAAATCAGGTTCGGGCGTTCCATCGGCACGGCTGCCGACCTGGCCGGAAACGAAAAGAAGATCACCGGATCGGATAGCTGCGGAATAGCCATGCTCCTCGTAAAGCGCATGCCTGTTAGCGGGGAAAATTGCTTCGCGTGCGGTCATTATGCATCTCTCTTTTGGCTGAGTGGTCATGGATGCCGAGAAGCGTTGCTCTTTTTAAAAGAGGCTTCGGACGCCCATTTACATACGTTGCGTATGTCAGATAGTTACATACGCGCCGCATGTCAATTCCATATACGCGACGTATGTAAATTGCACCGAAGATGCGCCTGATTGAAGCTTGAAATATTTCGGAAACTGAAATGCGGACGAATAGACGTCGCGCGTTCGCCTTTTGTGTCCTGCTTACGGAAACAGCGCCGTCGCCAGCGTTGTCGGGCCGGGCCGGCTGAGCCTGAATTCGCGGATCACGCGTTCGGCGACGCCATAGGCAAGTTCCTGCTCTATCGACTGATTGTCGAAGCTGACGACGGTGGCGGTGAATTTGGCCTCTGCGATCACCTCTCCCGTCGCGACGGCTGCGGCGCGGACGATGACCTTGGCTGACGCCCTTTCCCCGAACAGGAACGGGCCGCGTGCAACGGATGCGAGACGGATGGTCAGTACCACGCGCGGCCGCGTTTCTCCACGCGCCGTTGTTTTGATCGCATTCTGCACCTGCGCATGAATGGACTGCATCAGCGCCGGAGCGACATCCGGGCGTGCGGCGACGAATGCGCCGCGCACATCGTACAGCAGCCGGTCAGTATGGGTCGCTTCCGGTTCCAGCCTGAAAGACATGAGCGTGAAACACGCCAGCACAAGAATGCCAAGGCGTTTCAACGAGGTGGTCATGATCAGCGGCTCCCCTAACGTGAGGTAACCGCATATTCGGCCATCAGGGTTAGAAAAGCGTTAAGACGCGCTCTTGAGCGACTCCAGAACATTGAGTGCCGCGCGCATATCGACAAGCCTGACGGCGCGGCGCTCAAGCGCCTCCTCGTCCTCGCGCCATTGCTCGGCGGTCCAGTCCTCGTCCAGATGGGCGAGCGCCCAGGCTTCCTCCAGCGTCAACTCCCCTTCCGCCAGCGACAGCGCCAAAATGGCGGAGCCGGTCAGCGATGTCATGGTGTGGAGAGCGGCAAGCGCAATCGGCGTATCGTATTTCTTCAGCGTTACCGCAAAGGCCGCGATGGCTTCGCGCGGCTGGTCCTGATGCATCACGCCTTCAACGAGAATGAAGCGCGCTCCGAGCACATTGGCCGCCCAGTCCAGAACCGGATCCCAATGGTCCGTCTGCCGCGCAACCAGCGCTTCCGGATCGCCGGCGCGATAGCAGAGGAGATCGGAAGAGGAAAAACGAAGTATGTCCTCAAAAACAGCCTGGGTATCATTGGCGACGCCATCAATGGCCGTGTTCACATGCCGAGAAACGGGCATGACCACCGGATTCACCACTTCTTTCTGGGCATCCCACTCGTCGCGAAGCAGTTCCGCCAGCGGACGCGTCGGGACGGTCAGCGGCTTCTTGGCAGGAGTGCGCAGCGGCTTGCCATCGAGAAGGATGGTAAAGCCGCCCTCCTCCGCCTCGCCGACGGTGACATCTTTATAGAACCGCTTCGGCAGAGGTTTCTGCATCTGGATCTGCGCGCGCAGGATCGGGTCGGGATGGCTCAGGCCCTCCGAAAGGTCGTTCAGGAGATCACGCATGGCACGTCCTCGTCAGTCGGATAGAAAGGTTATTCAAGAATATCGGCCGGAACATAGGCCGGAATTTCGCGCGGGTGGCTGACGACCGCATCGGCGCCTGCCTTCCAGAGATCGTCGACCGAGGCATAACCCCAGGCAACGCCGATTGCTTTCGCGCCGGCGGCCTTGGCCATCTGCATGTCGTAGATCGCATCGCCGATAACGACAGTATCGGCCGGAACCATGCCGGTTTCATGGCAGCATTCCATCACCATGGCCGGATGCGGCTTTGAGGGGCAATCATCCGCCGTGCGCGAAACGATGAAGTGATCGGCAAGGCCGTGGGTCTGCAGGATATGGGTAAGACCGCGACGACCCTTGCCTGTCACCGCGCCGATCAGCACATCGTCGCGTTTCGAAAGCGTATCGATCAGCGTGGCGATACCGTCGAAAAGCGGTACGGTCATTTCCGGCCGCTCCCGCAGGGGATGATAGAGTTCCCTGTAACGTTCCGTCATCGCCTTCGCTTCATCATCCACATGCGCCTTGCCCAGCATGCGGGCGATGGCGATATCCAGCGTCAGGCCAATGATCGCCTTGGTTTCGGAGATATCGGGGCGCGGTTTGCCGAAATCAGCGAAAGTATCTGACATGACGGCATGGATCAGGCCGGCGCTATCCACCAGCGTTCCGTCGCAATCGAAAAGAACCAGTTTCATGGGCTGTCAGTCTTCCCTGTCGCCATCGGCCACGTCGAGACCGAGCAGGTTCCAGGTCTGGACCATATGCGGCGGCAAGGGTGCGCTGACCCGAAGCCGGCCGCCATTCGGATGCGGAATGTCGATATGGCGCGCATGCAGATGCAGGCGCTTCTGGATGCCGCCCGGGAAATCCCAGTTCGGATCGTCGATGTAATATTTGGGATCGCCGATGATCGGGTGACCCATATGCAGGGCGTGCACGCGAAGCTGATGGGTGCGGCCGGTATAGGGTTCCATCTCCAGCCAGGCGAGGTTCTGCGCGGCGGTATCGATGACGCGGTAATAGGAAACGGCGTGATCGGCCCCCTCCTCGCCGTGCTTGGCGATACGCATGCGATCGCCATCCATGGTCTGTTCCTTGACCAGCCAGGTGGAAATCTTGTCCTGGTGCTTGCGCGGCACGCCCTTGACCAGCGCCCAATAGGTCTTCTTGGTATCGCGTTCGCGGAAGGCGGCAGTCAGCTTCTGTGCAGCACCGCGGGTGCGTGCAACCACAAGCACGCCCGACGTATCGCGGTCGAGGCGGTGCACCAGACGCGGCTTTTCGCCCTTCTGATTGGTCCAGGCTTCCAGCAGCCCGTCAATATGGCGGGTAACGCCGGAGCCGCCCTGCACGGCAATGCCGGCCGGCTTGTTGAAAACGAAGACCTTGTCGTCCTCATGCAGGAGCATGCGCGCCAGGAGCTCGCCGTCTTCGGAATGTTTGAGGTCTTTCGATCCGATCGGGCCACTCTTGACCTTGAGATCGGAATCGACCGGCGGTACGCGCACCATCTGTCCCGGCTGCACGCGTGCATCCGTCTTCACCCGGCCGCCATCCACACGCACCTGGCCGGAGCGCAGAAGCTTCTGCAACTGCCCGAAACCAAGTCCCGGATAATGAATCTTGAACCAGCGATCGAGGCGCATACCGGCCTCGTCGGCCCCGACCTTGATATGCTCGATACCTGCCATGAAATTTCCAGTCTTTCTGTCCTGATCGCGCGCCCTATTCGTCGGCGCGCCGTTTGGACCAAGCCTTTAGAACAAACTGCGGCCCAAGGCCAGCCCGGCGAAAACAGCCGCGATGGAAACAGCAAGGCTTGCAAGCACGTAAACCGCCGATAGCCCGAGCGCGCCGCGTTCGAACAGCGCGACCGCATCGAGCGAGAAGGACGAGAATGTGGTGAACCCGCCGAGCACGCCGGTGACGAGAAACAGGCGCATTTCCATCGAGGCGTTCAGCCGGCGCGCCACAAGCTCGACCAGCAGACCGATCAGGAAAGATCCGACCACATTGACGGCAAGGGTTCCCCAAGGAAAATTCGGTCCGGCCAACCGCATGCTCCAGACCCCGACCAGATAACGGAACACGGAACCGATTGCGCCGCCTGCAGCGACAAGGGCGATATTGATCATGGGGAATGTGTCTCCGGAAGAAATCGTCGGACCGGACGGTCCAGGACATTTTTAGACCATGGGAACCGCTGGCGAAACCCCTTTGCCCGGCGCTTTGGGCTGTTAAAATACGATTAAATTGCAGCTGTGCGATTTAGCCTTCCAACAATGGGCAACTGTTAATCTCCGGTTTTTCAGGGTCGGCGAAGATGGCCGGAGGTTCGATGACACAGGTTCTTTCTGTTTCCGCAAATACTGCGGCCTATGCGCTGGAGGCCATGAAGCCGCCGCAACGCGTGCCGCGCAAGAGCGAGGTTGAAGAGGCCATTCACGAACTGGCGCGCAAGGCCGAAAACGGCGACGATTTCCAGCTCAGGGGCCTGATGACGACGATCAAGCCGCCGGCCCTCACCCTCTATTTCCTGATAGCAAGCAGCCAGCGCCAGGAGCCACAGGCGACACTCGAGCAGGCCGTGGAGGCCTACGAGGAAAACAGCTTCACATCAAAATCTGAAAGTAATTTATAGATCAAGTGGATATATATATATTTTAATGTAATTTATTCAGTTTTTCGCCATATAGGCGGAGCCTTCGCATTCAGCCTGGTGTCAGACTGATCTTCTAGAGATTTGCGACCGAGTTCCGGAAAATCACGTGGGCAGATGTACCCTGCTTTTCCGCCACGGCGCTGAAGAACAAACACGACAGATGAAAATTTGCGGCTACCGGACCTGTCACGCGTTCCGGTAGCCGTTTTTCATCGGTCAATTATGCTGGTGGTCGCCGCCGCCCTTGGCTGCGCCTGCGGACAGCACGATCTCCACCTTGCCCGCCTTTTCGAAGATGAGCGTTACCGGCACCTTGTCGCCTTCGGCAAAGGGCTTCTTCACATCGAAGAACATCATGTGCAGGCCGCCGGGCTTCAGCTCCACCGTCTGGCCGGCGGGAATGACGATGCCGTCATCCAACTTGCGCATTTTCATGACGTCATTGACCATAGCCATCTCGTGGATTTCAGCACGTCCGGCGGACGACGATTCAACGCCGATCAGCTTGTCGTCGCTATCGCCGGTATTCTTGATCGTCACGTATCCACCGCCCACCGGCTGGCCCGGCAGCATGGCCTTGGTCGTTCCCTCCGACACTTCGAGGCTGCCGGCCTTCACGACATCCATATCCATGGCGGAGTGATCATGGCCGCCGGCATGTGCAGCCTTTGCGGCAACGCGAATGGTGGGAGCGGGACTTTTCAGGGAATGCGGATCGACGCCGGCCGCTGCCACTTCGTCCCAGGCAACCTTGCCCTTGTCGCCGCAGAGCTGTGTTACCTTGAATGGCAGGTCCTGCCCCGCCTCAATACCGGAGATTTTTCCCTGCACGGAGAAGGTGTCGTAGAATTCATCCGGCAGGTTGCCGCCCTTCCAGCGGATTTCGACCGGTCCGCTTTTAATCTCCTTGCCGTGGTTCTTGTAGGCCTTCTGGTAGTCTCCCTTGATGACCTCCAGTTCCCAGCCGGCCTTGGGCTGGGGCTTCGCGGCAATGAATCCTTCCGGCAGCTTGATCTGAACTTCGGTGGTGGCGAGCCCGCCTTCGCAGCCATGCGGAACCTGGAGGGCGGCAACGACGGTGCTTTCCTGTTCGGCCGAACCGTCAACGAATGTGGCATGGGCGAAAGCCTGCGAGGTCGAAACCGAGGCGACGAAAAGGCTGCAGGTGATGATCTTGGTGGTTTTCATTTGCTTGTCCCTGCGGCTGCTATCCCTCTGGGTCCGCGCAGCCGCTCCGTGCCGCCAAAGGCGGCGATGATCCCGTAAAACGAAAAATCAGGCGGACAGGGACGGCGGGCCGCGCGCGGCGGGCTTCTGGATCGTCAGCACGGAGCGGAAGCTCCATTCCGCAGGCAGGCGGTTGTCGAGCCAGGCAAATTCCGTCTTCAGCCAGCCAGCCGTATCGGGCATCGGCAGAAGAATGGACGAGGCGAGCAGGCAGGCCTCGCAAAAAAGGATGGCGTCGCCGGAATGGGCGGGGCCTTCCTTGTTATGGGAAGCATTGACGCCGTTGCCATGGCCAAGGCAGATTTCCGCGAAGGTGCCGTCCGGCAGCCGGTAACTCTCATCCAGCGCAACGGCGGGTGCTGCGGCAAGTGCCGGCTTGTGGGCAAAACCGAGGGACAACATCAGGGTCGCGCAGAAAATGCGAAGCATTTTCTCCATCCCCATCAATCGTCGTGTTCGATTTGCATCCATGTTCTAGGCGATATCCCTGTTTCTCTCCGATTTCAAAGGGGAATTTTGCCGCAGGCCAGACCGTCGCAAGGGAACAATAGATGCCAGGCGGCATTTTCCTTCGGCAACCATCATTTCAATGGAGGCCCGACAATGCCAGCGAAATCGAAGGCCCAGCAGAAAGCGGCGGGCGCCGCACTGGCGGCCAAACGCGGAGAAACGAAGAAATCCAGTTTAAAAGGTGCTTCAAAAAGCATGGAGAAGTCCATGACAGAAAAGGAGCTTGAGGATTTCGCATCGACGAAACGCAAGGGCCTGCCTGAGAAAAAATCCGACTGAAGAAAGCCGCCAAGACCATCTGTCGTCCCAGATCGCTACGCCGATGGCGCAGATGGAGCAAGAATCTGTTCAGATGCGTCATTTGGTCCTTGCCAATAACGGGTCTTCGAAGATAATGAGCGTCGCATCACCGTTGGGAGAAACCGCTTCATTGCGGTGCCGAAGGAGCAACCGCCCCGGAAACTCTCAGGCAAAAGGACCAGCGGTGACGACGGAACTCTGGAGAGAAGCCACCTTTCATAAGGACGGCTCGCCGAAGGGATAACAATCTCAGGCGACAAGGACAGAGGGGGCTCTTGAACCGGTGCTTTGCGCCATGACCTGAGCCCGCGCGATATCTCGCGCAACCCTGGAGGCGTCCTTGGACGATACCGCCGCGCTGAAAACCACGCCGCTCCACTCCCTGCACATATCGCTTGGCGCCCGCATGGTGCCCTTTGCCGGTTACGACATGCCCGTGCAATATCCGGCGGGCGTTCTGAAGGAGCATCTCCAGACCCGCACCTCCGCCGGCCTCTTCGACGTGTCCCATATGGGCCAGGTGATCGTGAAGGCGAAGTCCGGCAACAATGAAGATGCCGCACGCGCGCTCGAAAAGCTGGTGCCGGTTGACATTCTCGGCCTCAAGGAAGGCCGCCAGCGCTACGGTTTCTTCACCGACGAAAATGGTGGCATTCTGGATGATCTGATGATCACCAATCGCGGCGATCATCTTTTTGTCGTCGTCAACGCCGCCTGTAAGGATGCCGATGTCGCCCATATGAAGGCGCATCTTTCCGATGCCTGCGAGATAACGCTTCTCGATGACCGGGCGCTTATCGCGCTTCAGGGCCCGCGCGCTGAGGCCGTTCTGGCTGAACTCTGGGCCGGCGTCTCGGAAATGAAATTCATGGATGTGCAGGAAGTGCCGCTGCATGACGTGCCGTGCATCGTCTCGCGCTCCGGTTATTCCGGTGAAGACGGCTTTGAGATTTCCGTACCGGCCGACAAGGCCGAAGAAATTGCCAAAGCCCTGCTCGAACATCCCGATTGCGATGCCATCGGGCTTGGTGCGCGCGACAGCCTGCGCCTCGAAGCCGGCCTTTGTCTCTACGGCAACGATATCGACACTACGACCTCCCCCATCGAAGCCTCGCTCGAATGGGCGATCCAGAAAGCGCGCCGCGCCGGTGGAGACCGCGAGGGCGGTTTTCCTGGCGCGGAGCGTATTCTCGGCGAACTGAAAGACGGCACATCGCGCCGCCGCGTCGGCCTGAAGCCAGAAGGCAAGGCGCCGGTGCGCGGCCATTCGAAGCTGTTTGCGGATGCCGAAGGCAAGACGGAGATCGGTGAAGTGACCTCGGGCGGTTTCGGTCCCTCGGTCGAAGGTCCCGTCGCCATGGGTTACGTGCCTGTTTCCCACGCTGCTCCCGGTACGGCGATTTTCGCGGAAGTGCGCGGCAAATATCTGCCCGTCACCGTCGCCGCCCTGCCCTTCATCAAGCCCACCTATAAACGATAATCTTCATCCCATCTCCGGAGAGAATACGATGCTGAAATTTACCGCAGAACACGAATGGCTGAAGTTCGAAGGCGATATCGCCACCGTTGGCATCACCAGCCACGCCGCTGAACAGCTTGGCGATCTCGTTTTCGTCGAATTGCCGGAAGTGGGCGCCACCTTCTCCAAGAATGGCGACGCGGCGACCGTGGAATCCGTCAAGGCGGCTTCCGATGTCTATTGTCCGCTGGATGGCGAAGTGGTGGAAATCAACCAGGCCATCGTTGATGATCCCTCGCTCGTCAATTCCGACCCGCAGGGCGCCGGCTGGTTCTTCAAGCTGAAACTCTCCAATCCGGCCGATGCCGAGACGCTGCTCGATGAAGCAGCCTACAAGGAGCTGATCGCGTAATGACGACGCCCACCGAATTCCATTTCACCGACTATCAGCCCTATGATTTCGCCAACCGGCGTCACATCGGGCCGTCGCCGTCGGAAATGGCCGAGATGCTGAAGGTCGTCGGCTATAAGAGCCTCGATGCCCTGATCGACGCCACCGTTCCCTCCTCCATCCGCCAGAAGGTGCCGCTGACCTGGGGTGCCGCGCTGACCGAACGCGAGGCGCTCGACCGCCTGCGTGAGACGGCCAACAAGAACCAGGTTCTGACCTCGCTGATCGGCCAGGGCTATTACGGCACCATCACGCCGCCGGTCATCCAGCGCAATATTCTGGAAAACCCGGCCTGGTACACGGCCTATACGCCCTATCAGCCGGAAATCAGCCAGGGCCGTCTTGAGGCGCTGCTGAACTACCAGACCATGGTCTGCGATCTGACCGGTCTCGATGTTGCCAACGCATCGCTGCTCGATGAAGCGACGGCGGCTGCCGAAGCCATGGCGATGTGCCAGCGCGTCGCCAAATCCAAGGCGACCGCCTTCTTCGTTGACGCCAATTGCCATCCGCAGACCATTGCGCTGATCGAGACCCGCGCGGCCCCGCTCGGCTGGAAGGTGATTGTCGGCAACCCCTTTACTGATCTCGACCCGGTCGATGTGTTCGGTGCGATCTTCCAGTATCCGGGCACCCACGGCCATGTCAGCGATTTCTCCGGCCTGATTTCCCGCCTGCACCAGACGGGCGCGATTGCCGCCGTCGCTGCCGATCTTCTGGCGCTGACGCTTCTGAAGTCGCCCGGTGAAATGGGCGCTGACATCGCCATCGGCACCTCGCAGCGCTTCGGCGTTCCGGTTGGTTACGGCGGTCCGCACGCGGCTTACATGGCCGTCAAGGATGCGCATAAGCGCTCCATGCCCGGCCGTCTGGTCGGCGTTTCGGTCGATGCGCGCGGCAACCGCTCCTATCGCCTGTCGCTGCAGACACGCGAACAGCATATCCGCCGCGAAAAGGCGACGTCGAACATCTGCACGGCGCAGGTGCTGCTGGCCGTCATGGCCTCCATGTACGGCGTCTTCCACGGCCCGCAGGGCATCAAGGCGATCGCCCAGCAGACCCACCAGAAGGCCGTTCTGATGGCCAAGGGGCTGGAAAAGCTCGGCTACACCATCGAGCCGGAAACCTTCTTCGACACCATCACCGTTGAAGTCGGCCATATGCAGGGCGTCATCCTGCGCTCGGCCGTTGCGGAAGGCGTGAACCTTCGCAAGGTCGGTGCGACCAAGATCGGCATGAGCCTTGACGAGCGCACGCGCCCGGCAACGCTTGAGGCGGTCTGGCGCGCTTTCGGCGGCAATTTCTCGATCTCGGATTTCGAGCCGGAATATCGTCTGCCGAAGGAACTGCTGCGCACCAGCCAGTACATGACGCATCCGATCTTCCACATGAACCGTGCCGAAAGCGAGATGACCCGTTACATCCGCCGTCTTTCGGACCGTGATCTGGCGCTCGACCGCTCGATGATCCCGCTCGGTTCCTGCACCATGAAGCTGAACGCAACTGCGGAAATGCTGCCGATCACCTGGCCGGAATTTTCCGACATCCATCCCTTCGTGCCGGCCAATCAGGCGCTCGGTTACAAGGAGATGATCGACGATCTCTCGGAAAAACTGTGCTCGGTCACCGGCTACGATGCCTTCTCCATGCAACCGAATTCCGGCGCGCAGGGGGAATATGCCGGGCTTCTGACCATCCGCAACTATCACCTTGCCAATGGCGGCACACACCGTGACGTCTGCCTCATTCCGACGTCGGCGCATGGCACCAATCCTGCCTCGGCGCAGATGGTCGGCATGAAAGTGGTGCCCGTCAAAGTGCGGGACAATGGTGACATCGATATCGATGATTTCCGTGCAAAAGCAGAGCAGTATCAAGAAAACCTCTCGTGCTGCATGATCACGTACCCATCCACCCACGGCGTGTTCGAGGAGACGGTTCGCGAGATTTGCGAAATCACCCATAAGCATGGTGGACAGGTCTATCTGGACGGTGCCAACATGAACGCCATGGTCGGTCTCGCCCGCCCCGGCGATATCGGTTCGGACGTTTCGCATCTCAACCTGCACAAGACCTTCTGCATTCCGCATGGCGGCGGTGGCCCCGGCATGGGACCGATCGGTGTCAAGGCGCATCTTGCTCCCTATCTGCCCGGCCATCCGGCGACGGACGGTCGTGAGGGTGCGGTGTCTGCTGCCCCGTTCGGCTCGCCATCGATCCTGCCGATTTCGTGGAGCTATTGCCTGATGATGGGCGGCGAAGGGCTGACGCAGGCGACCAAGGTGGCGATCCTCAACGCCAACTATATCGCCGAGCGGCTGAAGGGTGCGTACGACGTGCTCTACAAGTCCGAAACCGGCCGCGTGGCGCATGAGTGCATTATAGATACCCGCCCGCTGGCAGATAGCTGCGGCGTGACGGTGGACGATGTCGCAAAGCGCCTCATCGACTGCGGTTTCCACGCGCCGACCATGAGCTGGCCGGTTGCCGGCACGCTGATGATCGAGCCGACGGAATCCGAAACCAAGGCGGAAATCGACCGTTTCTGCGATGCCATGCTGGCGATCCGCGAGGAAGCCCGCGACATCGAGGAAGGCCGCGCGGACAAGACCAACAACCCGCTGAAGAACGCACCGCACACGGTGGAAGACCTCGTTGGTGAATGGGATCGTCCCTATAGCCGCGAAAAGGGCTGCTTCCCGCCCGGCGCGTTCCGCATCGACAAATACTGGTCGCCGGTCAACCGCATCGACAATGTCTATGGCGACCGCAACCTCATCTGCACCTGCCCGCCGATGGAGGCTTATGCCGAAGCGGCTGAGTAAACTTCGTTTCGCTCAAGACAAAAGCCCGGATCGCTCCGGGCTTTTTTATGTCGACACATAGATAATCATTCTTGAAATCAATTATTTATCATTTTTCCTGGCTCGCCTCGAAACTTCGAGGAGCCGGCTTCCGTCTCTTGTGTCGCTACGGATCACCGATAGCGGCCACCGAAAGAAGTGCCTTTCGGGGTTTGGAAGTCACCAAGGAGGAATAACGATGTACAACGTTTCTGTTCGCGTCCTGACGCTGGCCGCAGCTCTTTCCATCGGCATGGTTTCCGCTTATGCCGCGAACCCCAAAGTTGGCGGCGCCGCAATGTTCGAGGACAAGAACATCGTTGAAAATGCGATGAACTCGAAAGACCATACAACGCTTGTCGCAGCGGTCAAGGCTGCCGGGCTTGTCGAAACACTTCAGGGAAAGGGCCCGTTCACGGTGTTCGCACCAACCAACGAGGCTTTTGCGGCCCTTCCGAAGGGTGCGGTCGATGATCTTCTGAAGCCCGAGAACAAGGAGAAGCTGGTCAAGGTGCTGACCTGCCATGTGGTTGCCGCCAATGCACTGTCACCCGCCATCGAAAAGATGATCAAGGACGACAAAGGTGAGCATGACGTTAAGACCGTCGGCGGCTGCGTTCTCAAGGCCAAGGAGAGCATGGGAAAAATCACGTTGACGGACGAGAATGGTACGGTTGCCCACGTCACCATCGCCGACGTCAAACAATCCAATGGCGTCATTCATGTCATCGACAAGGTGTTGCTGCCGAAGATGTAATATAACGAAACGGCAGGCGACTGGCACATGCAGAGGCCCGGATCGCTCCGGGCCTTTTCCGTTACAGCAGCAACGTTTCGCGGCCTCTTCACACACGATTGATCGTCACGCCTTCCATGCTAGAACGGATACCACAATCAAGCGGCGATGGAGTGGGAATGCGTGTGATTTGCCTGAATGGTTGGGGCGGAAAGCTTCATGACGAGATTGTTCCCTATATCTCCTCATCCGATCCCGATATTCTTTGCCTGCAGGAGGTGGTGCACACGCCGACTGCCTTTGAGGACTGGCTGAGCTACCGCGATCACGGCATCGACCTGCCGCAAAGGGCAAACTTCTTCCACGAAATCGCCGAGGCCTTGCCGGATCACCTGGCGATCTTCTGTCCGGCGGCGCAGGGTGATCTCTGGCACGGCGAGATTAGATATCCTTCCCAATGGGGGCTGGCGACCTTTGTGCGCAAATCCATGGCCGTCGTTGCGCAGGCGCAAGGGTTCGTGCACGGGACTTTTTCCGCAGACGGATATGGTGATCATCCACGGTCGCGCACTGGCCACGCCGTCAGGGTTTTCGACTTCACCACCGGTCAGCCGGCCGTCATCGCCCATATGCACGGATTGCGCGACCTCAGCGGCAAACACAATATCCCCGCCCGTCTAGCGCAGGCGAAACGCCTCGTACAACTTGTCAAAAACATTGCTGAGGATGGCGACCGGATCATCGTCTGCGGTGATTTTAATGTCCTGCCTGACAGCGAGACCTTCACTGTGCTGAAGGAACTGGATCTCACCGAACTCGTCACGACACGCGGCTTTACTGACACCCGGACCTCACATTATGCCAAAGCGAACCGTTATGCGGATTACATGCTGGTCAATCCAGCCGTGCAGATCGATCGTTTCGATGTGGTGAGGCAGCCGGAAGTTTCGGACCATTGCCCCCTGCTGCTCGAATTCCACTAGAAACCCGAGCCGCCCATCCGTCATTGTCTCACCGCTGACTTAGCGAACGAGCCGGATATCGCTCGTCACCACCGTCTTGCCGGTCCTGCCGTCCTTATCGGTGGTGCGCAGCCGCAGACCGTTGGCTCCAATCTTTTCAATGGTCATGGCAGCAATGCGATCGCCGTTGATATCCCGGTTCCATCGCACTGTCAGATTTATGGCGTTTCCCTGTCTTGTGCCGGAAAGTGCGGATGGGCGCCCGGAAGGCCCGGTATAGGCGCCACTGTAGCGTCCGCCCTTCTCCGACAGATCGGCAGCGATTGCCCGCCTGACCACGAGAAGACCGCGGCAAGTGCCTGACATGTTGAGCGACGATGCCCCCGCATTGGAGTTCAGTGTGCAACTCACATTGATCGGCGGCGTGCCTATCCGGGTAATCACGGTTCCCTTGCCTGCCCATGTGCCTTTCAGCGATGAGAGAAATGCGCGTTCGTCCGCATGTGCGGGCTGCGTGCCGAGCAATGCGGCCGAAAATAAAACTGCAAAAACCTTGATCTTCATGGCGCGTATCCGTTTTTCCACGAAGACTAACTCACGAGTACCGTTAAACGTTCCTCCAGCCGACTTTGCAGCGACCAAAAACATCTAGGATTTATCGTCATGTCGTGCCAATGCAACCAAATGCGGGCACAGATGTTTTTCGCCAGCCTCAATTAATTCCCATTCCCTCTTGCATATTTTTCGGAGCATATTTCATGACGACAATCGGCGTTTCGGCACCACCCGGCGGACTTCCTTCCGGTGGCTTGCCGCGTAGCGGTGGTATCTCAGACCGCACGCTTTTTGCCCTTGCAGCGCTGAATTTTTTCCTTGCCGATGCCCGTGACGGCCTCGGGCCGTTTCTGGATGCATTTCTGGCGACACAGGGCTGGTCTTCGCTTTCGTTGGGCATGATCGCCACGGTCGGTGGCCTCGTCGGTCTGCTTGCCACACCGCTCTGCGGCGCGCTGGTGGATGGCACGACGTGGAAACGAACGCTGATTGCCATCCCCGTTGTTCTCGTGACAGTCGGGGCGTTGATCACGCTGATCTTTCCGGATGTTTGGATCGTCTGGACAGGCCAGATCATGACGGCGGTGGTTGGCGCAGTTGTCGGTCCCGCGCTTGCCGGCCTCACACTCGGCCTTGTCGGCGAGCGACTGTTTTCCCACCAGATTTCGCGTAATGAATTCTGGAACCACGGTGGTAATTTTGCGTCGCTTTTCGCGACTTATGTGGTCGTAACGTTCTTCGGCATGCACGGGATCATCGGTCTGATGCTGCTGACTGCTGCAGGCGCCCTGCTCGCTACGGCGGCCATTGATCCCGGTATGATTGATCACAAGGTTGCGCGTGGCCTTGCCGAAGACAAGGGAGAGCCGGGACCGTCCGGCATCAGGGTGCTGCTGCACGAACGCGGGCTGATCTTTCTCGCCATCATTCTGCTCGTTTTCCACTTCGGCAACGCGCCGATGGGCAGGTTGATCGCGCAGGATTTCGCCATCGAACTGCAGACGCCCTTCCGCACCACCGCCATCATTACCGGCGTCGCGCAATTCGCGATGATCTTCGTCGCCGCAATGGCCCCATGGCTGATACGCCGTTTCGGTCTCTCGACCGTTTTCATCATCGCGCTGATCGCGTTGCCGATACGCGGTCTCCTCGCCTCGGCCTTTTCGGATTTCTGGGTGATCTTCCCGGTGCAGTTTCTCGATGGCGTTGGCGCGGGCCTGCTCGGCATCGTCACCCCGGTTGCTGTGGAGAGGATTTTGAAAGGCACCGGTCGTTTTAATGTCGGCCTTGCCAGCGTCATGATGGTTCAGGGTATCGGCGCATCGTTCAGCAATGTCGTCGCAGGCTGGCTGGTGACGAAGGGCGGTTATTCGCTGTCGCATCTCGTCGGCGGCGGCATTGCCGCTATCGCCATCGGGCTTTTTCTTCTCTATCGCAACGAAATAGCCCCGAAACAGGATGACGACGCCGCCTCTCAACACCGGCACTGAAGGCGCAAACAAAAAGGAGGCCTGACGGCCTCCTGAAATCTCGTAGCTTTTTATGGGATCAACCGACGAAAGCGCGCTCGATCACGAATTCGGCGGGCTTGTTGTTGGCGCCTTCGTTCAGGCCGGCTTTTTCCAGAAGCTCCTTGGTGTCCTTCAGCATTGCCGAGGAGCCGCAGATCATGCCGCGATCGATTTCGGGATCGAGCGCCGGGACGCCGAGATCCGCAAACAGCTTGCCGTTCTCGATCAGCGTGGTGATGCGGCCCTTGAAGGGGTAATCTTCGCGGGTGACGGTCGCATAGTGCTTCAGCTTGTCGCCGACGATCTCGTTCAGGAATTCGTGGTTACGGATTTCCTCGACCAGATCGAAGCCGTATTTCAGCTCTGCAACATCACGGCAGGTATGGGTGAGGATGACCTCTTCAAACTTCTCATAGGTCTCCGGGTCACGGATCAGGCTCGCGAAAGGCGCGATGCCGGTGCCGGTGGAGAACATGTAAAGCCGTCTGCCGGGCGTCAGCGCATCCAGAACCAGCGTGCCTGTCGGCTTCTTGCGCATCAGCACGGTGTCGCCGGGCTTGATCGCCTGAAGATGCGACGTCAGCGGACCGTTCGGAACCTTGATCGAGAAGAATTCCAGTTCCTCGTCCCAGGCAGGGCTGGCGATGGAATAGGCGCGGTAGATCGGCTTGTCGCCGACCATCAGGCCGATCATGGCGAATTCGCCGGAACGGAAACGGAAGCCGGCCGGGCGCGTCATACGGAAACGGAACAGGTGGTCGGTATAGTGCTCCACCGATAAAACCGTCTCGGCGTAAACACCGTCAGGTATCTTGATCGCGAAATCTTCCGTCTTGGCTGGCGCGTTCATTTCAGGTTCCGTCCATTCTTATTCGATGCGACATTCTCCGACCGGGCAATTATACCATTTTTGCTCCGGTTTGAAGGCATGAGAATGTCAATACTGCCATGTGCGTAGGAAATATGTATCAAAAACTCATATTTCCACGCAACGTGTCATACAGACGCACGACGACGCCAGCTATAGGCCTCACCGCCGCTCGCCGGCTTGGCCGTCGGCTGGTAATAAACCGGAATTTCCGGCAGGCGATTTTCGGACAGGCGGCGGATGGCCGTGCCGTTCGTCACTGCAAAGCTGGTGAAGCCGGTACGAAGCATCAGCGGCACCTGATCGATCAGGACGTCGCCAACCGCCCTCACCTCGCCCGCAAAACCGAGACGGCTGCGCAGCAGCGAAGCGTGGCTGAAACCGCGACCGTCATTGAAGGCCGGGAAGCTTATGGCGACAAGGTCGATACGGTCGAGATAGGGTCCGAGCCGCGTCACATCGTCGGCGGGCGTGATCAGAACGCCGAGGCCGATATCGTTGCTTTCGGCGGCACGAACCAGAAAATCGGCGAGCGGCAGCACGGGCTTCTGCTCCGCCGTCGCTTTCACTTCTTCCGTTTCGATCAGCCAGGGATCGTTTTCCACGAAGCCGTCGCGGTTCCAGATTTTCGTCATGGCATTCTCCTCAGGCGGCTTCTGCAGCGGAACCGTAGAGCGCATCCTTGAATGGCTGCGGTCCGACGCGGCGATAGGCTTCGAGGAAAATTTCTTCCTTCGAAAGGCGAAGCCCGAGATAGGTGTCAACGATGGTTTCGATGGCGTCGGTGACTTTTTCCGGCTCGAAGCCACGGCCGATGATTTCACCGATCGAGGTGTTCTCATCGCCCGATCCGCCAAGGGTGATCTGGTAAAGTTCCGCGCCCTTCTTTTCCACGCCCAGCAGGCCGATATGGCCGACATGGTGGTGGCCGCAGGCATTGATGCAGCCGGAAATCTTGATCTTCAGCTCACCGATTTCCGCCTGACGCTCCGGCGAACCGAAGCGGGTGGAAATTTCCTGCGCCACCGGAATAGAGCGCGCATTTGCGAGCGCGCAATAGTCCAGCCCGGGACAGGCAATGATATCGGTGATCAGCCCGGCATTGGCGGTCGCGAGGCCCGCACCCACCAGCGCGCGATAAACCGGCTCGAGATCGGCCAGGGCCACATGCGGCAGGATGATGTTCTGCTCATGGCTGATACGGATTTCATCGAAAGCATATTCCGCGGCGATATCGGCGACGAGTTCCATCTGCTCATCGGTCGCATCGCCCGGAATGCCGCCGATCGGCTTCAGCGAGATCGTCACCATGCCGTAATCGGGATGCTTGTGCGGCGCGACGTTCTGCTCGACAAAACGGGCAAAACCTTCATCGGCCCGCTTCCAGCGCGCCAGGCTTTCCCAGCCTTCCGGCCGATCCTTCAGCGCCGGCGGCGCGAAATAAGCGGTGATTGCCGCAATATCGGTATCCGGAAGCTTCAACTCGGTGTTCTTGAGTTCAGCGAATTCAACCTCGACCTGGCGGGCCAGTTCTTCCGCACCGGTTTCGTGCACGAGGATCTTGATTCGCGCCTTGTATTTATTGTCGCGGCGGCCGTGCAGGTTATAAACGCGCATGATTGCCGTCGTATAGGAAAGCAAGTCCTCTTCCGGCAGGAAGTCGCGGATTTTCTTGGCGATCATCGGCGTGCGGCCCTGCCCGCCGCCGACATAGACGGCGAAACCGATCTCACCCTTGTCGTTCTTTTTCAGGTGCAGGCCGATATCGTGCACCTGAATGGCGGCACGGTCGCGCTCGGCGCCGGTGACGGCGATCTTGAACTTGCGCGGCAGGAAGGAGAATTCCGGGTGAACGGAAGACCACTGGCGCAGGATTTCCGCATAGGGACGCGGATCGGCGACCTCATCGGCGGCCGCACCGGCGAAATGATCGGCGGTGACGTTGCGAATGCAGTTGCCGGACGTCTGAAGCGCGTGCATTTCCACGCTCACCAGTTCGGACAGGATATCCGGTGTGTCGGAAAGACGCGGCCAGTTGTACTGGATGTTCTGGCGGGTGGTGAAGTGGCCATAACCCCGGTCATATTTGCGAGCGATGTGGGCCAGCATCCGCATCTGCTTCGAATTCAGCGTGCCGTAAGGAATGGCGACGCGCAGCATATAGGCATGCAGCTGAAGATAGACGCCGTTCATCAGGCGCAGCGGCTTGAACGCATCCTCGGCCAGTTCGCCGGAAAGGCGGCGCTCGACCTGATCGCGAAACTGCGCCACGCGGCCTTCAACAAATGCGTGATCGAACTCGTCGTAACGGTACATATTATTCCTCAGACTGCGATAAATGCTGCATCGGCCGGCTTGAAGCCGGTGGCATAGTGCACGGTGGGGCCGGCGGCGCGAATGCGTTCGCGAAGACGCGTCGGCCAAAGCTTGCCGTTCTCTTCGATGACATCGATGACGGCCACATCGACGACCTTGTTGGCGGAGAAATCCCGCTTGCCGATTTCCTCGAACGAGGCGACGGCCTCCGCATGGCGGGCAACGATTGCGCCCTGCAGGTTCTCCGTCCACTCCCCGTTGGCATCGAGCCAAACGGCGATGCCATCGCTCAGGCGGTTGGCGGTCAAAACCTTGTCAGCCATTTACATACTCCCGTTTGAAATCCGCCGGCCGCACTGACAATGCAAGCGCCTCGGACCTGTCAAAATTGGCGCCCGCCACCGCATCGCCGATGATGACCATGACCGGTCCGGTCAGTTCATCGCGATGTTCAAGTTCGGGCAGATCGTTCAGTGTGCCATGCAGCAGGCGGCGATCCGCGCGGCTGGCGTTTTCGATGACGGCAACCGTGGTTTCCACACCCAATCCCGCGTCGATCAGCCGCTTCGCGACCGAAGCAGCAACACTGCGGCCCATATAGACGGCAATGGTGGCGCCGGAAACCGCAAGCCTTGCCCAATCGGGCAGGACATCGCCAGCCAGATCGTGGCCGGTGGTGAAAATCAGCGATGAAGCGACACCGCGCAGCGTCAGGGGCAATTCGAAATCCGCAGCGGCGGCGAAGGCCGACGTGATGCCGGGCACGATCTCATAGGCAATACCGGCTTCGCGCAGCGCCGCCATTTCTTCGCCTGCCCGGCCATAGACCAGCGGATCGCCGGATTTGAGGCGCACGACGCGCTTGCCATCTTTGCCGAGGCGCACCAGCAGGCGGTTAATCTCGTCCTGCGACTTGCTGTGGCAGCCCTTGCGCTTGCCGACGGAGAGGCGTTCGGCATCGCGGCGGCCCATATCGACAATCGCCTGCGGCACAAGCGCATCGTAAACGATCACATCGGCTTCCATCAGCACGCGCTGCGCGCGCAGCGTCAGCAGATCTTCAGCGCCCGGTCCTGCGCCGACGAGCCAGATACGGCCTTCGCTGCGTTCGGGCGATTGCAGCAGGCGGTCGACGGCCTGACGGGCGGAGAGCGTGTCGCCAACGGCGACGGCATCCGCCACTGCACCTGAAAAGAACCGTCGCCAGAAATTGCGCCGCAAGGCGCCCTTCGGCACGTTCTCCTCGGCCGCATCACGATACTGCACGGCAAGGCGCGCAAGCTTGCCAAGCGACGGCGACAGCATCTGGTCGATGCGGGCGCGGATCATCTGGGCGAGAACCGGCCCTGCCCCTTCCGTGCCGATAGCCACGGCGACGGGCGCGCGGGCGACGAGCGCGGGGGTAAAGAAATCGCAGAATTCCGGCTGATCCACCGCATTGGCGGGGATTTTCGCGGCGCGCGCGAGGGTGACGATCTCACGGTCCAGCGCCTCATCGCCGGTAGCGGCGAAGACCAGCGTGGCGCCTTCGATCAATTCGCCGGCGAAAGCCAAAGCTCGATGATCAATGCCGTTTTCGCTGATATAACGGGCAAAATCGGCTTCCGGCTGGTCGGCATAGGCAATGATATGCGCGTTGGTGTTGGCGAGAAGCCTTACCTTCGCGAAGGCTTCATCGCCATTTCCGAAAACAGCGACCTGCCGCCCCTCGACCCGGAAGAAAGCGGGGAAGGTTGAAAGGCGGTCGCCAGCAGCGGAAAAATCATGTTCGTTGTGCATTGGACATATATCCCGCATTGCGGTGCAAGATTGAAGAAACAGAAATTCAAGCCTTTCCGGCACCTGGATTTTTATTTCTCGAAGACCCCGGTTTTGGAGGAAAACAAACCGGCGATGCTTTTCCGCACCTGCGCAAGCCCTGAGAATCCCCTTGCAATCCCTTGACAAAGCGGGTCCTCGCGCCGAACAAGGAGCGACCATCGACTGTCGATTTCCCCATGCGAAGACCGCTTTTCCTTAAAGCGGCACGAAGGACCAGACCCTTGACCAGCTCCACCCTCGCCGCCCGCCTTCTCGATGTCATCGAACACGATATCCTGCCCTTGACGGCGCGGGGCGTCAGCCTTGGCAACAAGGTTTTCGGTGCGGCGATACTGCGCAAGTCGGACCTGTCGCTGGTGGTTGCCGAGACCAATAACGAGCTGGAAAATCCGCTCTGGCATGGCGAAGTGCATACGCTGAAGCGGTTTTACGAGCTGGGCGAAAAGCCGAACACGAAGGAGCTGATTTTTCTCTCTACCCACGAACCATGCACCATGTGCATGTCCGCCATCACCTGGGCGGGCTTCGATAATTTCTACTCCTTCTTCAGCCACGAGGATTCCCGCGACGCTTTCGCGATCCCTCACGACCTGAAAATCCTCAAGGAAGTTTTCGGACTGGAACCGGGCGGGTATCGCCGCAACAATGCCTTCTGGAATTCGTATTTCATTGCCGATCTGGTGGAGGGTGAAGACGATCCGCGGAAGACCACGTTGAAGGCGCAGACGGCCCGCATCAAGGCCGCTTATGACGATCTTTCCACCAGCTACCAGTCATCGAAGATCGGCAACGACATTCCGTTGAACTAGGGCATTTCCGCAGGACGTGCGTGACGGTTTTACGTCCCGGCGATGCGCAGAAACAAAGAACGAAGGTTTGAGACATTATGGAAGCCTCGAAGGATATTTCCCGCCTGATCGAGATCATGGAAGCCCTGCGGCAGCCGGAAACCGGTTGCCCATGGGATGTCGTGCAGACCTTCGAGACGATCAAGCCCTATACCATTGAAGAGGCTTATGAAGTCGCCGACGCTATCGAGCGAAAGGACATGGACGATCTTTGCGAGGAACTGGGCGACCTTCTGCTGCAGGTGGTTTTCCATGCTCGTATTGCCGAAGAGATGGGCGAATTCGCCTTCGGCGACGTAGTGCATGCCGTGACCTCGAAGATGATCCGCCGTCATCCCCATGTCTTCGCCGTATCCGACGCCGACACGCCGGACGGCGTCAAACTACAATGGGATCGTATCAAGGCGGAAGAAAAACGCGAGCGTGCAGAGCGACGCGCGCGACGTGGTATCACCGAGGATTTCAAGGCCGGCTTTCTGGGCGGCGTACAGCGCAGCCAGCCGGCGCTGACCGAAGCCCTGAAGCTGCAGGAACAGGCAGCGCGTGCCGGTTTCGACTGGTCGAACCCCGCTCCCATTCTCGACAAGATCGAGGAGGAAATCGCCGAACTGCGTGAGGCGCTGGCGAAAGGAAAACCGGAAAAGGTCTCGGACGAGCTCGGCGATCTCATTTTTGCCCTCGTCAACATCGGCCGGCATGTCAAAGCCGATCCGGAAGATGCGCTGCGCGGTACGAACACGAAATTCCGCAGGCGTTTCAATCACATCGAAACGTCGCTCACTCAAAATGGCGAAACGCTGGAAGAAGCGAGTCTCGAGAGAATGGAAGATCTCTGGCAGGCGGCGAAACGCATCGAACGTTCGCTTGATACGGTTTCGTCCTAGCCCACCGTCACCCCGGATTTAGTCCGGGGTCCAGTGCGATCAAGTCCTTGATCGCAAAAGACTCGTTTTTCACGACGCAGACGCGTCGTGGCTGGATTCCGGCTCAAGGCCGGAATGACGGGGAGAGGTTTTCGCGCCTTATAATCGTCCCAGGAACGCTTAGCGCTCCCAGTCCTCGCGTTCGCGGACAGTCGCTTTACCAAGCTTCCGTTCCAGTTCGGCCGCTTGCGCTTCCGAAAGGCGCACATCAAGCGCAACCGATCCATCCTCATGGTCTTCACGACCGTCGACAATGGAATTGCTATAGACCCACGAGATCAGCGGCAATTGTTCGATAGAGAGCACAACGGTCGTTTCCGTCAGAACACCGGAAAGACGCTTTGAAATCTCGTCCATCAGGGCATCGACGCCCTCACCCGTGATGGCCGAAACGGCGCGGATATCCGAACGGCCCTCGGCACGCTGCATGATGGCGTCATGCGCTTCCGGCTCGAGACGGTCGACCTTGTTCCAGACCTCGATGATGCGCTTTTCCGCCTCCTTCTCGTCAATGCCGAGGTCACCAAGAATACGCAGCACATCCGCAGACTGGGCGGCATTGTCCGGATCGGACATATCGCGCACATGCAGAACGAGATCGGCTTCCAGCACCTCTTCCAGAGTGGCGCGGAAAGCGGCGACCAGATGCGTCGGAAGATCGGAAATGAAACCGACCGTATCGGACAGGATGACGGTGCGACCATGCGGCAATTTCATGCGGCGCAAGGTCGGGTCGAGCGTGGCGAACAGCATATCCTCCGCCAGAACGCCTGCGCCGGTGATGCGGTTGAACAGCGTGGATTTGCCGGCATTGGTGTAACCGACCAGCGCGACGATCGGATGCGGCACCTTGCGGCGCTTGGCGCGGTGTAGCTGGCGCGTGCGCACGACCTGCTCCAGTTCGCGCTCCAGCTTGACGATGCGTTCCTGCAAAAGTCGGCGGTCCGCTTCGATCTGGGTTTCACCCGGACCGCCCATGAAGCCCGCACCGCCGCGCTGGCGTTCAAGGTGGGTCCAGCTTCGGACGAGGCGGCCCTTCTGGTAGTTCAGATGCGCAAGATCGACCTGCAGCGTGCCTTCCTTTGTGGAGGCGCGGCGGCCGAAGATTTCAAGGATCAGGCCCGTGCGGTCGATGACCTTGCAATTCCACTGCTTTTCGAGATTGCGCTGCTGCACTGGGGTCAACGGATGATCGACGATCACCAGGCCGGAATCGGTCTCGTCGAGAAGATGACCGATTTCTTCGATCTTGCCGGTTCCGAACAGCGTGGCCGGGCGCGGCTGGTTCACCGGAACGATGAGACCCTGCGTCACTTCCAGATCGATGGCGAGCGCCAGTCCTTTTGCTTCCTCAAGCTTGGCTTCGACCGAACGGCCGGGGGCAGCCGGGCCGGCAGCCGCGTCGCGCGTTTCGCGCTGCTTGAGGACCGGCACGAGAACAACCGCACGCATGTCGTCGCGGCGCTTTTCCTGCTCCGGAATAATCGATTCGTTCGAGGTGTCGCGCGTTGAAATGGGTTCAGCCTTGTCCAGAAAGAGGATTGCGGCCGACCGCATCCGCGCGGGCGGCCATGGGGATTAACCTGACGGCACGGGAAATGTTCCCGGTCCGGGTCAGTCTATGTCGAATATCCGTCGAGGGAGCCCGATCAGGCCGCGCCTTCTTCGCTTTCGAACATCTGCATCGGCTGACCGGGCATGATGGTGGAGATCGCATGCTTGTAAACAAGCTGCGAATGACCGTCACGGCGCAGAAGCACGCAGAAATTGTCGAAGGAGGTGACAACGCCCGTCAGCTTGACGCCGTTGATCAGGAAAATCGTGAGCGAAATCTTTTGCTTACGAACGGTATTGAGGAAGAGATCCTGAAGGTTTTGAGAACGTTCCGCCATGGCGCCGCTTCTTTCTTTTTTGCCGGCAGGGATACCGGAAAATAATCAATCAATAATAAGCCGGCCGAGTCTTGTCCCCCGCTTGGCCGACCTCAAACTCTGGTATCAAATCGTGTTCCGTTCCGCAACGGTCAAAACAGCCGAATGAGTACGAGTATTGACCCACATTTTCAATTCGGGACAGTCAAAAATATTGTATCGAAACACGGAAAAATTGTTCCACGTCGCGCACCGCATCGGCGGATGCGAACAGCACGACCCGGTCCTTCGCCTTGATTTTCGTGCTGCCATCCGGGCGGATCACCACGCCGTCGCGATAGATCGCCCCGATGCGCACACCCTCCGGCATATCGATGTCGCGGAAGGACTGGCCGACCAGCGGCGACGTCTCCAGCGCTTCCGCCTCGATCACCTCCGCCGAGCCGCGCTGGACGGCATAGACTGAGCGGATGCGGCCCTTGCGCACATGCTGAAGCACGCGGGAGATCGTCACGGCCCGCGGGTTGATATAGGCATCGAGCCCAAGAGAGCGGGCGACGTCGTGGAACGACGTACTATTCAAAAGCGCCAGATTCGATTTGCAGCCGAGCTGCTTGGCAATCACCGCGGCCAGAATATTGGTCTGATCGTTATTGGTGAGCGTCACGATCAAATCGGCATCCTGAATATCGGCCTGCATCAGGATTTTCTGGTCGAGCGCCGAGCCGTGCATGACGATGGTATTGCTGAGCTGTTCGGATGCGGCGACCGCCCTGTCTCGGTCCGCCTCGATGATCTTCACCCGCGTTTTCGGCTGCATTTCCTCGATCTTGTGGGCGACGAAGTGGCCGATATTGCCGGCGCCGGCAATCACGATGCGCTGCGCTTCCTGCTCCTCATGGCCGAAAAGGCTTAAGGTGCGGCGGGCGTGCTGGCGCTGGCAGATGACATAGGCAAGGTCGCCCACCCGCAACTGTTCCGAAGAATGCGCCACCTTGAGGATACCATCCCGATACACCCCCACCACGGTGGCGATGAGGTCTGGAAAGAGGCTGGAAAGCTGCTGCAGCGGCGTGTTGATGACCGGGCAATCCTCCATGCATTCGATGGCCAGCATGTAGATCGTGTCGTCGGCGAAACGCACCACATCCGTTGCGCCCGGAAAGGCGATGCGCCGGAGCACCATCTTGCCGACTTCGACTTCAGGCGAAATCGTCACGTCGATGGACATGTTCTCGCGGCTGAAGAGATCGGCATATTCCGGCTTCAGATAGCTCTGGTCGCGGATGCGGGCGATCTTGGTCGGCACGCTGAACAGGGCATGCGCCACCTCGCAGGCGACGATATTGATCTCGTCATGCAAGGTCACGGCGATGATCATGTCGGCCTGGTCGGCGCCGGCCTTGGCCAGCATGTCGGGATGCGCGCCATGGCCGACATAACCGCGCACATCCAGCGTCTCGGTAATGGCGGTGATGAGCGGCGCGGCGGTATCGATCACCGATACTTCATTATCTTCCCGCGACAATTGTTCGGCGATGCCGTAACCCACCTGCCCTGCGCCGCAAATGATGACTTTCATGCTGTCTCTCTGACGGAATAATCGGTTACGGCGAAGCGCCTTCTTTCCTTATACGCCGAGAGATTTCAGTTTGCGATGCAGTGCAGACCGTTCCATGCCGACAAATTCCGCCGTTCGCGAAATATTGCCCCCGAAGCGGTTGATCTGCGCCATGAGATAGTCGCGCTCGAACATTTCACGCGCTTCGCGGAGCGGCAGGGTCATGATGTGCTGATCGCCCTGCGCCGAAATCTTCGGCAGCATGTCGCCAATATCCGACGGCAGCATGTCGGCCGAGATCGGCGCTTCGCCGCCTTCCGGACGGGCGAGAATCATCAGCCGCTCGATATTGTTGCGCAGCTGGCGGATATTGCCCGGCCAGTCATGCGTCTGGAGAACGGCCATGGCGTCGTCGCCGATCTTGCGCGGACGGATGCCGGCCTGCTCGGAAATCTGGCGCATGAACATATCAACGAGGAAAGGAATATCCTCGCGCCGTTCAGAGAGCGCCGGCACCTTCACCGGCACCACGGCGAGGCGATGATAGAGATCTTCGCGGAACTGGCCTTCGGCAATCAGGCTTTCGAGGTGATGGGCGGTCGAGGAAATGATGCGCACATCCACCTTCACCCGCTTCCCGCCACCAACGCGCTCGAACTGCTGATCGACCAGCACGCGCAGGATCTTGTTCTGCGTCTCGCGCGGCATTTCGCCGACTTCATCGAGATAAAGCACGCCGCGATGGGCTTCTTCCAGAGCGCCGACCTTGCGCGGCTGCCCAGGCAGGCCCTCCGTGCCGAACAGCGCGATTTCCATGCGGTCCGGCGTGATCGTCGCGGCGTTGAGCGCCACGAAGGGTCCACTCGCACGCGAGGACTTCTTGTGCACCATGCGCGCCACAAGTTCCTTGCCGGAACCGGAGGGACCGAGGATCATGATGCGGCTGTTGGTGGGCGCAACCCGGTCGATGGTCTGGCGAAGCTGCGACACCGCAAGCGATGCGCCAACGAGTTCAACCGCGTCACCGGTGCGCTTCTTGAGTTCCTGAACCTCGCGCTTCAGCTTGGAGTTTTCCAGCGCCCGCTCGGCGATCAGAATGAGGCGGTCGGCCTTGAACGGCTTCTCGATAAAGTCGAAAGCGCCGCGCTTGATGGCGTTGACGGCGGTTTCGATATTGCCGTGACCGGAAATCATGACCACCGGGATTTCGGGATGGCGGCTCTTGATCTCATCCAGCAGCGCCAGACCGTCGAGCTTCGAACCCTGCATCCAGATGTCGAGAAAGATCAGACGCGGCACGCGCTCCGAAATAGCCGCCAGCGCGCTGTCGCTGTCGAACGCCATGCGGGTCTCGTGGCCCTCGTCGGAAAGAATGCCCGCTACGATTTCGCGAATGTCCGCCTCGTCATCCACGACCAGAATATCAGACGCCATATGCTGCTTCCTTGTTATTTTCGCCGCCGACCGCCTCGATATAGGGCAGCAGCACTCTGATCATGGCGCCGTGGCCGTGATCGAACTCCGGCGGGGCATCGTGGAGCTCCAGATACCCGCCATGCTCTTCGATGATTTTCTTGACGATGGCGAGGCCGAGGCCCGTGCCCTTGTCCCGCATTGTCATATAGGGTTCGAGAATGCGGTGACGGTTCTCCACGGGAAGGCCGCGGCCATTGTCGATGATATCAGCCACGAAACGCGAATTGGCTTCGTCAAAAGCGGCGCGCACCAGAATCTTACCCGGCCGCTTTTCGCCTTCCACCGCCTCGATGGCTTCCGTCGCATTCTTGATGAGATTGCCGAAGGCCTGACCCAGCATGCGGGCATCGAACATGCCCTCGAGCGGGATATCGCCCAGTTCGGTTGAGAATTTCGTATCGGCGGCGCTGATCTCGCGCAGGAATGCGGCGTCCTTCAGGATCGCCCGCAGGTCCGACTTTTCTTTCGTCGGCTTCGGCATGCGCGCAAAAGCGGAGAATTCATCCACCATCCGGCCGATATCGCCGACCTGCCGGACAATGGTGTCCGTACACTGGTCGAAGACGGCGCGGTCGCTCTCGTCGATCTGCTTGCCGAAACGGCGCTTGATGCGCTCGGCGGAAAGCTGGATCGGCGTCAACGGGTTCTTGATCTCATGCGCGATGCGGCGCGCCACATCCGACCATGCGGTCGAGCGCTGGGCGATAACGAGATCGGTGATGTCGTCGAGGGTGATGACGTAGCTGTCACGGCTGTCGCGGGCGTCCTCACGGGTCACCTGCACATTGAGCGTCCGTTCCTTGCCGCGCCGCATGATGTTGATCTGCTTGCGGAAATTGCCGCGTGACCAGGTATTGGCCTCGTTGACCACCTGTTCGATTTCGGGCGCGATCTCCGAGAGTTGCGCGCCGATAAGCTGCTCGGATGTCTGCGCCAGAAATTCTTCGCCCGACGGATTGACGATGGTGATCCTGCGGTTCTCATCGACACCGATGACGGCGGCGGTGACGCCTGACAGCACGGCCTCGATGAAGCGGCGGCGGTCGTCGATATCGTCCTTGGCCTCGATGATCTGTTCCTGCTGGCTGCGCAGTTCCGAGACCATCTTGTTGAAGGTGCGCGACAGTCGCCCGACGTCGCCATCGACCGCGCGGACGGGAACCAGCACATGCATGTTGCCGGTGGCAACACTGTCTGCCGCACTGATGAGGAGACGGATCGGCCGCACGATACGGTCGGCCACCGCAATCGCCGTCCAGATGGCGGCGAGAAGCACGATCAGCGCGAAACCGAGATAGAGGATCGCAAAGGCGATCTGCAGCGGCGCGCGGCCCGCCTCCATCGCCTTGTATTCGGCGCGGTTCTCTTCCATCAGCCGCATCGCGCTCATCACCTTGGGATCGACGGCGCGCACCGTGTAGAGGAAGGTGCCGCTGATGCCTTCGAGCTTGATAATGGCGCCGACGAGGTTGGTGATACCGGGCGGTATCAGCGTCGGCTGGCCGGCGGCCGCCTTTTCAAGCGCGTCATGCGGTATGGCGGGAAGCGGTTTTTCGGTCTTGATGTCGGCCTGAGCAACGGCGTCGCCGTCCTCCTGCACCAGAAACGCGCCGAGAAGGCCGCGTCCCTTGGCCTGACGGGTCATCAGGTCGACGAAGCCGGTGCGATCCAGATAAAAAAGCGCACGGTTGCGGTCGAGGTCGGTTGCCATCGACAGGGTCTGACCCTGAAGATAACCGGCATTCTCCATCATATAGGCCTGGGCGATATTGCTCGATGAATCGACGATCGACTGCGTGCGCAGCGAAAACCAGCGGTCGAGGCCTACATTCAGCGTCAGACTGGCGAAGATGGCGACGAGCACCGCGGGCGTAATCGCCACGATGGAGAAAAGCACGACGATGCGCACGTGCAGACGCGCCGCCGCCCTGCCCTTTTTACGCGCTTTCAGCAGCCGGTTGATTTCGCGCCCGATGAGGAAGATCAGGCCGATCACGAAGATCGAATTGATGACGACGGAGGCGATGACGACGTTCGATGTCGGCGCGATTGGCGTGACGCCCAGAAGTACGAACAGGGTGAGGATGGCGCAAACGAGAGCGACGCCGGCGAGCACCAGCCCCGGCAAAGCGAAAGACATCCTGCGATCGGCAACCACCATGCCCGCTGCTTCATCGGCAACGGCGTTTTCGGCGGCGGGTTTCCGCATGCACTACTCCCAATCGCTGGCCAGCCAGCACCACATTTCTGAAGTCAGGCGAGACGCGCATCAGACCGGCGAATCTCTTTCCTTCCTAGTGTTTTTCAAGCAACACAATGTGGCGAAAGTGCAACGACAAATGCGACCTTGTCAACATTCTCAGGTTGGGCGGGAGCTGCGATAAACGGAAACACCAAGCTCACGGATTTTCTTGCGCAGCGTATTGCGGTTCAGGCCGAGAAGATCGGCGGCCTTGATCTGGTTGCCGCGCGTCGCAGTCAAAGCCGCGAGAATCAGCGGATATTCGAGTTCGCGCAGAACGCGGTCGTAAAGGCCGGGCGGCGGTAGGCCATCGCCGAAACTGGCGAAATAATCCCGCATATTTTCTTCCACCGCCTGCGAAATGGTGAGCGAACCGGTGCGCACCGCCATCTTGTCGAGCGGGCTGTCGGGAACATCCGATTGCAGTTCCTGCTCGATGATCTCGCGGGTGATGACTTCCTGCGGGTAAAGCGCCATCAGGCGGCGGATCAGGTTTTCCAGCTCGCGCACGTTGCCAGGCCAGGCATAGGCCTTCATGACCTCCAGCGCCTCGCTCTCGAAACGCTTGCCTTCCAGACCCTCCTTTTCGCCCTGCTGGATGAAGTGGCGCACCAGATCGGGAATATCCTCGGCGCGGTCACGCAGCGGCGGCAGCCGCAGCGGCACGACGTTCAGGCGATAATAGAGGTCTTCGCGGAAAAGGCCCTGATTGATTGACTGCTTCAGGTCCTTGTTGGTCGCAGCAACGATGCGGACATCCGTGCGGATCGGCGTACGGCCGCCCACCGTCGTATATTCGCCCTGCTGCAACACGCGCAGCAGGCGTGTCTGGGCGTCCATCGGCATGTCACCGATTTCGTCGAGGAACAGCGTGCCGCCCTCGGCCTGTTCGAAACGGCCGGTGGAGCGGTTCTGCGCGCCGGTGAAGGCGCCCTTCTCATGGCCGAAGAGTTCGGATTCGATCAGGTCGCGCGGGATTGCGGCCATGTTGATGGCGACGAAGGGACCGTTGCGGCGCTTGCCGTAATCATGCAGCGCGCGCGCCACCAGCTCCTTGCCGGTGCCGGATTCGCCGGTGATCATCAGCGTCAGGTCGGTCTGCATCAGGCGGGCGAGAACGCGGTAGATTTCCTGCATCGCCGCCGAGCGGCCGACGAGCGGCATGCCGTCCTGCATGTCGTCATCGAGTTTGGCCGGCTTGCGCTTCGGCTCAGACAAAGCGCGGCCGATGATGGCGATCAGCTCCGTCAGGTCGAAGGGCTTCGGCAGATAGTCGTAAGCGCCTTTTTCCGAGGCCTTGATGGCCGTCATGAAGGTGTTCTGCGCACTCATGACCAGAACCGGCAGGTCCGGGCGGGCCTTCTTGATGCGCGGCAGCAGGTCAAAGGCGTTTTCATCCGGCATCACGACATCGGTTACGACAAGATCGCCCTCACCCGCCGAAACCCAGCGCCAGAGCGTGGCGGCATTGGAGGTGATGCGCACGTCGTAACCGGCGCGGCTCAGCGCCTGGTTCAGCACCGTGCGGATTGCGGCATCATCATCGGCGACGAGGATCGTAGCTGTCATTGGTCATTTCCTGTCGTGTTCGGCAAAGAGCGGTCGTCGAGCGCCACTTCCGGCGAGACGGGCATCAATACGCGGAAAGTCGTGCGATGGTTCTGGCTGTCGCATTCCACAATGCCGCCATGGGCGCCGATCAGCTTGGCGACAAGCGCCAGCCCGAGGCCCGAACCATTCGTCTTGGTGGTGATGAAGGGATCGAAAAGATGCGGCAAAAGATCGGCCGGAACGCCCGGGCCATTATCATGCACGCAGAATTCGAGCGGCAGCGAGATGCGCTCCCGGCTGCCGGCGACCGAAAGCCGCATGCCGGGGCGATAGGCGGTGGTAAGGATGATCTCGCCGTCCGGCTGGTTGCCCACGGCTTCCGCCGCATTCTTCACCAGATTGAGAAAGACCTGCACCAGCTGGTCGCGATTGGCATAAACAGGCGGCAACGAGGGGTCGTAGTTTTCCGAAATCTTGATATTGCGGGCAAAGCCGGCCTTGGCGATGGCCTTCACATGATCGAGCACGGAATGGATGTTGACCGGTACGCGATCCACCGGCCGCTCGTCGGAAAACACTTCCATGCGATCAACCAGCGAGACGATGCGGTCGGTCTCGTCGCAGATCAGCCGCGTCAGCGCCCGGTCTTCATCGGCAACCGATGTCTCCAGCAGCTGGGCAGCGCCGCGAATGCCGGACAGCGGGTTCTTGATCTCATGAGCAAGCATGGAGGCAAGGCCGGTAACGGAGCGCGCCGCCGCCCGGTGGGTCAATTGCCGGTCGATCTTGTCGGCCATCGACCTTTCCTGGAAGACGACGACCACCGATCCCGGTTCGCTGACAACGGGCGCGACATAAAGATCGACCAGCTTGTCCTGGCCTAGACGCGGCGAACTCAGATCGACGCGATATTCGTTGACCGGCGCGCGGCGCTCCCGCACCTGATCGATCAGTGCTAGCAACGGGCTGCCGAAGGGAATGAAGGTGGAAACGCGGTAGCGCGCGAGATGGGAGGCGCTCGCCCCGAAAAAGGCTTCGGCTTCCCAGTTGGCGAAGGCGATGAAACCTTCGGCATCCACCAGAATAACCGGGTTCTGCACCGCGTTCAGAACCGCCATGGCAAGCGGGTTTGCATCTGCCGGGCTGTGTTTGTCAGCGCTCATGCGGCCTTCCTTGCGGCGTCTTCGCCCGCATTTTCGCTAAGGGCAGAGCGCAGCAGATCCGCCACTTCCGCCGTGTCACGCGATGTCATGATTTCAGCCTTGTCAGTCGTGGCGATCTCCGGCGCGAAACGGTCGAGATACCAGCCGAGGTGTTTGCGGGCATGCCGGAGACCGGCTTCCCTTCCATAAAATTCCAGCATCATCTCGTAATGTTCGATGGCGATGGCGGGAATATCGTCGCGGTGCGGCGCTGAATGTCCGGCAAGCACCGCCGGCAGCCAGGGTTGCCCCTGCGCGCCGCGCCCGACCATGACGGCATCCGCACCCGAACGGCGCAGGATTTCGCGCGCATCTCCGGCCGTTTCAACGTCGCCATTGGCGATCAGCGGCACGGAAATCACCTCACGCACGGCGCGGATGGCATCCCAGTCCGCCCGTCCCTCGTAAAACTGCATGCGGGTGCGGCCGTGAATGGTGATCAGCTGAACACCTGCGGCTTCGGCACGGCGGGCGATCTCCGGCGCATTGATGGTGTTCTCGTCCCAGCCGAGCCGCATCTTCAGCGTCACAGGCACGTTGACTGCATTGACCGTTGCCTCAATGAGCGAGAGTGCATGATCCGGATCGCGCATCAAAGCCGAGCCGGAATAACCGCCCGTCACCTTCTTGGCTGGACAGCCCATATTGATGTCGATGATGCCGGCGCCATTGTCGGCTGCGATCTTCGCTGCCTCGGCCATGAAATGCGCCTCGCGTCCTGCGAGCTGCACCATATGCGGAACCATGCCGGCATTTTTCAGCCGCGCCCAGGATTCGCCGCGGTTGGCGACGAGCTCACGGCTTGCCACCATTTCCGTAACGACAAGGCCCGCGCCATAACGCCAGGCAAGCTGCCGGAACGGCAGATCCGTCACGCCCGACATGGGCGCCAGCACGGCACGATTACGGATCGTGACTGAGCCGATGCTGAACGGTTCTGACAACTCCGGAAGATGCAATTGATGATCTTTCATGCAGAAGGGTTATTTGCATTATTTTTAGACAGTGTTTGAGCAGTTGCCAAGCACTTTTAGAGGGTTGCACCTTTTATTTGCTGGACGACTGCCTGCCTGTTTTGCTGTCGGCAGGAATTTGTGCAGGGTCAAAGGCGCAATGACGCTCGATCCTGCGACATGCAGGGGCGAATGCGCGTCGTATCGGGCTGGCCATCCGGGTTTTGAAACGCTAGAGCAGGACTGTCAACCGCTAAGGGTTGCGCGCAAAGCATAAGACCAATGCAGGAAAGTACCATGAAACTCGGCATCGTCATCGTCGCCGCCGGACGCGGAGAAAGAGCGGGCTCTCCCGAGGAAGGGCCGAAACAATATCGCCCTATCGGAGGCAGGGCCGTGATCGAGCATACATTGTCGACCTTCCTCGACTGGAATCATGCCTCCCCCATCGTGATCGTCAGCCATGCAGACGATGCGGCACTGCTGTCGCCGATCCTCCAGCGGCTTGGTGCCGGCGAGCGGATCGTTACCGTCACGGGCGGCGCAACACGCCAGCAATCGGTGCTTGCCGGGCTGGAAGCGCTCTCTTCGGAAGAGCTGACGCATGTGATGATCCATGATGCCGTGCGGCCTTTCGTTCCCGTGGACATGCTGGAACGCATCGTCGCCCTGCACCGGGCCGGCGCCAGCGGCGTTTTGCCTGCCCTCTCCGTCACCGACACGCTGAAGCGCGGCTCGGATGGTCGCGTCGTGGAAACGGTTTCCCGGCAGGGGCTTTATGCCGCTCAAACACCGCAGAGTTTCAGCTACGGCGATATTCTCACCGCGCACCGCGCCGCTGCCGCCTCCGGAAAGTCCGATTTTACCGATGACGCTTCGATTGCCGAATGGGCGGGGCTGACGGTGACGCTGACCGAAGGTTCGGTCGATAATGTAAAACTCACTCTCAAGCGGGATATCGCGATGGCCGATGAAAAGCTCTCCCACGGATTGCCGGACGTGCGCACCGGCAATGGTTACGACGTGCATCAGCTGGAGGCCGGCGACGGCGTGACGTTGTGCGGCGTCTTCATCGAACACGACCAGAGATTGAAAGGTCATTCGGATGCCGATGTGGCTTTGCATGCGCTGACGGATGCGCTGCTCGCCACCTGTGGCGCCGGCGATATCGGCGATCACTTCCCGCCTTCCGATCCGCAATGGAAGGGAGCGGCCTCGCGCATCTTCCTCGAACATGCGGCCAAAGTGGTTCGCGACAATGGCGGCACGATCATGAATGCCGATGTCTCGCTGATTGCGGAAGCGCCGCGCATCGGCCCGCACCGTCAGGCCATGCGCGAAGCACTGTCGGACATGCTGGGCATCGCGCTGGAGCGCTGCTCGGTGAAGGCGACGACCAATGAGACCATCGGTTTCGTCGGCCGCCGGGAAGGCATCGCTGCAATCGCCACCGCTACCGTCGTCTACAGGGGCAGACCTTTATGAGCCTTTTTCCCGCTGACATAGAAGACCTGGCGCGGCGGATCATTGCCGATTTCACCGCGCATGGTTTCATGGTCTCGACCGCGGAAAGCTGCACGGGCGGCCTGATCGCCGGTGCCCTGACGGAGATTGCCGGCTCCTCCGCTGTCGTCGATCGTGGTTTTGTCACCTATACCAATGAAGCCAAGATGGACATGCTGGGCGTTGGCGCCGAGACGCTGGCGAATTTCGGCGCGGTATCCCGACAGACAGCGCTGCAGATGGCGCATGGCGCCCTCTTCCGTTCACGGGCGGGTTTTGCCGTGGCGGTAACTGGCATCGCTGGTCCGGGTGGCGGTTCCGCCGACAAGCCGGTGGGGCTCGTGCATCTGGCCGCAAAGGCGCGCAGCGGTAAAATCCTGCATCGGGAAATGCGTTACGGCGAGATCGGCCGCACAGAAATCCGGCTTGCTACGGTGAGGACGGCGCTCCAGATGCTGATAGCCCTCAATCAGGCCGGGTCCGTATAAATTTTATCGGCACGCGTCTCGAAGGCTTCCGCGAACATGCGAAAGGCCCGGTCGAACATCGACCCCATGACCGCGCCGAGCAGACGGTTCTTGAATTCATAATCGATGAAAAAATGAATGGCTGAGCCGCCCTCGTCGGCAGGCTCGAAACGCCAGCGATTGTCGAGATATTTAAACGGTCCGTCGATATATTTCACGTCGATGGCGCGCTCGGCCGGGTTCAGCAGCACCTGCGTGGTGAAGGTTTCGCGAATGGCCTTGTAGCCCACCGTCATATCCGCCACCAGCAGCACCTTGCCATCGCGCTCCTTGCGCGAACGGACGGTGAGCGCCTCGCAAAGGGGCAGAAACTGCGGATATTTCTCCACATCGGCGACGAGGTCGTACATGCGGTCGGGCGAGTGTTTGACGTGGCGATGCGTTTCGAACTGTGGCATGAGCGGCAGTTAATCCTCGATACGCAGAAGATCAAGAAGGCGGCGAAACTGTTTTCGGCTTTTCAGCTGGAATACCGGCACATCAGGACCATAAAGCGCGAAATTCTGCTCGAAAATCGGGGCATGGCGGCGTTCGAAATTCCAGATATAGCGCAGGAAATCGATGTCTATCCTTTCGGGACACCCCTCCGCCATTTCCGGGCGGGCCTTGCCATAACCCTTGATCGCCCGGCTGAGCGCGCCCCACAGGCAGAGCCAGCGCGGCATGCGCACCCACAAAACGATGTGGGATCGCGGCAGCCGTATATCGAACGACGACGGATTGCTGCCGTCCATCAGCCAGCGTTCCTCGGTAATGATGGGGGCTATCCTCTGTCGCTGCTCCTCGCGCGGGCGCGCCTGCCAGCCGGGCAGCCAGAAAACATCGCGATCCATGGAGATGTAGCGAAGTCCGAAATTGCGCGCGAGCTTCTGCGAAAGCGTCGTCTTGCCGCCGCCGGAGCAGCCCACGACCATGATTCGCTGCGCCCCGGCGATGATCGCAGCCGCATCTTCCACCCTGTGAAGATAGTTTGGCATTTCAGAAACCTCATCTGACTGCTGGATTTTTCTGCCATCACCCCGCACCGATATCTTCGCCGTGCATGACAGTTACGGAAAATTGACTATTGTAACCCCGTCGCAGGGATTGCTATTTATTTGCGACTAATATTACACCCATTGGATGCAACGGCGCTGGAAGCTCCCGATTTCACCCAGCGTATTCATCCTTGGGTTCAGACCCGACATATAACCGCTTTGAGCCACTGAGTGAGCCGATGGACGATTTTTCCAACATCATCAACCTTCTCGAATCCGCCAAGCAACTCGCATCGATGAACGGCATGCCGGTGCTTGCCTATCTGATCGACGTCGCGAAATGCGAGGCGAGAGAGAACAAGCCGGTTCTGCGCAAGCGCAAACGCGGCGAATCGACCGCCAAGGAAGACTGTTAATTGCCGGCGCGCAGAGCCGATCGATAAAGCCGACTGGCCCAATCTTCAAGACGATGTCATAATCAAACAATGAAACTGGCCGCTTTTTCGAGGCGGCCATTTCTTTGCACAATGGAAACGACAGCGTCATGACAGCCGCATCCGCCGATATCAGAACTTACAGGGAAGAAAGACCGAAGGAACGGCATGGCTTCGTTCAGATCGTTCTTCCGGTTTCCGGGCGTTTGCTGATCGATGTGGCGGGACGGCAGGACGAATTGTCGGCAGGACGCGGCGTGTTCATCCATCGCGATGCGCCGCATACGCAGGAAGCGACGGCAAGCAACCACTCGCTGGTGGTCGATATCGATGAAGGCGCCCTTCCCGAGCAAACGCTCGAGAAATTCGCCCATTCACCGTTTCTCGATATCGCGCAGGATACGCGGCAATTGATCGCCTATATGCGCGGCGTCATCGGAACAGAGGGGCGACGCGACGATATTGCCGGTCTGTGGGCACCGCTCCTGATCGACAGCCTTGCCAATGAGAAAGCCGACATCCGCCAACGCCTGCACAGGCTTGTTGCACTTATCAGGGCGGAACCGTTCTTCCCCTGGACCATCGAGATGCTCGCCTCCTGCGTGACGATCAGCGACAGCCGCCTGCATGCGCTGTTTCTCGAAGAATTCGGCCTTCCGCCTCACCGCTGGCTGGCCGGGCTGCGCATGGACAAGGTCTGCGCATTGCTCAGCAATTCCACCCTGCCGATTGCCGAGATCGCCTTGCGGGCCGGTTTTTCCGACCAGACTGCACTGACGCGCGCCATGCGCAATGCAGTGGGTGAAACGCCCGCAGCCTACCGTCGGACCTGCGGGCTTCATTAAAACCGCCAGCACATTCGATCAGGAGTTTTTGTCAAGACAGCCGCAAAGGGCTGTGGCACATCGCAGGCAGATGTGAATGCGGATGTGACATGACATGAACAGAACAGGTCTCGGTGTTTTTTTCGGCATGCTGGCGGGTGCGCTTTGGGGTGGGATTTTTCTCGCTCCCAAACTCGTGCCGGATTTTTCCGCCCTGCAACTCTCGACGGCGCGTTATCTCACCTATGGGCTGATTTCCCTCATCATCATCGGGCCGCGTCTGAAACGCATCTCGGCCCATTTTGGCGCGCGGGAATGGATAGCACTCGGCTGGCTGAGCATGATCGGCAATATCGCCTATTATGTCTTCATATCGACCGCGGTAAAATTGAGCGGCGTCGCCTTCACCTCCATTATCATCGGTTTCCTGCCCGTCGCTGTCACCATCATCGGCAGCCGCGATCACGGCGCGGTGTCGCTGAAGCGGCTGTGGCCGTCGCTCGCCTTCGGCGCGATGGGGATTATCGGCATTTCCTGGCAGTCGCTGACGGAAAACGATGCGGGGCTCGATGTCTCTCGCGTCATCGGGCTGGCCTGTGCGCTCGGTGCGCTGGCGTCTTGGACAGCCTTTGCCGTCGGTAACGCCCGCTGGCTCTCCCGCCTTCACGATGTCAGCGCCGACGACTGGAACATGATGACCGGCGTGGTGACCGGCGGGCTTGCGCTGCTGCTTGCTATCCCGGCCTTTGGCTTTGGCGGCGAAAGCCATAGTTCGGGCGACTGGCTGCATTTTGTGGCTGTTGCAGCCGGGCTGGGTTTCACCGCTTCCATTCTCGGCAATGCCTTATGGAACCGCATGAGCCGCCTTCTGCCGCTCACCATGGTCGGGCAGATGATCCTGTTCGAAACGCTGTTTGCGCTGCTTTACGGTTTTCTCTGGGAAGGGCGTGGCCCGACACTGATTGAGGTCGTGGCAATATGTGCGGTGGTGCTGAGCGTCGTGCTGTGCATGCGGGCGCATCGGCCGGAGAGGGTTGTGGTGTGATCGGTTGAAGGCCGGGAACAGGCGGCGGAGCCATTTCACAAGCCTCGCCTCCTACTCACGTCATCCTCCGGCCCGAGGATCCAATCACGTATCGTACAATCGATAGTCTGCAGATGCTCGGGACAAGCCCACTACTGTCCGGTTTAAATTTGCGGCCATTGGAAGGCCATCTGGATTTGGTTTCTGGGTTTGTCTGGTGGCGGGTCGAGAAGCCGATCGGTGCGTCGCCGGTGCATGAGGTTTGCGCGTACCAGCCTGGCGAAGGCGAGTGGGCTTGGCACGGTCTTCTGGTCAG
>NZ_JAQAHF010000012.1:0-171821 GCF_027871645.1 Agrobacterium sp. ST15.13.015
AAATCCTCGCTACCGTCGCAACCATGCGAAAGCTTCTGACAATGCTCAACGCCATCATCAGAGACAACAAACCATGGCAAAACGCTTGACATCAAAGACAGTCGCTCATCCGACCCTTCGGGCCACCTTCTCCCCCTTGGGGAGAAGAAACAGGCGGCACGGGCTCGCCCTATGCGGCAAGAATGGCATTTTCCTGAATCAACCTCTTAGCAACACCCGCCAGCGGGTTGAAGAGACTCACCTTTTCCGACCCGCTCAGCTCGCCTTCGGCCGCCAGACGATATCCGCCACGTTGAGTTTCTTCGGCACGATCTTCAGATCGTAGAACTCATCCGCAAGTGCCTGCTGATAGGCGATGGCTTGATCCGGAACCAGCGAAACCCGCCCGAGATCGGCGCCCGGCCGCGTTAGCGAGACCTTGGTGACATCCTCGGGAACGCCGGTGATCGACGCCAGCGACTTTGCCGTTGCATCGATATTGGCCTGCGCTTTCGCACCCACATTCGCCAGTTCCTTGAGGATCAACGGCACGAGATCGGGATTGGCCTCCACGAAATCGCCATTGGCAAGGAAATAACTCCACGGATCGACGATGCCTTCGGCGGTCGAGAGAACCCGTGTCGTCGGCTCTTTTTCCGCCACGGCGAAATAAGGATCCCAGATCGACCAGGCATCGATGCTACCGCTTCGGAAGGCGGCGGCCGCATCCGGCGGGGCAAGATCGACCGGCGTAATATCATTCAACGTCAACCCTGCCTTTCGCAACGCCTTGACGGTGACATTATGCGCGCTGGAGCCGCGCTTGAAGGCGACTTTTCTGCCTTTCAGGTCTTCCAGCGTCTTCAGCGGCGAATCCTTCTGCACGAGGATGGCCGATCCGCCGGCCGCCGCTTTGTAAGTGCCCACATAACGCAGATTGCCGCCGGCGGCCTGCGCGAAAAGCGGCGGCACATCGCCGGTCGGGCCGATATCCAGCGCACCGGCACCCAGCGCTTCGAGAAGCGGCGGCCCGGAGGAGAATTCCGACCATTTGACCTCGATACCGCGATCCTTCAGCAACGCTTCGAGCGCGCCCTGGCTTTTCGCGAGCGCTATCACGCCATTCTTCTGCCAGCCAATCCGCAATGTGGCGGTTGCGGCACTCGCCCGCCGGATATGCGGCAGAAACACCGCCCCGGTCGCACCTGCAATCAGTCCCAATGTTCCGCGTCGTGTAAGCATATGGATATCCCTCGCTATTCCATCCTTCGACAGTAAAAGCGTAGATATTCGAGAGATTTTATCAAAATCGCAGTTTGCGCGCAGACAGCTCCGGGAGAATTGAATGTGCGAATTTGCCACGATGGGTGGAATAGAATTGTCGTGCCCCGGCGGCGGCTACCGGGATGGACCTTCCGGCTGGATCAGCCCTTGGCGGGCCAGATCGACGGGAAAAACGACCCGCAAATGAAAATGCCCTCCCCGGCAACCGGAAAGGGCATTGGTCGAAAAAATTGACCGGCGGACGATCACTCCTCGCCGGATTTCGGATTGTCCAGCAGCATGTAATCGAGCGGCAGCTCGGTCGTATATTTGATCTGCTCCATCGCGAAGGCGGAGGACACGTCGCGAATTTCGATCTTGGCGATCATGCGCTTGTAGAAGGCGTCATAGGCCGCAATGTCAGGCACAACGACGCGCAGCAGGTAATCGACATCGCCGCTCATGCGGTAAAATTCGACGACTTCCGGAAACTCGGAAACCACCTCGGAGAAACGCTTCAGCCATTCGATGGAATGGGAGGCGGTGCGGATGGAGACGAAAACCGTGACCTTGGTGTTGACCTTGACCGGATCGAGCAGCGCCACGCGCCGGCGAATAACGCCGTCTTCCTCCATCTTCTGGATACGCCGCCAACAGGGCGTCGTGGAAAGGCCGACCTTTTTCGCCAGATCGGCAACGGCCAGCGTGGAATCCTCTTGCAGAATGCGCAAAATCTTACGGTCTAGGCGATCCAATGCGTCTATCCTCCTGAATTAATTTCCTTTCAATACACTAATTTTTGCAGAAAAACAGAAAATTGTTTCACTAAAGCCGCATTTCCACATGTTGTCGCAGAACCGGCAGCAGTTCCTCCGTGAACCATGGGTTCTTTTTCAGCCAGCCGGTATTGCGCCAGCTTGGATGCGGCAGGGGAAAAATGCCGGGGCCGGAATTGGCATGGAGAAAGCCGCGCCAGTCCTGCACCGTTTCCGTCATGGTTTTGCGCCGCCTTTCACCCAGGTGAAAAGCCTGTGCATATTGGCCGATGGCGAGGATCAGCTCCACCTGCGGCATCGCCATTATTACCCGCTCACGCCATTGCGGCGCGCATTCGCGCCGGGGCGGCAGGTCGCTGCCCTTGTCGTCATAACCGGGGAAACAGAAGCCCATGGGCACGATGGCGAAACGATCCGGATCGTAGAACGTCTGCCGGTCGACGTTCAGCCATTGGCGCAGCCGGTCACCCGAGGCATCGTTGAACGGCAGCCCTGTTTCATGCACGCGAAGCCCCGGCGCCTGCCCGGCAATCAGGATGCGCGCCTTGGTGGATATGACGACCACCGGCCGGGGTTCGTGCGGCAGGCGATCGGCCATTCCCCTGAGCGGCTTGTCGCGACAGAGACGACAACGGGCGATTTCGCCGCGCAATACGTCCAGCCCGTCATCACGCACCGGCGCTAGCTCAACCATGATCCCACCCCAGAAGATGACGGACAATGGTGAGGAAACCCGCCGCCGGCGTTTCCAGATCCGCGGCACGGTGTTCCCGCCGCCATTGCGACGGTTTCTCGAATTCTCCCGCCCAGATGCCGCGTGCCTGCCTGCGCGCCGCCGCCTGCTCGCTGGAGAACTGGAAATAACCAGATGCGACGGCAAAACCCGCCGACACCATTTCCGATGAGACATCCCTGCCGCCGGCGGAACAATAAACCAGCAGCCGCCCGTAACGGTCCCTGGAACTGCCGGAACAGGAAAAATCCACAGCCCCGGCCAGCCTTTGCAGGACACGACGCGCTTCCTCACCGCACGGCCAGCTTTCGCTGCCGCGCAGGCATGTCTGCGAAAGCTCCGGCGCATCGATGCCGAGCAGCCGGAAACGTTCCTCACCCTTCGACAGCGTATCGCCATCGATCACGAAGAAGCGGCCGCTATAGGTTTCGCTGTTGATCTGGTCGAGCTTGGCCGCGATCAGAATGCCCAGAAAAACCGTGGCGAGAAAAAGCCCGCCATCGCGAAATGCCGAAAACCGCCTGCCCTTGCCTCCATTTCGTCTCATGTAACAACAAACCCTTGTCAGAAATGGCAAACAAATCCTTTCACGGCAGCATCTTCTTAAGATTTTGCGCGTAGTCTGCAAGGGTTCATGTCACCCTGCGTTGTAACAATGAGTAAAAGCGTCAGCACGTCCACCGACAAGATCATCGTCGACCGGTCGAAAAAGCACCGCAACAAGGCGGTCTTCGACACGGTGAAGACGACGCGTGAACGCCTGCAGCAGGGGGCCGGCGCAAGCGACGCCTATGAACGCGAAATGCTGACCATGCACATCGCCGAAACCCTGCAGGGCGCGATGATCATGCCGCTTTTCATCCTGCTCGCCTCCATCATCGGCCTTTATATAACGCGCGACATCAGCCTGATCATCTGGTCGCTGATTGCGCTGAGCTTCCACGCCTTTTCCCTGCTCTTGGCCAAGCGGGCGGCAAAACAGGAAATCACGGCCGACAATCTTCAGCACTGGAAAAGTCTCTTCCTCGGCATGCAGATCCTCATCGGCTGCGCCTGGGCGATGTTTGCGTTGGCCGAACCCGTGCGCAACGACCCGACGCTCGTGCTTTTCTTCAAGGGCTCGACGCTGCTGATCGCGCTTTCGCTCACCGCCATGGCCAATTTCATGCTGCGACGGGCGACCTTCATGACCTTTTTGCCGGTGCTCGCGGCTCTCTGCATGACCTCGGCCATTTCGCGCAATCCTTTCGATGTCGGTCTCGCGCTGATGTTCGGCATGGCCATCCTCTTCTGCCATCGCATCACCAGCCGGCTTTACCAGACCAGCATCAAGCTCCTCTCCTCGCAGACGGAAAAGGACGACCTGATTGCCGAACTCGAAGTCGCCAATTCGGTTTCGGACGAGGCGCGGCGGCGCGCGGAAGAAGCCAATCTGGCGAAATCGCGCTTCCTCGCTTCCATGTCGCACGAGCTCAGAACGCCGCTCAACGCCATTCTCGGTTTCTCGGAAGTCATGTCGTCGGAAGTGCTCGGCCCGCTCAACAATCCGCTCTACAAGGAATATTCCGGCGATATCCATCGCTCCGGCCAGCATCTGCTTGATCTCATCAACGAAATCCTCGACCTGTCGCGCATCGAGGCAGGCCGCTACGACCTGAACGAAGAAGCGATCTCGATGCTGGAAATCGCCGAGGATTGCATCGGCATGATCCAGCTTCGCGCCCGCGCCAAGAACATCAAAATTTCCCAGCAGTTCGAAAACAGCCTGCCGCAGGTCTGGGCCGATGAGAAATCCATCCGCCAGGTCATCCTCAATCTGCTGTCCAACGCCGTGAAATTCACGCCGCAGGGCGGCGAAATCCTCGTGAAGGCGGGCTGGACGGCAGGCGGCGGCCAATATGTCTCGATCAGGGATAACGGACCCGGCATTCCCGAAGATGAAATTCCCGTGGTGCTGTCCGCCTTCGGTCAGGGATCGATCGCGATCAAGAGCGCCGAACAGGGAACCGGCCTTGGCCTGCCCATCGTTCAGGCCATTCTGGCCAAGCATGACGGCCAGTTCATCCTGAAATCGAAACTGCGCGAGGGCACTGAAGGCATCGCCATCCTGCCGGCCAAACGCGTGCTGCAAAGCCTCCCGGCCGTGGAAGAAACCCACGCCATCCAGCCGCGCCGCCGGTCCTTCGCTTGAGGCATTTCCAGGAAAAGTGGCCTCCGGTTTTCCGTCCGGGAGAACTTCAGAAGAACAGCGTCGTTACCAGCGAATACAGCACGAAAAATCCGTTCGCCATCAACAGGCAGAAGACGGCAAAGGAGCCGAGGTCCTTGGCATGCCGCCCGACCGAGGAGATTTCCGGTGAAATGCGATCCACCAGCTCTTCGATGGCGGTATTGAGCGCTTCCACCGAAAACAGCAACAGCATCAGCACCGTAAAGACGAGAAGATGGGCAAAGGGTGCGCCGACGACCAGAAGCAGGGTAAGCCCGACGCCGAAGGCGAGAACCTCATGCCGGAACGCCGCTTCCTGCCACAGCCGGCCAAGCCCCTGCACGGAATAGCGCGCGGCGGCAAAAAGATGCCGCCAGCCTTTTTCCTTGCGAAAGGCGGGTTCCGGTTGCTTCTTTTGCGGCGTCACGTCCATCTTCAGCCTCAATGGTCGGGGCGGGAGCTGATGCGGGTGTCCACACCCGCCGCTTCGAATGTCGCCATGCCGGAATGGCAGGCGGCGGCGGCCTTGACGATGCCGGCGGCAAGCGCTGCCCCCGTGCCTTCGCCGAGCCGCATGCCAAGCGCCAGAAGCGGCGTCTTGCCGAGCTTTTCGATGGCGGCCAGATGGCCGGGCTCACCCGAGACATGGCCGATCAGGCAATGGTCGAGCGCCGCAGGATTGGCAGCCTTGAGGAGAGCGGCAGCGGCCGTCGCCACATAACCGTCGATCAGCACGGGAATGCGTTGCACGCGGGCAGCAAGGATGGCGCCGGCAATCGCTGCGATCTCGCGTCCGCCGAGACGGCGCATGATCTCCAGCGGATCGGACAGATGATCCTTGTGGAACTCCACCGCCGCCTTCACCGCCGCGATCTTGCGGGCCATGACTTCGCCTTCCGAACCGGTGCCCGGACCGGTCCATTCTTCCGCCGTGCCGCCATAAAGCGCGAGATTGATCGCCGCCGCAATGGTGGTGTTGCCGATACCCATTTCGCCGACGCAGAGAAGATCGGTTCCGCCGGCAATCGCTTCCATGCCGAAGGCCATGGTGGCGGCGCAGTCGCGCTCGGAAAGCGCCGGCTCGCAGGTGATGTCGCCGGTCGGGTAATCGAGCGCCAGATCGAAAATCTTCAGGCCAAGATCGTTTGCAACGCAGATCTGGTTGATCGCCGCACCGCCTGCCGCGAAATTTTCTACCATCTGTTGGGTCACGGATGTCGGATAGGGCGTGACGCCGTGCCGGGTAACGCCATGATTGCCGGCGAAGATCGCCACCAGCGGACGGGTGACGGCCGGAGAACGGCCCGACCATGCCGCTAGCCACATGGCGATTTCTTCGAGACGTCCGAGCGAACCGGCAGGCTTGGTCAGCTGCGCATTGCGCTCCTTGGCCGCCACAAGCGCGTGCGTATCCGGGCCGGGAAGCTCGCGCAGCAGCGCGCGGAAATCGTCGAAGGGCAATCCGCTCATGCTCATGATATCTGTCTTTCTCGTCGTCGGGTTGGCTGTCGCATCGGCTCATGCGTCCGGAACTTGTGTTTTCCGGCAAATCGGTCTTTGTTGCGCCTCTCATAATCGCGGATGCGCCGCGGAACAACCGGAAATGCAGCGACTGCAACGGAGAGAGCATGAAGGCCGGGGATTTTATAACAGATGTCATGCATTCCCTCGCCTTTCTGAGCCGCCTGCCCGTTCCTTCGCGGTTTTTCGATGATGCCGACGGCGTGTCGATGCGCCGCACAGCCCGCGCCTTTCCCGCCGCCGGCCTGCTGATCGCCCTGCCCGCCGCTTTCCTTATTGTGGTTTTCGCAGTCTTCGACGCCTCTCCGCAACTTACCGGCTGGCTCGTCATCGGCCTGACGGCCCTCATCACGGGGGCTCTGCACGAAGACGGTCTCGCCGACATGGCCGACGGTTTCGGCAGCGGCAAGGAGAAGGCCCGCACCCTTGAGATCATGAAGGACAGCCGCATCGGCAGCTATGGCACGATTGCCATGATCATGTCCTTTGCGCTTCGCGCTACCGCACTCGCCTCGCTCATTGAGACGCTGCCGGCAAAGACCGCCGCCGCCGCCCTGATCGCCGCGCTTGTCCTCAGCCGCGCCCTGATGGTGTGGCACTGGCAGTCCCTGCCTGCCGCCAAAACCTCCGGCATCGCCGCCGGCGCCGGTCAGCCGGGCTCCAGCGAGCGCAACATCGCGCTCGTGATCGGGCTACTGCTTTTCACGCTCTTCACGCTGCACGCCCTGCCGCTCCTGTCGATTGCCCTCGTGCTGGCGGCAGCCTTTCTGGCGGCCGTCCTTTTCGGTAGGGTCTGCGACAGCAAGATCGGCGGCCATACCGGCGATACCATCGGCGCCTGCCAGCAGATCACGGAGATCGTGATTCTCATCGCCCTTGCCCTTGCGGCGTGACGGCCTGATATAAATCATCATGGAAACACCCTGCATCCATATCTGCCGCCTCGATGAAACCAGCAGCCTCTGCATCGGCTGCGGACGAATGCTGGATGAAATCGGCGGCTGGGCAGGCTATAGCGACGAGAAGCGCCGCGAAATCATGCGGTCGCTGCCGCAAAGACTGGCAAACCTGCCCGAGACCGCCAAGGAGACGCATACCGCATGAACAGGCTGACCATCGTTCTCCTCCTGCTGGCCGTCGGCCTTGGCCTGCTTCTCATCAATCACGACGGCGGCCGAACGCTCGGCATCGACAACGATCAATTCGCCCACGTGCTTTATCTTCTGCCCATTGCCGGTCTATTATCGGCCGGCATTCTGGCGGGAAGACGAGGCAGTTTCAGCACCGTCATCCGCCAGCTCGCCGTCTGGCTCGTCATTATTCTCGGCCTCGTCTCGCTCTATCTCTATCGCTACGACCTGCAATCCTTCGGCGACCGGTTGCTCGGCGGCCTGATGCCCGGCCGCGCCGTGGTGGTGACGACAGCTGGCGGCGAACAGGAAATCGTCCTGCAAAAATCGATGAGCGGCCATTTCGAGGCAAATGTCGGCGTCGAAGGCAAGACGATCCACATGCTCGTCGATACCGGTGCAAGTTCCGTGGTGCTCGCCAATGCGGATGCGGCAGAAATCGGCATCGACACCGCAAATCTCCGCTATACCGTGCCGGTGATGACCGCGAATGGTCGCACGGCGGCAGCCCCCGTTACCCTTTCGGAAATCAGTATTGGCCCGATCATGCGACGCAACATCCCCGCCCTCGTCGCGCAGGATGGCCAATTGGGCCAAAGCCTGCTCGGCATGAGCTTCCTGTCGACGCTCGGTTCGCTGCAGATGCAGACCGATGAATTGCGATTGCGGGATCGGTAAGCTGCTCTCGGAGAAGGCACCTTATCTTGCGATCAAACGCCCCCATCACAATATATGTGAAGTAACGAGGAAAGGGTTGATCAACGCTGACCCGCTGAAGCAGTGGCTTATCTCGAAAAATACCGCCACCTCGGCAAATCATTGACAGGCCGCATTGACCATGAGACAAGATTACATATTCAACGCAGGAGTTCTCAACATGATCGGTCCAGATCCTATCCTACTTTGATCTAAACGTCCTTCCACTGTAGAGAAGCGAAGCGTCGAACTATGGTTTCGGCGCTTTTTGGTTTTTTGAGATGCCCGGTGAACGGATTTTTCGCTTTAGTTTGTATCCCCTGTATTTTCTTTCCATTGTCTGCAAAAGCTTCTCGCCGGTTTTCTTTGCCTCTTCCGCGTGCTCGTAGAGGCTACGAATGGCGCTTTCCCGACCCTCGAGTGAAATATTGGTGAAACTCTTACGGTATATTCCATCTATCTTGGCGCGGATTTTATCCAGAACACCATAGAAATAGACGACATCGCCAATATACTCTCTTCCAGTGGCCGATATGGAATCGATATTCTTCAGATAGAAATGGGTGTGACGTGCATCTGTAATATGCGGAACGAAATCTTTGTTTTCCTTGATGCGCTCCCTGAAAGTCACATAGGAAATAGGCGCGGCAAGGAAGATCGCCATATCGGCTGTATTAAAGTCGATTTCCGCATACAGGGATCGAATGAATTTCTCTTTTTCTCGCGATTTTTTCCAGAATCCTACGCCCACCGCTACAAATTGTCCAAGTATCCAAAGTGTGAAGGCTGTGGAAGCCGCCACCAACGCGGCGAGCAATTGCGGGCTTTCAGATATTTGCTGCGTCGCTGACATGCAACAATTCCCTTAAATATAAGAAAATACATATTGCGATAATGACAATATAAAAATCACAAGACGCCAATATTAACAACATAAATACGATACTTCAGATGGCGAACTGGCCAGGATTGCGCCGCCAATATCAAATCGGTCTCGATAGAAAAACGCAGTAGGAACTCAACCTGAAACGGGCGGAACTAAAATGCTCGTAGAAACGCCTTTCCGAGAGATTTCTTTCTGCCCGGCACCCGCCCAACGAACCATTGCCCCTTGATTCCTTCCCATTTGATAATTTATGTTGGTTCCGTTCTCAGGGCGGGGTGCAATTCCCCACCGGCGGTATCGGGATTTTTCCCGGAGCCCGCGAGCGCTTCCGGTCTCCAAAGCCGGAAGGTCAGCAGATCCGGTGAGAGGCCGGAGCCGACGGTATAGTCCGGATGGAAGAGGACAAGGCATAGGACGCCCGCGCGTGAGCGGGCTTCGCATTGCATTGTTCGCCCAAGGGATATTTGGCGCTTCTCGAAGCGCGAAAATGCCGCAAAACGGCATAACCCTTGAAAGGCTTGAAAGAAAATGACCATTGCTAAAATTGAAGACGCGATCGAAGCCATTTCCCGTGGCGAGATGGTGATTGTGGTTGACGACGAAGACCGCGAAAATGAAGGCGATATCATCGCCGCCTCCGACAGCATCACCCCACAGCAGATCGCCTTCATGATGAACCATGCGCGCGGGCTGATCTGCGTCGCCATGCCGGGCGAGCGTCTCGATGCGCTCGATATTCCGCTGATGGTGTCGCGCAACACCGAATCCCTCAAGACGGCCTTCACCGTCTCGGTGGACTATATTCCGGGCACCACCACCGGCATTTCCGCCGCCGACCGCGCAAAAACCGTGCGTGCGCTGGTATCGGAAGAATCGCGCCCGGAAGATTTCGCCCGCCCCGGCCACATCTTCCCGCTGCGCGCCAACCCACAGGGCGTTCTCGGCCGCACCGGGCACACCGAAGCAGCTGTGGACCTCTGCCGCCTCGCCGGCAAATATCCCTGCGGCACCATCTGCGAAGTCGCCAATGACGACGGCACCATGGCCCGCCTGCCCCAGCTCGAAGTCTTCGCCGAACGCCACGGCCTGCTGGTCGTGACGATCAAGGACCTTGTTGCTTACCTCAAGGGCGAGGTTGTCGAGGAAGTGGCGCAGAAGCAGGTCGCTTGAGCTGCTGCTCGCGGTGTGAATACAAAAACGCCCGGCGCAAGCCGGGCGTGATGCCTGTGAAACCGTCTGGTCCTCTTCCGTCATGCCGGACTTGATCCGGCATCCAGCCACGGCGCGTCTGCGCCGTGAGAAGAGTATTTTGCGATCAAAGACTTGATCGCGCTGGACCCCGGATCAAGTCCGGGGTGACGGAGGGAAAAGCCGCGTCAGCCTGACCCATAGGTCTGGCGCGCCCCATCATCCACCTCAGCGCTACCGCGTCGAAAACCCTACCAGCAGCAGAAACCACCATCCACCAGCAGATCCACGCCCGTCACGAAGCTCGCCGCATCGGAGAGCAGGAAGATCGCCGGACCGACCATCTCATCGACGCCCGCCATGCGCTGCATCGGCGTCTGCTCTTCGAACAGCTTCGTCTGGTGCACCATTTCCGGCCGCGTATTCATCGGCGTCGCCGTGTAACCGGGCGAGATGGTGTTGACGCGGATGCCGCGACCCACCCACTCCATCGCCATGGATTTCGACATGTGGATGACGCCTGCCTTCGAGGCATTGTAGTGGCACTGCATCAGCCCGCGATTGACGATGACGCCGGACATGGAGGCGATGTTGACGATTGCGCCGCGCCCGTTCTTCAGCATGGCATTGGCTTCCGCCTGGCAGGACAGGAAAACGCCCTTCAGGTTTATGTCCATCATCGTCTGGAACTGGCTTTCCTCCATCTCCTCGGCCGGATTGGCATTGGCGATGCCGGCCGCATTGACGGCGAGCGACAGCGCGCCAAGTTCGGCCTCGGTGCGGGCAACCGCATCGGTCAGCGCCTCTTTGCTGGTCACATCAGCGGCAATCTGGATCGACTTGCGCCCGGCCTTGGCGATGAAATCCGCCGTCTGCGCCAGACCGTCATCGGTGCGGCGGTCAAGCAGCGCGACATTGGCGCCGGACTGGGCAAGCCCCATGGCGATCCGCTGGCCGATGCCGGAACCGGCGCCGGTGACGAGCGCCACCTGGCCGGAAAGATCGAACAGTTTCGGCGCATTGAGCGTGATGGTAGACATCGGTATTTCCTTCTTCAGATGGTTGCCAGTTCCATGACCGAGACGTCGTTTGCTTCGTCACGGTTGAGGATGCCGGCCTGTTTTCCCTGCGCAAGCACGAGGATGCGGTTCGAAACGCCCAGCACCTCCTCGAGATCGGAGCTGACGACGATGACGGCCACGCCGCTTTTGGCCAGATCGACGATGATATCGTAAATGCCCGCCCGCGCGCCGACATCGATGCCGCGCGTCGGCTCGTCCAGCACCACCACACGCGGATTGCGGGCAAGCCATTTGGCAATGACCACCTTCTGCTGGTTGCCGCCGGAAAGATCAGATGCCGGCTGTTCGCTACGGCCCTTCACGCCAAACTTGGCGATGGCCTCCTTGGTAAAGGCGCGCTTGATACGCGGCGTGATCCAGCCGGTGCCTACGCGGTCGAGATTGGCATAGATCAGGTTTTCGCCGATCTCGTGCTCCACCACCAGCCCCTGCAATTTGCGGTCTTCCGGCACCATGACGATGCCCTTGGCGATGGCGTCCGCCGGGCTTTTCAACGTCAGCACCTTGCCATCCAGCAGCACCTCACCCGCACTCGTCGGATCGGCGCCGGAAATGGCCCGCACCAGTTCGGTGCGTCCCGCGCCGATAAGACCGGCAATACCGAGAATTTCACCGGCGCGAACGCCGAAGCTAATGTCGCGGAAGGCATTGGTCGCGCCGGTCAGCCCCTTGACCTCCAGCACCACCTTGTCCTGCGGTTCCGGCAGCGTCGGAAACAGGCGTTCCAGCGAGCGGCCGACCATGCTTTCGACAATGGTCCGTACCGGCGTCGCGCTATCGGCGAATTCATGCACCCGCTCGCCATCGCGCAACACGACGATGCGGTCGGTGATCTGTTTGATCTCTTCCATGCGGTGAGAAATATAGATGATGCCCACGCCCTCGGCGCGCAGCTTGCGCACCTGCTCGAACAGCGCCTGCGTTTCCGCGCCGCCAAGTGCCGCCGTCGGCTCGTCGAGGATCAGAAGTTTGGCGTCCAGCGCCAGCGCCTTGGCGATTTCGATCAGCTGCTGATTGGCAGTCGAAAGACCGGCCACCTTGCGGGTCGCGGGAATGTGGAGGTTGAGACGCGCCAATTGCTGCTGGGCTCTGCGCACCATCTCGGCACGGTCGACAACGCCGTTCTTCATCGGCCAGCGGCCAATGAACACGTTTTCGGCGATGGAAAGCTCCGGCAGGAGCTTCAATTCCTGATGGATGAGGACGATGCCCTTGTCGATCGCCTCTCGCGGCGAAGACGGTGCATAGGGCTGGCCGAGCCATGTCATCGTGCCTTCGGACGGCTCGCGCGAACCGGCGATGATGCCTGACAGCGTGGACTTGCCCGCGCCGTTTTCACCCAGCAGGGCCACCACTTCGCCGGGATAAACGTCGAGATCGACGTTTTTCAGGACCTCGAGCGGACCGTAACGTTTGCTGATGCCACGGAGCGAAAGAACCGGCTCGCGCATGACGGGACCTCCCAGGACATGATCGCGGCGGAGATCCGCCACAGCCTTGTGTCCAAATTGCATAAAGACAAACCAATGAATGCCCCGCGCATCCCATCGGACGCGCGGGGCGGATGCATCAGGGATGGTTGGCGATGAAGCCTTCGACATTTTCCTTGGTGGTCAGCGTCGCATCGGAAAGCTGCACAGCCGGAACCTTTTCGCCGCCGACGATCTTGACGGCCATCTCGACAGCGGTGCGGCCCATCTTCTGGGTCTGCTGTGTTGCGGTCACGTCGAACACGCCGTTCTTCAGCGCCTCAAGCGCCGCCGTATCGCCATCGAAGCCGCCAACGACGATCTTCTGCGAAGGGTTGGCGACCTTGATCGCCTGCGCCGCGCCAAGCGCCAGACCGTCGGCCTGTGCAAAGACGATGGAAATATCCGGATTGGCCTGCAGCATGTTCTGCATGATCTGGAAGCCTTCATCCTGGCTCCACATATTGGACCACTGTTCGGCAACGATCTTCACACCGGAATTGGCCTTCACCGATTCCATGCAGCCCTTGGTGCGGTCCACTTCCGGCGTCGTGCCCTTCTGGCCGTGGATGATGACCATCTTGCCCGAACCGCCGGCCTGCTTGATGATGTAATCGCAAACCGCCTTGGCGGAGGCGACGGAATCGGTGGCGAGGAAGGTATCGCCCGGCGCGCCATCGGCATTGCGGTCGATGTTGATGACCGGAACACCGGCGGCCTTGGCAAGCTTTACCGGAACGGTCGCGGCGGCGGCACCGGCCGGAATATAGATCAGCGCATCGATATTCTGGGTCAGCAGATCCTGGATCTGGTTCACCTGCGTCGGGCCATCGCCCTTGGCATCGACGGTGACGACGGCAATGCCGCGCGTCTTGGCTTCGGCCTCAACGGCCTGCTTGATCTGGTTGAAGAAGTTCGCCTGCAGATTGGCGACGGCAAGGCCGATCTTCTTGACTTCGGCGGCATTGGCAGAGCCGAGCGACAGGGCGAGAAGGGCGGCGGATGTCAGCAGAATGCGTGAAAATTTCATGATTATTCCTCCATTTGTTGATTGTTGACCTTCGGGCAGATCGAACCTCCTCCCCTCCGGCCGTTTATTTCACGCCTCCCCAATAAGGAGGGTCGTTTATTGCGCGGACGGCTCAGCACCGTCCGCAGGCAAATTCAGCTTCTGCGGCGGCGCAAGGTTTCAGCGCCAACGGCCAGCACGATGACGACACCGATGATGACCTGCTGCAAAAAGGGAGAGACGTTGAGCAGGTTGAGGCCGTTGCGCAGCACGCCGATGATCAGCACGCCGATCAGCGTTCCGCCGATGCCGCCCGCACCGCCCGAAAGCGAGGTTCCGCCGATGACAACGGCCGCAATCGTATCCAGCTCGTAACCGAAGCCGCTGGAGGGCTGCACCGAGTCGAGACGCGCCGCAAGAACGATGCCGGCGAGACCGGCAAGAACTGCACAGGCGACATAAACGCAGATCGTCACCAGCGGCACATTGATGCCGGCAAGGCGCGCCACTTCCGGGTTACCGCCGACCGCATAGACCGTCCGGCCTTCCGAACGGAAGCGCAGGAACAACCAGGAAACCAGAACGACGACGAGCATCAAAAGCACGGTCGCTGTCAGCACGCCGAAATGGCGGTCGATTGCCAGCATCATGAACCAGTCAGGGAAACCGACGATCTGCTGTCCATCGGTGATCATATTGGCGAGACCGCGCGCCACCGACATCATCGCCAGCGTGGCGATGAAGGCCGGCACGCGGAAGGCAGTGACGAGAATACCGACCACGAGGCCGCAGGCGGCGGACGCGATCAGCGCCAGCACGATGGCCATGCCCATCGGCATGCCCGCCACATTTGCCGTCCAGCCCATGATCATCATCGACAGCGCCAGAACCGAGCCGACAGACAGATCGATGCCGCCAAGCAGGATCACGAAGGTCATGCCGACGGCCATGATGCCGAGAACGGTGATCTGGTCGAGAATGTTGAGCCCATTGCGCAGCGACAGGAAATTCTCGCTGGCGAAGGTCAGAAACACGCAGAGCAGCAGCAAGCCCAAAAGAGGTCCGGTCGCTCCGCTCAACCAGGCAAGCGGGCTCCTGGTGTGCGTGACCCCCTCATTGCGTTCAATCGCGGACATGGCTCCTCCCGGTGACTGTCTTGCATTTTTTAAACCGATTAGAATAATTATTCATTGTCGGTGAAACATGCATAAGCCAGTTTCGAGAAGGTTGTCAATAGGGCGTTAATGGCGAGGCCTGCCGTGAACAAGGACAGGCGGCTTTCAGCCTGCCGCCTCTCTACTCATTCCTGTGCTCGTCACAGGAATCCAGTCGACGCGCGTCTGCGCGGCGGGAAGAGCCCTTTCAGCCCAAGGACTTGGGCTGACTGGATTCCTGTGACAAGCACAGGAATGAGGGCTGTAGAGATGCTCTTCACCGTGAATGCGAATGTAGCGGCAGAAATAACCAGCACGGATTGAAACAAGAGAATCCGCAATTCCGGCTTGACAGAAACGCCATCTCTGCAATTATATAAATAGCTGTATAAATATTCACACGCATGTTTTGAAGAGGATTCCATGCAGTCCCAGGAGCTAGAGCGCATTGCGCGCCAGATTCGCCTTCGCGACGTACAGGCTGTTTTCGAAGCTGGTGCGGGCCATGTCGGCGGCGAAATGTCCGCTATCGACATCATGACGGCCCTTTATTTCCGCGTCCTGCGCATCTGGCCGGATGATCCGAAAAACCCTGCCCGCGACCGTTTCGTGCTTTCCAAGGGCCATACGGCCTGCGCGCTGTATGTGACGCTGGCCAAGCGCGGCTTCATCCCCGAAGAGGAAATCTCGACTTTCCTGCAGCCGAATTCGCGCCTTAACGGCCACCCGAACTGTAACAAGGTGCCGGGTGTGGAAACCAATACCGGCCCGCTGGGTCATGGATTGCCAGTTGCGGTGGGCATGGCCAAGGCGGCCAAGCTTTCCGGCGCGGACTACCACACCTATGTGATGACCGGCGACGGCGAGATGCAGGAAGGCTCCAACTGGGAAGCCATCATGTCCGCCGCACAATTCGGCCTGAACAACCTGACGCTGATCGTCGACCACAATCGCTTCCAGCAGGGTGCGGCGCTTTCGGAAACCAATGATGTCGCGCCGCTTCGCCCGAAGCTCGAGGCTTTCGGCTGGGAAGTCAGCGAAATCAACGGCAATGCCATGGCGGAAGTCGTGCCGGCGCTGGAGCATCGCGGCGACCGTCCGCATTGCATCGTCGCCCACACCAACAAGGGTCACGGCATTTCCTTCATGCAGGACCGCGTCGACTGGCACCATAAGGTTCCGAGCAGGGAACAATATGAAATCGCCGTCAAAGAACTTTCGGAGACATTGTGATGAACGCGCCCGTAACCGCCGCCAAGCTTTATGACTGCCGCGACGCCTTCGCCGAAACGCTGGAAGCGCTGGCAGCCGGCAATGACAAGGTCGTCGCCGTCTGCAACGATTCGGTCGGCTCCTCGAAGCTCGGCGGCTTCAAGTCGAAATTCCCCGAGCGCCTCGTCAATGTCGGTATCGCCGAACAGAACATGGTCGGCGTTGGCGCCGGTCTCGCCAATGGCGGCCAGTTGCCTTTCGTCTGCGGCGCATCCTGCTTCCTCACCGGCCGCGCGCTGGAGCAGATCAAGGCTGACCTTGCTTATTCCAACGCCAATGTGAAACTGATCGGCATCTCCTCGGGCATGGCCTATGGCGAACTCGGCCCGACGCATCATTCCATCGAAGATTTCGCCTGGACCCGCGTTCTGCCAAACCTGCCGGTCATCGCCCCCTGCGACCGCATCGAAACGGCGGCCGCCGTCAAATGGGCGGCAGACTATGCCGGCCCCTGCTTCCTGCGCCTGTCGCGCGTCGGCGTGCCTGATCTGCTGCCGGAAGGCCATGTCTTCGAACTCGGCCGCGCCAACCTGCTGCGTGAAGGCTCCGATGTGACGCTGATCGCCAACGGCACGCTGACGCACCGCATCGTCAAGGCCGCCGATATTCTGGCCAGCCGCGGCATCAAGGCTCGGGTTTTGAACATGGCGACCGTGCGTCCCATCGATGAGGCGGCCATCGTCGCAGCAGCGAAGGAAACCGGCGCGATCCTGACGGCTGAAGAACATTCGATCTTCGGCGGCCTCGGCTCGGCCATTGCCGAAGTCGTGGTCGAACAGGCCCCCGTACCGATGAAGCGCCTCGGCGTTCCGGGCGTCTTCGCCCATACCGGTTCTGCCGAATGGCTGCTGGATGAATTCGGCATGGCGCCGGCCGCCATTGCGGATGCGGCCGAAGCGCTGATCAAGAGAAAATAAAGTCTCCTCCCAGAGTCGTCGCGTGTCTTCGGATGCGCGGCGACACCCTTTCTGCAATATCGTCGTTTAATCGCCGCAAGGCGGAAACGAAAACTGCCGACGAAAGACTCCCATGATGCGCGCCATTCTGTCCATCGATCAGGGCACCACCAATTCCAAGGCCATTCTCGTCTCGGAAAGCGGAGAGTTGCTGGCGCGCGGCTCATCACCGGTCGGCATCGCCTATCCGCAGCCCGGCTGGGTGGAACAGGAGCCGCAGCGCATCTGGGCCTCGGTCTGCGAAGCGATCTCCGCCTGCCTCGCCGCCGCGCCCTCCACCGTCGATGTCGCAGCCATCGCCATTTCCAACCAGCGCGAATCCGTAACCATCTGGGACGGCGAAACCGGCGAGCCGCTCGGCCCGGTGCTCAGCTGGCAATGCCGCCGCACGGCGCAGGATTGCGCCGAACTGATCGAGAAGGGCCATTCCGAGCGCGTCATGGCGCTGACCGGCCTGCCGATCGACCCGATGTTTCCGGGCGCAAAAATGCGCTGGCTGCTGGAGCGCGCGCCGAAGGGCCGCAGGCTCCGCATCGGCACCATCGACAGCTGGCTCATCCATTGCTTCACCGGCGGCGAGGTCCATGCCTGCGACGCCTCCAACGCCGCCCGCAGCCAGGTGCTCGATCTCAACCGGCAGGTCTGGAGCGATGAGCTTTGCGAGCTCTTCGGCATCGATATCGACACTCTGCCCGATCTGCGCGACAGCAGCGGCGATTTTGGCGTCACATCAGGCGTTCCCGGCATCAAGGACGGCACACCGATCCTCGCCGCCATCGGCGACAGCCACGCTGCCCTCTTCGGCCATGGCGCCTTCAATCCGGGTGACGGCAAGGTAACCTTCGGCACCGGCTCCTCGGTCATGACAACCCTGCCGCATTTCATCGCGCCCGAACGCGGCATCACCACCACCGTTGCATGGCGGCTCGGCGGCAAACCGACCTTCGCTTTCGAGGGCAATATTCTCGTTTCGGCAGCCTCCCTGCCCTGGATGACGGAGATTCTCGGCCTGCCGGATGTCAGCGCCCTTGTCGAGCTGGCCGCCACTGCTGAGCCAAACGGCCCCGGTTTCGTGCCGGCCTTCGTTGGCCTCGGCGCACCCTATTGGGATACGAATGCGCGTGCGCTTTTCTCCCAGATCAACTTCAGCACTACCCGCGCCCAGATGGCCCGCGCCGTCACCGATTCCATCGCCTTTCAGGTCCATGACGTCTTCGCCGCCATGCGCGCGCAGTCGCCTTCCGGCTTCGGGCGCCTGTTCGTGGATGGCGGCCCGAGCCAGAACCGTTTCCTGATGCAATGTGTCGCCGACATGCTGCAACACCCCGTCATCCAGCGTGACGCGCCGGAAGCCTCGGCACTGGGTGCCGCCTATCTCGCCGGCCTCGCCCTGGGTGTCTGGAGCGATCTCGATGCCATCGCGGCGCTGAACAGCAACGGCAACACCATCGCGCCGTCCGCGAGCGAAAACAGCCAGCGGCTCGGCATCTGGCGCGATGCGATTGCCCGCTCGACCTTGCCTGTAACCTCGGGTAATGGTGAATAAAAATTCACCCCTGGAGGGCTTATGGGCAGGCTAAACGAACTTCGAATGATTTCCCGCGTGGCGCAGATGTATTTCAGCGAGCACAAACGTCAGGCGGAAATCGCCCAGCATCTCAATCTCTCGCAGGCCACCGTCTCGCGCATGTTGAAGCGCGCCGAGGCGGAAGGCATTGTCCGCACCAGCATCATTCCGCCGCCCGGTACCTATAGCGATCTGGAAGCGCAACTGCGCGAACGTTTCGACCTGCCGGAAGCCATCGTTGTCGATTGCAGCGAAGATCGCGACGGCGCGATCATGGCCCGCATTGGCGAGGCAGCGGCGCATTTCCTCGAGGTGACGCTGTCGCAGAACGAGATCATCGGTGTTTCCAGCTGGAGCCAGACGATCTTCAAGATGGTGGAAAACATCCACCCGCTAAAAGGCGCCAAGGCGCGTTATATCGTCCAGACGCTGGGCGGCATGGGCGACCCATCGGTGCAGACGCATGCGACCCAGATCACCACGCGTCTGGCGCGGCTGACGGAGGCCGAGCCGAAACTGCTGCCGGTACCGGGCGTCGCCACCTCACGCGAAGCCAAGCTTTTGATGCTCGCCGACCCCTTCGTGCGAGAAACCATCGATCTCTTCGGGTCGATCACACTCGCCGTCGTGGGCATCGGTGCGGTCGAGCCGTCGGAGCTTCTCGCCCGCTCTGGCAACATCTTTTCCGCCAAGGAACTCGCCGATCTCGCGCAGGCAGGTGCGGTGGGCGACATCTCGCTGCGCTTCTTCGACAAGGACGGCAAACCGGTGAAGACGCCGCTCGACGACCGGGTCATCGGCCTGCCGCTGGAAAACCTCTCCAATGTTGACCGTGTCATTGCGCTCGCCGGCGGTTCGAAAAAGACCGAGGCGATTGCCGGCGCGCTCAGAACCGGGGTGATCGACGTACTCGTCACCGACAAATTCACCGCCGAACGACTGGTCGGCCAGGAAACATAGCCAAAATCCCATAAAGGAGGAGACATGAGGCGCTTTGAAGGTCAATCCATATTCGTGACCGGAGGCAACAAGGGCATCGGTTACGGCATCGCCCGCCGTTTTGCCGAGGAAGGCGCGAAAGTCGCCATCGCCTCTGTCGACAAAGACACGCAGGATGCCGCCAAAAAACTGGCGGACGAGACGGGCAGCGTCACCCATGGCGTGATCCTCGACGTTCGGGATGCGGCAGCGGTGCGCGAGGCCTATGGTGCCGCCGAAGAGGCTATCGGCCCGCTTTCCATCTCCGTCCAGAATGCCGGCGTCATCACCATTTCGAAGATCGAGGAACTGACGCAGGAACAGTGGGATTTTAACCTCGACGTCAATACCAAGGGCGCCTTTCTCTGCTGCCAGGAGGCGATCCGCCGCTTCCGCGAAAGCGGCACCAAGGGCCGCCTCGTCAATACCGCCTCCGGTCAGGCACGGCAGGGTTTCATCTATACCCCGCATTATGCCGCCTCGAAGTTCGGCGTTATCGGCCTGACGCAGAGCCTTGCCAAGGAACTCGCGCCGGAAGGCATTACCGTCAACGCCATTTGCCCAGGCATCATCCACACCGAAATGTGGGACTATAACGACCGCGTCTGGGGCCAGATGCTGGGTGAGTACAAGCCCGGCGAACTGATGGCCGAATGGGTGCGCAACATCCCCATGCGCCGCGCCGGAACGCCCGCCGAAGTCGCCGCACTGGTGGCGTTTCTGGCTTCCGACGACGCGGCCTATATCACCGGCCAGACGATCAATGTCGATGGTGGGTTGATTATGTCTTGAGGCTCGTTTGGGAACGGGTGCGGAGCAGCCAACCTCCCTCATCCCTGTGCTCGTCACAGGGATCCAGCCAGCCCAAGTCCTTGGGCTGAAAAGAGTCTTTCCGCCACGCAGACGCGTGTCGGCTGGATTCCTGTGACGAGCACAGGAATGAGGGAGGTAGGCCGTACCGTCAGTTGCGCAGCCTATACCCCGTCTTGAACATCCAGCCGACAACACCGAGGCAGAGCGCCAGAAACAGCGTGATCATCGCAAGGCTGATGGCAGGATTGACGTCGGCGATCTCGTAGAAACTCCAGCGGAAACCGCTGATGAGATAAAGCACCGGGTTGAAGTGGCTGACCGTCTGCCAGAAGGGCGGCAGCATGTCGATGGAATAGAAGCTGCCGCCGAGGAAGGTCAGCGGCGGCACCACCAGCATGGGGATGAGGTTCAGTTGCTCGAAATTCGTCGCCCAGATGCCGATGATGAAGCCGAACAGGCTGAAGCTCACCGCCGTGAGAACGAAGAACAGGATCATCATGAACGGGTGGGCGATGGTGATATCCACGAAGAAGGAGGCTGTTATCAGGATGATCGTGCCGATCATCAGCCCCTTGGTCGCCGCCGCCCCGACATAACCGGCCAGAATTTCCGTCATCGCCACCGGAGCGGAGAGGATTTCGTAGACCGTGCCGGTGAATTTCGGGAAATAGATGCCGAAGGAGCCGTTGCCGATACATTGCGTCAGAAGCGTCAGCATGATGAGGCCGGGCGTTATGAACGCGCCGTAGGAAACACCGCCAACCTCCTGAATCCGCGAACCGATCGCGGTTCCGAAGACGATGAAATAGAGCGAGGTGGAAATGACCGGCGAGACCACGCTCTGCAGCAGGGTGCGGCGCGTGCGCGCCATTTCGAACAGATAGATGGCCTTGATGGCTTCGAAATTCATTTCTGGCCTCCCACCAGCGAAACGAAGATATCCTCAAGCGAACTCTGCCGCGTTGAAATATCCTTGAAATGGATGTTGGCGGCAAAAAGGGCGCTCAGAACGTCGGCAATACGACCCTGTTCGCCATTGTCCTCGATTTCATAAGTAACGGTGCAGCGGTCATCGGAAAGCGTCAGCCCGAAGGGCGCAAGACTGTCGGGCAATTGCTCCACGGGCTGGGCAAGCTCCAGGAAAAGCTGCTTGCGGCCGAGTTTCTTCATCAGCGCCGTCTTTTCCTCCACCAGCAGCAATTCGCCGCTATTGATGACGCCCACACGGTCGGCGATTTCTTCCGCCTCTTCGATGTAATGCGTGGTGAGGATGATGGTGACGCCCTTGGCGCGCAGCTCTGAAACGACGTTCCACATGTCGCGGCGCAGCGCCACATCCACGCCGGCCGTCGGCTCGTCAAGGAATAGAACCTTCGGCTCATGCGCCAGCGCCTTGGCGATCAGCACACGCCGTTTCATGCCGCCGGAAAGCTCCCGCAGCATATTGTCCTTCTTGTTCCAGAGCGACAGGGATTTCAGGATGCGCTCGATCAGTTCCGGGTTCTTCTTCTGCCCGTGCAGGCCGCGCGAGAAGCTGACGGTGTTCCACACGGTCTCGAACTGGTCGGTGGTCAGTTCCTGCGGCACGAGGCCGATCAGGGCGCGGGTCTGGCGAAAGTCCTTCACCACATCATGCCCGCCGACAAGCACCGAACCTTCACCGGGATTGACGAGGCCGCAAACGATGGAGATCAATGTCGTCTTGCCAGCACCGTTCGGACCCAGAAGAGCGAGGATTTCCCCCTCTTTGATATCGAGGCTGACACCTTTGAGCGCCTGAAAGCCGTTTGCGTAGGATTTTGTCAGATTCCGTATCGAAACAATGGCATTCATGGCGAATCTTTCGAAAAACCGAGTAAGATGCACGCCATATAGGCCGGGGAAGGCGCAAATGCCAGTCCGACAGGCTGAACACTGCGTTCGGCGATTAAGGAAAATCAGCCGTAAACGCTATAGAAAAACTGCGCCGCAACGAAAACCAGAAACAGTCCGAAGGCGCGCTCCAGCTGCTTCTTGCTGAGCGCATGCGCCAGCCGCGCGCCATAGGGCGCAACGACAAGCGTGATGGGGATCAGCAGTACCACGGCGATCCAGTTGATGAAGCCGGTGGAAAACGGCGGCAGGCCCGCATCGCCCCAGCCGGCCCAGATATAACCCAACAGACCCGGCAGTGAAATCAGCACGCCGACGCCGGAAGACGTGGCGACCGCCTGATGAATGGTGCGTCCATAGAGCGTCATGAAGGTGTTGTTCATCACCCCGCCACCCACGCCCATCAGGCCGGAAAAAAGCCCGATGCCGGTGCCCACCAGAAAACGGCCCGGGTTTTGCGGCAGGTCGGAACCGAGATGCCAGCTTGCCCGGTTGAAGATCATCCGAAAGGCAAGCGCCAGCGCGATGAAGGCGAAGATCAGCCGCAGCGCAACGCTCGAGGCATAAGCGGCAACCACGGATGCGAGGATGGTTCCTAGCGGCACGGCGACGATCCAGCCCTTCAGCAGATCGATATCGACCGCGCCTTTCTGACGATGCGTCAGGAACGAACGGATGGAAGTGGGCACGATAATGGCGAGCGACGTGCCAAGCGAGAGATGCATGCGCACCGCCTCCGGCACATCCAGCAGCCCGAAGACCTGGTAGAAGACAGGCACCAGCACCGCGCCGCCGCCAATGCCGAACAGCCCCGCCAGAAGACCGGCGACAACACCCGCTGCCGCAAGCGCCGCAGCAAAGACCATCAGCTCTGAAACAGGGGGCATAAAGGCAGGCTCCCGAAGGCCGTTGTCACAAACATGTGACCCTCATAGCGTATCAGAAGAGCGCGGCAAGCCATGTTGGCCGCAGGTCAGTACGGCGCGATGTCTTTTGCCGCACATCCGCGCCGGATGGACCACTCCATGGGATCGTTTCCCATTGCATGCCCTTGCAAAGACGCCGATATCCCCCCGATAAGGCTGTCTTCTTCAACCGGCCTTCGGGCCGGTCTTTTTTTGTGAGAATGTGACAGAGGAGTTGGAATTCCGACAGTGAACCCACACTTCCGTCATTCCGGCCTTGAGCCGGAATCCAGCCAGCTCAAGTCCTTGAGCTGAAAGGAGTCTTCCCGTCGCGCAGACGCGCGTCGGCTGGATTCCGGCTCAAGGCCGGAATGACGGAAGTTGCAAACGTGAAGCATCACAGCGAGCGTCTAAAACGCCGCCCGACTATTGCCCTGCCCAATCACGCCGTTCTTGTCCCAATCCCCTAATCGCAATGCCTGTAACCTGACTTGCGGGTACGCAGGTCGAAGTGAAAATGGTTCCAGTGATTGGGATCGCTGCCCGGTCCGAGAACGGTGGAGAAATATTTACAGCTGTCGGACCTCACCGCCTTCAGCAGCGCCTTTTCGCGGAAGGCGAAGAAGCTCTTTTTGCGGACGTCGATTTCCTTGCCGTTTTTCAGCGTGATGGTGCCGATATCGATGGCGTTGCCGCGCGCATGTTCGGACCACGGATTGCTGGAGCGTGAATTCATCTTGCGGCAGGAATAACCGCCCATCGGCGTAATGCGGCCGACGCCGGAGAGATAGCGGAAACGCGAGGACGGTACGAGTTCGAACTTCACCCATTTCGCAAAGGCAAGCGTAACCTGGCAATTGAGCTTCACCGCCGGACGAACCGCGACGCCGCTGGCGAGACCGCTGAGCTCGATTGGGTAATCGATACCGCAGGTCGGACCGTCGGCAATGCGCGCTACATCCCGGAAAGCGACGCCGAGACGGCGAAGTTCGGAGCGGCAGGCAACTTCGGAGGATGGCATGACGCCGGGCGGCATCGAGCGGTTGCTTTGCAGCCCGCCACCCGCCATCGGATCGTTCGGCATCACCATCGCCACCTCTTCCACTGGCTGGCGACGGGAGGAGGCGCCGAGCGGCGGCGGCGGGATGAGCCGCGATCGGCTGGCCCGTTGCGGCTGGCGGGCCGGAGGAACGGCCACGGGATTATCGGTGCCGATACCGTCCACCACCGGCTGCGCCGACGCGCCTTCGGCAATATCCGCATCCTGTTCTTCGGCAAGTCCGCGAACCGGCTCCACGCCCAGCATGGAATCCATGTTCACGCCGCCTTCGCCTTCGGCGATCTGGTTGCTGGTCATCTGCTGCGCGGGCATGGTCTGCCCCTGCATCGTCTGGCCCTGCATTGTCTGCGCCGGCATATTGCCATGGCCGCTTGCCGCCATGCGCGCCTGATGCTGGGAATCGAGCGTTGAATAACCCTGTCCGCCCTGCGGCGATTGCAGCAGGGGATCCTGCGAGGCGTAAGGCTCCGGCATCGGTTGTGAAACGGCTGCCGGATAATCGGCGCCCTGCCCGGCCTGCTCGGCCTGATACACCGCACCCGCCGGCGCGCTGTAACCCTGCTGCCGCGAGGAGCGGATGGCGCTGACGCGCGTGGTGCCGTCCACCTCCGCCGGTGGCACGAGGCCCTCCGCCGAACACGACACCATGACCGTGGAAATCATCAGCAACGTCACAAGACGACGCGGAAGGGAAACATACGCCATACGAGAACCTGTACCTTCAGCGGCCGCTATTCGCGGCAATACAGGATAAATTTTAAAGAAATGAGGTAAACGAAACCTTATTGGTTGCGGGAAATAACGAATGATGTGTTTGGCGCAGTCCCATCCACACAAGACCGTGACAATTGCGTCCAACGACGACGCGGGCCGATAAAGTCTTGCCCATAACAAAGGGCGCGGCCAAAGCCGCGCCCTTTAACTTTCCTGAAACACCTGAAATCACGCGGCCCGCGAAACCTCGCGCCCGGCACCATGTCCAAGCTCGAAACGCGACAGTAGCGAGCGCAGCTGGCGGCTTTCCTCGGCGAGCGTCTGGCTGGCCGCCGTCGTTTCTTCCACCATGGCGGCGTTCTGCTGTGTCATCTGGTCCATGTGGTTGACGGAGGTGTTGATCTCCTGCAGGCCGGTCGCCTGCTCGCGCGCTGCCGTGGCGATGGAGTTGACATGGCCATCGACACGATTGACCAGCGCCACGATCTCCTCCAGCGCGTCGCCCGTCGAGCGCACCAGTGCGACGCCGCCGCCGACTTCTTCGGCCGAACGGTTGATGAGGGTCTTGATTTCCTTGGCCGCATTGGCGGAACGTTGCGCCAGTTCGCGAACCTCCTGCGCCACGACGGCAAAACCACGCCCGGCCTCGCCCGCACGTGCCGCCTCAACACCGGCATTCAGCGCCAGAAGATTGGTCTGGAAGGCGATTTCGTCAATGACCGAGATGATCTGGCCGATGCGCTTCGAAGACTCCTCGATACGGCCCATGGCGTCGACGGCATTGCGCACGATCTCGCCTGAGCGGCCGGCGCTGGTTTTCGTGTCCTGCACCATCTGCCGTGCCTCGTTGGCACGCTCGGAAGCGGTGCGCACCGTGGCGGTAATCTCGTCCAGAGCAGCCGCCGTCTCCTCCAGCGCCGCCGCCTGCTGTTCGGTTCGGCGGGAAAGATTGCCGGTCGCACCGCTGATGTCTGAGGCGCTGTCATTGACCACATGGCCGGTTCTGGCAATCGCCTCGATCGCACCGTGCAAGGCGCCGACGGCACGGTTGAAGTCCATGCGCAGCTTTTCATAATCCGCGCCGATATCCGCAAGCGAAACGGTCAGATCGCCATTGGCAAGCGCCTCGAGCGCATCGCCCAGTTGCTCCATGGCGTGGGCCTGCCGCTCGGAAGCGGAGCGCAGAACCATCTCGTTACCATGCCGCTCCTGCTCCAGTGCCCGCTGCTGGTCGGCCTCGCGGGCCTGCAGCGCGCTGCGCTCATTGACGCTGTCGCGCAGTACCAGCAGCGTCTTGGCAATCGCGCCGATTTCATTGCGACGGTCGGCGAACTGTATATCCGCCGCGCCGTCACCATCGGCAATCCGCCTCATGCTCTGGCGGATGAGATCGATCGGCCGCGTCACGCTGCGCACGACGGCTGCGGCAACGCCGACAACAACAAGACCGGCGGCGATGCAAAGACCGCCATTAAAATAGACGTCGCGCCAGAATACCGCTTCAAGATCGTCAACATAAACACCAGTGCCGACAATCCAGCCCCAGGGGGCGAAACCGGCGACATGGGAAAATTTCTCGACCGGCTCCGGCGCGCCGGGCTTCGGCCAGTAATAATCGACAAAGCCCTTGCCGCCCGCCTTGACCGTGTTCACGAACTCGACGAACAGCGCCTTGCCGTTCGGGTCCTTGTTGGCGGTAAGGTCCGTGCCGTTCATTTCGGGCTTGATCGGATGCATCACCATTTTGGGATGCATGTCGTTGATCCAGAAATAGCCGCTGCCATTGCCGTAGCGCATTGCCGCAATGGTCGTCTTGGCCTGCTGTTGCGCCGCCTCCCGCGTCAGGCTTCCGCCCTGCTCCAGCCGGTAATATTGATCGAGAATGGCAACAGCGGTTTCATTCATTGCCGCAAGCCCGGCTTTCCGTTCCCGCTCCATCTCGTGGTAGCTTTCAAACAGGCTGAATGTCAGGGCCGCGGCCAGTATTGCCAGAAACAATGCGACGAGCGCATAAAGGCGCGTAGATATTGTTACGTTTTTCATGTTCCCCCTCAACGTCGCTGATGCACTTCGACCAGCCGATGTTAAAGGCAAAAAATTTATTATTATTAAATACACATATTATACGTTGGTATTATTCTTATATGCTCATACGCCTTGGCGCCATCATGCCAGACAGGCACAGCAAGCGTGAATTTTCAAACCGGCCGGCGGCATTTAAAGACACCGTTAACCGTGCGGCCCCTATCCTCTTTGACCGAAATTACTTTACAGGGAGGGCGCGATGGCCCGGCCGAATTTTCGCTATACGCATTATGACCTGAAGGAATTGCGGGCAGGAACTACCCTTGAAATATCCCTGTCAGCCGTCAACAATGTCCGGCTAATGACGGGCGCGAATTTCCAGCGCTTCACCGAGCTGCTCGATTTCAAATATCTCGGCGGCGTTGCGAAAAAATCGCCGATCCGCATCGCCATCCCAGAGACATTGCACTGGCATCTGGTGATCGATGCTGAAGGTCATAGCGGCCTGGCGGAATCCTCGGTCAAGATGCTGCCCGCGCAGCCGCAGGCGGCACCGCATCGCAAGGCATCCTGATCTTCCTTAAAAAACAGCGAGTTGTCGCGGTTTCGCGACTCTTTTTGCCAGCGGCCTGAATCTTTTTCTTAAGATCGACCGCGATACGGCTTTCGGCACAATCGCGTAAAATCCTAGCGCGATCCACGCTCGCGACGCAGCTTCGCCCACCAGTCCAGACGCTTGCGGATTTCCCTTTCGAACCCCCGATCAGGCGGATCGTAAAAGGTCGTGCGCCCCATTTTCTCCGGGAAATAATCCTGTCCGGAAAAGGCATCCGGCTCGTCATGGTCGTAACGGTAACCGTCGCCATAACCCTCACCCTTCATGAGCTTGGTCGGCGCGTTCAGAATATGTTTCGGCGGCACCAGCGAGCCGTTTTCCTTGGCCGCCCGCATCGCCGACTTGAAGGCGGTATAGACGGCGTTCGATTTCGGCGCGGTGGCCAGATAAACGCAGGCCTGCGCCAGCGCCAGCTCACCCTCGGGTGAGCCGAGATAATCATAGGCATCCTTGGCGGCATTGCAGACGGCGAGCGCCTGCGGATCGGCAAGGCCGATATCCTCCACCGCCATGCGCACCAGCCGCCGCCCGAGATAAAGCGGGTCCTCGCCGGCATCGAACATGCGGGCGAGGTAATAAAGTGCCGCATCGGGGTCCGAACCACGCACCGATTTATGCAGCGCTGAAATGAGATTGTAGTGGCCGTCCTGGCTCTTGTCGTAAACCGGGGCGCGACGTTGCACGATGCGCGTCAGCCCTTCGACATCGAAAGTTTCATCCTTGCGCGCCGCACGCCAGACTTCCTCGGCAAGGGTCAGCACGGCGCGGCCATCGCCATCGGCCATGCGGATCAGGCTCGCCCGTGCCTCTTCCGTCAGCGGCAGGGGCTTGCCCTCCGCCTCCTCGGCGCGCTTCAGAAGCTCGCTCAGACTGTCCTCGTCATGCGAGCGGAATGTCAGGACACGCGCGCGCGACAACAGAGCGGCATTGAGTTCGAAAGACGGGTTCTCGGTGGTGGCGCCTACCAGAATAATGGTGCCGTCTTCCATCACCGGCAGGAAGCTGTCCTGCTGGGCGCGGTTGAAGCGATGAATCTCGTCTACGAAAAGCAGCGTCTGCCGGCCATTCATCCGCCGTGTGCGCGCCGCCTCGAAAACCTTCTTGAGATCGGCGACACCGGAAAAGATCGCCGAGATCTGCTCGAAAGCCAGCCCCGCCTCGCCGGAAAGCAGGCGGGCAACCGTGGTCTTGCCGGTGCCGGGCGGCCCCCAGAAGATCATCGATCCCAGTGAGCCGCTATCGATCATGCGGCGCAGCACGCCCTCCTCGCCCGTCAGATGCGGCTGTCCGCTCACCTCCGCCAGCGTCTTCGGACGCAGGCGATCGGCAAGAGGCCGCCGGTTGGCGACCTCCACGGGCACCTGCGGGGCGAAGAGATCGTCGCTCATCGCAGGAACTGCCGGATGCGTTGCCCGTCGCGCAGGATTTCCACCCGCCAGAAGCCGGGATTATCGTCCAGCGCCTTCTCGACAGCGGCGGTGGTGCCGATATCCGCGCCGTTCAGCGACAGGATCACGTCCTTCGGCTGGAAACCGACACGATAGGCCGGGGAACCGCGCTTCACATCGGTAATGACAACGCCGGTCACCTGCGACGGCATGCGCAATTCATCGGCAAGCTTCGGCGAAAGATTGGCGACAGTCGCACCGGCGAAGGGATTGCGACCCTCGATCAGCCGTTCATCGCGGGGTGCGGTTTCCGGCGCGGTATCGAGCGCGATGGTCACCTTTTTCTCTTTCCCCTTGTCCATGACAGTGAGTTCGGCGGATTTGCCGATGCCGGCGGTCGTCAGGCGATAACCCAGCGCATCCGGATGTTCCACCTCGAAGCCATTGACGGCGGTAACCACCTGTCCGGGTTCGATGCCCGCCTTTTCGGCCGGCCCACCCTTGACGACGCTGACGACCAGCGCGCCGCGGGCGCGATGCAGGCCAAGCGCCTCGGCAACATCGGATGTCACCGGATCGAAGGTCGCACCGATATAGGGCCGCTCGAAGCTTGCATCCCCACGCTCGGCGGCAGCGACGAAAACCCGGACCAGATTGGCGGGAATGGCGAAACCGATACCGTTCGAGCCGCCGCCCTTGGAGAAGATGGCCGTATTGATGCCGATCAGTTCACCCGCCATGTTCATCAATGCGCCGCCGGAATTGCCGGGATTGATGGAAGCGTCGGTCTGGATGAAGAAGCCGAAATCGCCCTGCGTCACCTGGTTGCGCGCCAGACCAGAGACGATGCCGCTCGTCACCGTCTGGCCGACACCGAAGGGGTTGCCGATGGCCAGCACCAGATCACCCACTTCAATCGCATCGGAATTGCCGAGCGACAGCACCGGGAACTGCTCCTTCGCATCGATCTGCAGAATGGCGAGGTCGACGCGGTCATCCTTAAGCAGCACCTTGGAGGAAAATTCACGCCCATCCGCCAGCGCTACCTTGATGTCATCGGCACCGTCGATGACGTGATTGTTGGTCACCACAAGGCCGCCAGCGGTCACGATGACGCCAGAGCCGAGCGACGACTGCTTTTCCGTGCGGTTCGGCATCTGCTGGCCGAAGAACTGTTCGAAGAAAGGATCACCGGCAAAGGGCGACAGACGCCGCTGCACGACGCGTTCGGCATAGACATTCACCACCGCGCCCGCGGTGCGCTTGACCAGCGGCGCGAAGGAAAGCTGCATTTCCGTGTGGCTCGACGGCACGGTCCTGTTATCCTGCGCCGCAGCACCCAAGGGCAGGAGAATGAGTGCGGCGAGAAAGCCGGTGGACAGATACTTCAACACGCTTCGCATGTGATTCCTCATCGTCATCAGTATGATGGAGTTATAACGCCAAAGCCTGTAAAGCAAAGAGCGGCAAGATGATGGCCGTCCTTTTCCAGGCATGGATCGGTGGGCGACATTGGAACCAACAGCGCCCCTTTTCGGTTTCACCGGCACCTGACTGTCCTTAAAAAGAGACGACCCATGCATCTGAAACCGATCCTCCTTGCCAGCGGCATCCTGCTTGCCCCCTCCTTCATTTCGCTGGCCAGCGCGGCGAGCTTCGATTGCGAAAAGACCGATCTGGCCGCGGACGAGAAGGCGATCTGCGACAACCGCATGCTGAACGATCAGGATGTGAAGATGGCCACCACCTTCGACATCCTCACCCAGCTGATGGCCATGGGCGCCCGCGACACGCTGCGCGACGAGCAGAGCCAGTGGCTGAAGAAACGCCAGGAATGCGCAGCGGACGTTGCCTGCCTTACCAGCGCTTACGAGGAACGCATGAAACGCCTAGGCGAGGCGTTCCAGAGCATCAACCGACCGCTGTAACGCAAATCCGATATTGACAACATATTGTCAATTTGGCAATGTATTGTCATGAAAACGGACAACGCACACATTCTTTCCGCTCTGGCGGTTGCCATCTTTCGAACCAATGGCGCGTTGATCGCCGCGGGTGACGCCCTGTCTGCCCCCTTCGGTCTCTCCAGTGCACGCTGGCAGGTTCTGGGAGCGGTGGCGCTTGCCGGCCAGCCTTTGACCGTGGCGCAGATCGCACGGAACATGGGCCAGACCCGGCAGGGTGTACAACGCCTCATCGATGAGATGGAACGGCAGGACATTGTCTGCTTCGAAAACAATCCGCACCACAAGCGGGCCAAGCTCATTCGCCTTACCGAAAAAGGCGAGAATGCCTATGCCGCCACCATGCAGCAATGGAATGAACTCGCCGGCCGTTTAGCCACGGATATGGAGGCGGAGCAACTGAGTAACGCCATAGACTGCCTGAACCAGCTTTTCGCCGGGCTGGACGCCGATCCGCCGCAAGGCTGAACCGATCTTCTAAAGGACTATATCGATGAGAACCCTTCATCCCGTCGCCGGCACGCTGGCGCTGGCGATCATACTCGCCTTTTGGTTATCCACCGCGCTCACCGAAATCTCCGGTTCCAGCGAAGCGATCCGTACCGTCAAACTCGCCATTCCCTGGGGGTTTCTGGTGCTTGCGCCCGCGCTTGCGGTCACGGGTTTCAGCGGCTTTCGTATGGGCGCGAAATGGAAACACCCGCTGATCGCAGCCAAGAAGAAACGTATGCCGCTCATCGCACTGAACGGGCTGCTGGTCCTCGTCCCCTGCGCGCTTGTGCTTCGGCATTTCGCCCTTTCAAACGATTACAGCGGGGTCTTCTACGCCGTTCAGGCGCTGGAGCTTTGCGCCGGAGCGCTCAATATCACCCTTCTCGCAAAAAGCTTCCGCGATGGCCTTCAGCTAAAACGCCGTCTGGCCGCCTAGTTCGGCGTTTTGCGCATGAGGTTATACCGCCCGGATAATGGTCTCCATAAGGCCATGCAACTGGTCCCGATAACCGGTTCGGGCGGAAGGCGCGTCCTCGCGAGAGGTCATCACGACCGATAGCCGTCTGGCGGGTACGATATAGAGCATCTGCCCGCCATAACCCCAGGCGTAATAGACCGTCTCGCCTGCCATCTCCTTGATGAACCAGCAATAGCCATAGCCGTCGCCGTTGAAGACGGAATTGGTGCGCCGCCTCCACGATTGCTCGATCCAGCCCTGAGAAATCAACCGCTCGCCGCCGGGTGTCACACCACCCAGGCGGTAAAGCTCACCGAAGGCCAGCAAAGACCGCGCGGTCATCGCCATCTGGTTGCCGCCGAGATAGATGCCCTGCGGATCGCGCTCCCAGCCGCCGATGGAAAATCCTTCAAGCGGTCGGAACCAGTCGCGCGCAAGCGACAGCGTCGAACGGCCGGACGCTTTTGTCAGGATCGCCGAGAGCAGATGGGTGGAGCCGGTGGAATAAAGCATGCCGCCGCCCGGTTCCCCGGCAAAACCGGAACCCAGCGCCATCCGCACCCAGTTGCGGCTGGCGACCCAGCGGCCGTAATTGGGGCCGGACATGCGCTCCAGGCCGGATTGCATCGACAGCAGGTTGCCGACGGTAATCCGTTCCAGCCGGGGATCGGGATTTTGCGGAAAATCGCCGCGCAGAACAGTCGCGATCGGCTGGTCGGCGCCTTCGAGAATCTTTCGATCGATCGCCATGCCCACCAGCGCCGAGATGATCGATTTCGAGGCCGACTTGATATTGGTGGAGCCGTTCAAACCCGCGCCGTGATAAGCGCGGCTCGCGACCTCTTCGCCATCGATGCTGACGATGACCGCCTTGAGGCTGGAAAGCGCATCCGCCTCCCTCAGCAACGGATCGAAACGGATGCCATTGCCGGTGCTTTGCGCGCGGGCAAGCGAGGCGAAAGGCAGGGAAGCGATGAGGGCAAGTGCGGTTCTTCTTTTCATGTCACTGAGCTAGGAAGCCATAAGGAGATGAAAAGAGGAAACATCGCCAATCACTCCAATGTGACCTTATTTCAAGCACCGGATTTCCACACCCCCAATTCGATGATCTCGCGAAATCTGTATGAAAACAGGGCGTTGGCCTGCATTCCGGAATCGAGATGCAAAGCGCTTGAATCAGTTTCTGATCTTAAGGACTATTGCCTGCCGCAAATGCAAAAGATGGGAAACGATGCCGCAACTGAAATCATCACCCCTTGTCCTGCGGCCTTTTAAAATGACGGACGCCTCGCCACTCGCCCGACTGACGAACGACCCGCTCATTTTGCGCAATCTGCTGCGCACGGCCTATCCTTTCGAACCCGACGATGCACTGCGCCTGATCAGGCGCATTGCTGAGCGTCGGCTGCCGGTATGGGCGGTGGATGATGGCAGGCTGGTCGGTCTCATCGGCCTTTCAGGCGAATTCGGACTTTGGCTTGATCGCCGTGTCTGGGGAAAGGGCTATGGAGAAGAAGCCGGACGCCTCGTCATCGATTATGCCTTTCAGCACATGGGCATAAGAACCCTGCATGCCAATCCGCTGTTTGACAACAGGGCGTCGCACCGTCTGGTGGACAAGCTGGGCTTTGTTGCAACCGGCCGTGCAAATGCCTTTTGCAGGCAAAGGGGAAAAATCGTGCCGCTTCGACCTTATCGGCTCGGTAAAGAATAAACGGCACAAAAAAAGCCGCCGTTTATCAACGGCGGCTTTTTATCATCCCGCAAATCCGGAAATTACTCCGGCAAAATCCGCACCGCGCCCTTGTCAGCGCTCGAGGCAAAGGCTGCATAGGCTTTCAGCGCGGTGGTGACATTGCGCTTGCGTGGCGCTTCCGGCTTCCAGCCCAGTTCTTCCTGCTGGGCACGGCGCGACGCCAGCTCCGCATCGGTGACCTTCAGGTTGATGGTGCGGTTCGGAATGTCGATCTCGATGAGATCGCCCTGACGCACGAGGCCGATGGCGCCGCCCTGCGCCGCTTCCGGCGAGGCGTGACCGATGGAGAGGCCCGAAGTACCGCCGGAGAAACGGCCGTCGGTGATCAGCGCGCAGGCTTTGCCGAGGCCCTTGGATTTCAGGTAACTGGTCGGATAGAGCATTTCCTGCATGCCCGGCCCGCCCTTCGGCCCTTCGTAACGGATGACGACGACGTCGCCCGCCTTGACCTCGTTGCCGAGAATGCCCTTCACCGCCGCATCCTGGCTTTCGTAAACCACTGCCGGGCCGGTGAATTTCAGGATGGATTCATCGACGCCCGCCGTCTTCACGATGCAGCCGTCAAGCGCGATGTTGCCGTAAAGCACGGCCAGACCGCCATCCTTGGAGAAAGGCTTCTCGACCGAGCGGATAACGCCGTTTTCGCCGTCCGTATCCAGATCGTCCCAGCGCGAGGATTGGCTGAAAGCCACCTGCGTAGGCACGCCGCCAGGAGCCGCCTTGAAGAACTGGCGCACCGTCTCGCTGTTGGTACGGGTGATGTCCCAACGGTCGATGGCGTCGCCCAGCGTCGCCTCATGAACGGTATAGGTATCGCGATTGATGAGCCCACCGCGTTCCAGCTCGCCGAGAATGCGCATGATGCCGCCAGCGCGGTGAACGTCTTCCATGTGCACGTCCTGCTTGGCAGGCGCGACCTTGGAAAGGCAGGGAACCTTGCGGGAAAGACGGTCAATGTCTTCCATGCCGAAATCGACGCCGCCCTCATGCGCGGCCGCCAGAATATGCAGCACCGTGTTGGTGGAGCCGCCCATGGCGATATCCAGCGACATGGCGTTTTCAAACGCCGCCTTGTTGGCGATGGTGCGCGGCAGGACGGTTTCGTCCTCCTGCTCATAATAACGGCGCGCCAGATCGACGATCAGGTGACCGGCCTCGACGAACAGCCGCTTGCGGTCGGAATGGGTGGCAAGCGTCGAACCGTTGCCGGGCAGCGACAGACCCAGCGCCTCGGTCAGACAGTTCATGGAATTGGCCGTGAACATGCCGGAACAGGAACCGCAGGTCGGGCAGGCCGAACGCTCGATAACCTTCACATCCTCGTCGGAAATCTTGTCGTCTGCAGCCGCAACCATGGCGTCGACCAGATCGAGCGCCACCGTCTTGCCATGCAGGACGACCTTGCCGGCCTCCATCGGACCGCCGGAAACGAAGACAGCGGGGATGTTGAGGCGCATCGCCGCATTCAGCATGCCGGGGGTGATCTTGTCGCAGTTGGAAATGCACACCATCGCATCGGCGCAATGGGCATTGACCATATATTCCACCGAATCCGCGATGATCTCGCGCGACGGTAGCGAATAGAGCATGCCGTCATGGCCCATGGCGATACCGTCATCGACCGCAATCGTGTTGAATTCCTTGGCAACGCCGCCTGCCGCCTCGATTTCGCGGGCAACCAGCTGGCCGAGATCCTTCAGATGCACATGGCCCGGCACGAACTGCGTGAAGGAATTGACCACCGCGATGATCGGCTTGCCGAAATCGCTGTCCTTCATGCCGGTGGCGCGCCAAAGGCCGCGCGCGCCCGCCATGTTGCGGCCGTGGGTTGTCGTTCTGGAGCGATAGGCTGGCATGGTGTTTTCCTCGATCTCTGGCGAAGAGCGCATTTCCGCAAACGCGGTAAAAATAGCTCCTGCCCTATTTTGCGGTTTTTCTAGCGCAAACCGCAAGCCCTGTCACTGTCACCTTGGGGCAAAACAGTACGGTTCGGTACGGTACGCTTTCTCTTCATCGTGCTATCCGGCCGCGCCTTCATCACAAATGCGCGATTTCCGCCGCCCCACCGTTGTTTTTCCGCAGAGCGCTGAAACATATCTGTGCAGCGGCCGTATTGGCTATCATAATCGATTTATCGCCGATGTACCCGGCTTTTGTGGAGGTTCCAATGCCCGCCTATCGTCCGCCCCTCATCTCGGCAAATGAAATCACGCCGAAAAATATCTACCTGTCCAGACGTGGCTTCCTCGGCACGGCGGCGGGGCTGGCGGCAATCGGGCTGGCCGGGCGCGAGGCTGTTGCCGCGCCGCTTTCCGCAAAACCCGGCGCCTACAAGCTTGATGAGAAGCTCACCCCGCTCGATGCTGTCACCAGCTATAATAATTTCTACGAATTCGGCGTCGGAAAATCCGACCCGAAGGAAAATTCCGGCAAGTTCAAGCCTACCCCCTGGACGGTAAAGGTGGATGGCCTCGTCTCCAAACCGCAGGAATTCGGCATTGAAGAGCTGATGAAATATCCCCTCGAAGAGCGCACTTACCGCATGCGCTGTGTCGAGGGCTGGTCAATGGTCATTCCTTGGATCGGCTTCCCGCTCGCCACCCTTCTCGATAAGGTGGAACCGCTTGGCAGCGCGAAATATGTCGCTTTCGAAACCGTGGTGCGGCCAGACGAAATGCCGGGTCAAAGCGGTCTGTTCCAGCCTCTCTCCTGGCCCTATGTCGAGGGGCTCCGCGTCGATGAAGCGCGCCATCCGCTCACCATTCTCGCCGTCGGCCTTTATGGAGAAACGCTGCCGAACCAGAACGGTGCGCCGATCCGCCTCGTCGTGCCATGGAAATACGGCTTCAAGGGCATCAAATCCATCGTCCGCATTTCGCTGGTCGAGAAACAGCCGGAAACGACGTGGAAAAACTCCAACGCCCGCGAGTATGGCTTCTATTCCAACGTCAACCCGAATGTCGATCATCCCCGGTGGAGCCAGGCGACGGAACAGCGCATCGGCGAAGGCGGTTTCTTTGGCACCCAAAACCGCCCTACCCTTATGTTCAACGGTTATGACGAGGTGGCAAGCCTCTATGCCGGTATGGACCTGAAAGCGAATTATTGACCATGGCCTTCGCCCTGCCTCTTCCCTCGCTGCCGAAGCGTTACCAGCCGGCGGCCATCTGGTCGCTTTATGTAATCGGCCTCTGTCCGGGTGTCTGGTATTTCTATCTCGCCGCAACCGGCGGCCTCGGCTTCAATCCGGTCAAGGATTTCGAGCACCTGCTCGGCATCTGGGCGCTGCGCTTCCTCTGCCTCGGGCTTCTGGTGACGCCGCTGCGCGATCTCTTCAACATCAACCTCATCGCCTATCGCCGGGCGCTGGGGCTGATCGCCTTTTATTACGTGCTGGCGCATTTCACCGTCTATCTGGTGCTGGACCGCGGCCTGATCCTCGGCTCCATCGCCGGCGATATTCTGAAGCGCCCCTATATCATGCTCGGCATGGCCGGGCTTCTCATGCTCATACCGCTGGCGCTCACCTCAAACCGCTGGTCGATCCGCAAACTCGGCAGCCGCTGGAACACGCTGCACAAACTCGTCTATCTCGTGCTCATCGTCGGCGTGCTGCATTTCGTGCTGGCGCGAAAGTCGATCACGCTGGAGCCGGTGTTTTATATCAGCACGATGGTGGTGTTGCTGGGGTATCGGCTGGTAAGGCCATCGATCATGGCAAGGAAGCGGGGGAAACGCGCTGACAGGAACTCTCTGCAACGCCCATCACGATCATGAAGCCGACCGATCAAAACCTCCGAACCGCCCGCCGCCCTGAAATCTCCATTTCCGGTCAAACGGCTCTCTCCGAAATATTCAACACAATGGCAACTGGTGCGGCTTTCGACCCTGCTCGAATTGCCCGCGCCTTGAACAGTGCTCATCGGCAGGCGTTATCAGGGCTTGTTGAACGCATTGAGAACGACGACGTTAAAGAAGAAGACCTGCAAAGGCTCTGGCTCGCGCATCATGTTTCGGACCGCATTGTTCTGATGGCCACACTTGTTGACCTTATTCGTCAAATCAGCCGCTACTTGCCGGGTCGACAGCCTTAAATCCGGAAAGTGAAGCAACAAAAAAAGCCGGGCGATCTCTCGCCCGGCTTTTTTAACTCATGACGCCTGAACGGCGTCACACCTTATGCAGCTTCGGCAGCAGCAGCTTCAGCGGCAACGCGAGCCTTGTCGGCTGCGCCCTTGGCGTCAACGTCGCGCTCGACGAATTCGATGACGGCGAGAGCGGCATTGTCGCCCTGGCGGAAGCCGGCCTTCATGATACGCAGGTAGCCGCCGTTGCGGTTTGCGTAGCGGGCTGCGATCGCGTCGAACAGCTTGCGAACGGCGTCCTGATCCTTGATCTGCGAGATCGCCTGACGACGAGCGTGCAGGTCGCCGCGCTTGCCGAGGGTGACGAGCTTCTCAACGATCGGGCGAATTTCCTTCGCCTTCGGAAGCGTGGTTACGATCTGCTCATGGGTGATGAGCGAAGCAGCCATGTTGGCAAACATTGCCTTGCGGTGGCTGGCGGTTCTATTGAGCTTGCGGCCTGAATTACCGTGGCGCATTGCTATTCTCCTTCTTCGCAGGTTCCTTCTCTAAGGCCTGCCGTTTCCTGGCACATGCAGGTGACTTACCTGCTGTTTGACGGGGAAAGGCAGTCTTTAAAGGGTCTGCCTTTTTGATTGTTAGTACTGGTCTTCGTAACGCTTTGCGAGATCTTCGATGTTCTCGGGCGGCCATGCCGGCACTTCCATGCCGAGGTGCAGACCCATGGAAGCGAGAACTTCCTTGATTTCGTTCAGCGACTTGCGACCGAAGTTCGGCGTGCGAAGCATTTCGGCCTCGGTCTTCTGGATCAGGTCGCCGATATAAACGATGTTGTCGTTCTTCAGGCAGTTTGCCGAACGAACGGACAGTTCGAGCTCGTCGACCTTCTTGAGAAGCGCCGGGTTGAACGCGAGTTCGGTAACCGATTCTTCTTCTGCTTCCTTCTGCGGCTCGTCGAAATTGACGAAGACGCCGAGCTGGTCCTGAAGAATGCGAGCGGCGAAGGCAACGGCGTCTTCGCCGGAAACCGAACCGTTGGTCTCGATCGTCATGATCAGCTTGTCATAGTCGAGAACCTGGCCTTCACGGGTGTTTTCCACCTTGTAGGACACTTTCTTGACCGGAGAATAGAGGCTGTCCACCGGAATGAGGCCAATCGGGGCATCTTCCGCGCGGTTGCGCTCAGCCGGTACGTAACCCTTGCCGTTGTTGACGGTGAATTCCATGCGGATTTCAGCGCCATCGTCCAGCGTGCAGATCACGTGGTCGGGGTTCAGGATCTCGATGTCGCCAACCGTCTGGATGTCACCAGCGGTCACGGCGCCCGGACCCTGCTTGCGCACGACCATGCGCTTGGAATCATCGCCGTCCATCTTGATGGCGATTTCCTTGATGTTGAGCACGATATCCGTCACATCTTCCCGGACGCCGGGGATGGAGGAGAATTCGTGCAGGACACCGTCGATCTGCACGGCCGTCACAGCGGCGCCACGCAGAGAAGACAACAGAACGCGACGCAGCGCGTTGCCGAGGGTAAGACCGAAACCACGCTCCAGCGGCTCGGCAACCAGCGTTGCCTTGGTGCGGCTGGACGAGGTGAACTCGACCTTGTTCGGCTTGATAAGTTCCTGCCAGTTCTTCTGAATCATCTTTAAACCTTCCGTTCGCCGCCACCATCCAATCGTGACGGACCGAGCATGAAAACACCGAGAGGAACCTAATTCAGCGGTTCATCGGTGGGTTCTTGAGCGCAAGTCCGCCGATCGAAATCGACGCGCACACGCCAGATACACGAAAATTCCGCCAGACCTGAGGTAAGGCGGAATTTCCGAACCACGGTCGCGTCAGACGCGGCGCTTCTTGCGCGGACGGCAACCGTTGTGCGGGATCGGCGTCACGTCGCGAATGGAAGTGATCATGAAACCGGCAGCCTGCAGGGCGCGAAGTGCCGATTCACGGCCGGAACCCGGACCGCAAACTTCAACTTCAAGCGACTTCATGCCGTGTTCCTGAGCCTTCTTCGCGCAATCTTCAGCAGCGATCTGGGCAGCGAACGGGGTCGACTTGCGCGAACCCTTGAAGCCCTTGGCACCAGCGGACGACCAGGCAATAGCATTGCCCTGTGCGTCGGTGATGGTGATCATCGTGTTGTTGAAGGTCGAGTTGACGTGCGCGACGCCCGACGTGATGTTCTTACGTTCGCGACGGCGAATACGTGCGGCTTCCTTGGCCATTTTATACCTTTCATTGATCTCTTCACCGCCGTAACACCAGCGGCTACACCGGCGATCAACCCCATCGGAGCTTCACGCCAAACTCAGAAAGGCTGGCGCGGACTGCACCAGCCTCCCCTTTCCGGAGAACCGGAAAATTACTTCTTCTTACCAGCGATAGCCTTCGCCGGACCCTTGCGGGTGCGGGCGTTGGTGTGCGTGCGCTGACCGCGGACCGGAAGGCCACGACGGTGACGCAGGCCGCGGTAGCAACCGAGGTCCATCAGACGCTTGATGTTCATCGAGGTCTCACGACGCAGGTCGCCTTCGACCTGGTAGTCGCGGTCGATAGCTTCGCGGATCTGAAGAACTTCAGCATCCGTCAGCTGATGAACGCGCTTCTCAGCCGGAAGACCGACCTTGTCCATGATTTCCTGCGCGAATTTCGGACCGATCCCGTGAATGTAGGTCAGCGCAATAACAACGCGCTTCGCGGTCGGGATGTTGACGCCAGCGATACGTGCCACGTCTCTTCTCCTTGGTTCCAGTTGCCATCCGGCAAGTGGTGATTCCATTCGAGCGGCCGAGAAGACCGCCAGTTCAAATTGGTGTCCGTGACAAGTCAAAACGACCGAACCCGGATCTCCCTTCCCTTAGGGAAATCCGCGCCAGTCGCTTGGGATGTCGCGAGTTGGCGCGGTGTTTAACGGAATCAGCGCAAAAAAGCAACCGGCTCCGCCAAGATTCTTTTACGATCCAAAGGATCTGCCGCCATGCGGAGGCGAGATATGGGCAAGAGCGCAACAGCCTCGCCCATCCGCTCCGTCGATCAGGCGGAGGCTTTCTCGAGAACGCGTTCGATAGCCTCGGTGACGGCATCGACGTCAGCCATGCCATCCAGCGTCACGAGCTCGCCCTGTTCGCTGTAATAGGCGGACAGCGGCGCGGTCTTCTCGCGATATTCCGTCAGGCGCTTGCGGAACGCTTCCGGATTGTCATCCGAGCGAACCGTACCGCCGGCGGCAATGGTTTCAGCCACGCGGTTTTCGATTCGGCGAATCAACGCCTCTTCGTCCACCTTGAGTTCGATGACGGCATCGAGGACCAGATTCTTCTTGCGCATGTTCTCGGCAAGCGCCTTGGCCTGCGGAACCGTGCGCGGATAGCCGTCGAGAATAAAGCCCTTGGCACAGTCCGGTGCTTCGATGCGTTCGGAAACGATCTGATTGACGATATCGTCGGAAACAAGCCCGCCGGCGTCCATGACGGCCTTGGCGCGTTTGCCGATTTCGGTGCCCGCGCTGACCGCAGCGCGAAGCATGTCACCGGTGGAAAGCTGCGGGATCCCGTACTTGTCCGTCAGCCGCTTGGCCTGGGTTCCCTTGCCCGCACCCGGCGGACCCAAAAATATCAGTCTCATCGTCCCCTCTTTCCTCCACGCAACTTCGACTTCTTGATCAGCCCTTCATACTGCTGCGCGATCAGGTGGCCCTGAATTTGCGCAACCGTATCCAGAGTTACACTGACAACGATCAAAAGCGAAGTACCACCAAGGGCTAATGGAATGCCCGTGCGTGCGATAAGTGTCTCAGGAAGGATACAGACGAAGACAAGATAAATCGCGCCGACCACGGTGATGCGGGTCAGGACGTAATCGATGTACTCCGCGGTGCGCTCGCCCGGACGGATGCCCGGAATGAAGCCACCATGCTTCTTGAGGTTATCTGCGGTGTCCTTCGGATTGAAGACGATCGCCGTATAGAAAAATGCGAAGAACGCGATCAGCAGGCCATAGAGCGCCATGAACAGCGGCTGTCCGTGCTGCAGCGACGCGATGATTGAGGTTGCCCAGCCCGGCAGGTTGGTGTTTCCGGCAAAACCAGCGGCCGTTGCCGGCAGCAGCAGCAGCGACGATGCGAAGATCGCGGGAATGACGCCGGCCGTGTTGAGCTTCAGCGGCAGATGCGAGGTATCGCCCTGGAACATGCGATTGCCGACCTGTCGCTTCGGATATTGGATCAACAGGCGGCGCTGCGCGCGTTCCACGAAGACGATGAGCGCGATGACGCCGATGGCGACCACAACGACCGTCAGGATGAGCGGGGTGGAAAGCGCACCGGTACGGCCGAGTTCCAGCGTGCCGGCCAGCGCCTTGGGCAGGCCTGCGGCAATGCCCGCGAAGATGATCAGCGAAATACCGTTGCCGATGCCGCGCGAGGTGATCTGTTCGCCGAGCCACATCAGGAACATCGTGCCGCCGAGCAGCGTGATGACGGTGGAAATGCGGAAGAACCAGCCCGGATCAACCACGAGGCCGTTGCCGCTTTCGAGGCCGACCGCAATGCCATAGGCCTGCAGCGTGCCGAGCAGCACCGTGCCGTAGCGCGTATACTGGTTGATGATCTTGCGGCCGGCTTCGCCTTCCTTCTTCAACGCTTCGAGCGAGGGCACGACCGAGGTCATGAGCTGCACGATGATCGAAGCGGAGATGTAAGGCATGATGCCGAGCGCGAAGATCGCCATGCGCTCGACGGCGCCACCCGCAAACATGTTGAAAAGACCGAGAATACCGTTGGCCTGGCCACGAAAGGCCTGCGCATAGGCTTCGGGGTTCAGGCCCGGAAGCGGAATGTGGGTGCCGAGACGGTAGACGAGAAGTGCGGCAAGAGTAAACCAGAGACGCTTTTTCAGATCCTCCGCCTTAGCGAAGGTCGAAAAATTCAGGTTCGAAGCCAGTTGTTCCGCTGCTGAAGCCATAAATTTCTCCGAATGACCCTTGCCAGCCAGCGCAACCGGCCGATGCGGAAAGGTCTAAAAGATACTGGTCAAAACCGGGCTTCGGACAAATGCGGCTCTGAGCCGCCATCATGCCTCACCCTGTTTTTTATGTCCTATCCCCTCCCCTACGGAAGTTCAAGAACTGTGAGGCTCTCCCTGCAGCACTTTCTGCCGCAAGCGGGGCCGTGGAAGCACACCGCGAAGAGATTGCCCTGATGCTCTATAAATCGATTTAGATCGAAAGCACCATAGGCCAGGGAGCGCAAACGCCCGGAGCGACGAGCCCCGGGCGTCTGAAGTCTATATATTACTCGGCGGCTTCTGCTGCAACTGCGAGAAGCTTGATCGAACCGCCAGCCTTTTCGATCTTTTCAATTGCGGGCTTGGAAGCGCCGGCAACTTCGAAAGCGACCTTGGCCTTCAGCTCGCCGTCGGCGAGAATGCGTACGCCGTCCTTGGCGCGGCGGATAACGCCGGCAGCCTTGAGAGCAGCGGCATCGATCGTTGCGGAAGCGTCAAGCTTCTTGGCGTCGATGGCGGTCTGAATGCGGCCGAGCGATACGACAACATATTCGGAAGCGAAGATGTTGTTGAAACCGCGCTTCGGCAGACGACGGTAGATTGGCATCTGACCGCCTTCGAAACCGTTGATGGCGACGCCCGAACGAGCCTTCTGGCCCTTCACACCGCGACCACCGGTCTTGCCCTTGCCGGAACCGATACCGCGACCTACGCGGATACGATCCTTGGAGGCGCCTTCGTTGTCTCTGATTTCATTGAGTTTCATGATAGGTTACTCCGTCTCACTTCTCGTCAACGACGCGAACGAGATGCTGGACCGCACGGATCATGCCGCGAACCGCCGGAGTGTCTTCCAGGGTGCGCTGACGATGCATCTTGTTGAGACCCAGGCCGATCAGCGTCTGGCGCTGGATTGCCGGGCGGCGAATGGGGCTGCCGATCTGTTCGACCGTAACAGTCTTCTTGGCTTCAGTAGTCTTCTTGGCCATGATCCAGCTCCTTATTCTTCAGAAGCGTTGCCGGAAGCGGCACGACGAGCCTGAAGGGTCGCATACTTCAGACCGCGCTGTGCAGCGATGTCCTTCGGATGAACCTGATGCTTCAGAGCGTCGAACGTAGCGCGAACCATGTTGTACGGGTTCGAAGAACCGGTCGACTTGGCAACAACGTCATGAACGCCGAGCGTTTCGAAAACGGCGCGCATCGGACCACCGGCGATGATACCGGTACCGGCCTTGGCCGAACGCAGCAGAACCTTGCCTGCGCCGTGACGGCCATTGACGTCGTGGTGCAGCGTGCGGCCATCGCGCAGCGGAACGAAGATCAGATCGCGCTTTGCGCTTTCGGTTGCCTTGCGGATCGCTTCCGGAACTTCACGAGCCTTGCCGTGACCGAAGCCGACGCGGCCCTTCTGGTCGCCAACGACGACGAGAGCGGCGAAGCCGAAGCGACGGCCACCCTTAACAACCTTTGCAACGCGGTTGATCGCGACCAGCTTGTCGACGAATTCGCTATCGCGCTCTTCGCGGTTCTGACGCTCTTCGCGGGAACCTCTTTTATCCTGTGCCATTGTCCTTGTCCTTTTTCTTTTGCGGGTGGAACGGCAAACGAAAAGACCAGCGGCCCCGATGAAGAGATCCGCATGGTCCGGTGAAATTCCGCCCGGATCGTTGTCCGGGCGGAAACTGCAGCGCGAAAAGCGCTACAGCATCTTTGTTGGTGCATGATCCTTTCTTTCGATCTCAAAAAATCGAAAGGGTCATGCACTCAGAAGTTCAGGCCGCCTTCGCGGGCAGCGTCTGCCAGAGCCTTGATGCGGCCGTGGTAGATGAACGCGCCACGGTCGAATACGACATCCTTGACGCCAGCCTTGACGCCACGCTCGGCAACCAGCTTGCCGACAACAGTTGCTGCTGCAACGTCGGCGCCGGTCTTGAGCGAGCCGCGCAGATCGGCTTCGAGCGTGGAGGCAGACGCAAGCGTCTTGCCAGCAACGTCATCGATGATCTGGGCGTAGATGTTCTTCGACGAGCGATGAACCGACAGGCGCGGGCGGCCGTTGGCAACCGCCTTGATCTGGCGGCGCACACGGCTCGCGCGACGTGCAAGTGCTTCTTTCCTGCTAGCCATTTCGCGTGATCCTTACTTCTTCTTGCCTTCTTTGCGGACAATACGCTCTTCAGCGTACTTCACGCCCTTGCCCTTGTAGGGCTCGGGACCGCGGTATTCGCGGATTTCCGCGGCTACCTGGCCAACCTGCTGCTTGTTGATGCCGGAAACGATGATTTCCGTGGGCTTCGGAACGGCAATGGTGATGCCGACCGGAGGCTCGTAAACAACGTCGTGGGAGAAGCCGAGAGCCAGCTGCAGGTTCTTGCCCTGCATGGCGGCACGGTAACCGACGCCGTTGATTTCGAGCTTGCGCTCATAGCCGTCCTTAACACCCTTGAAGATGTTCTCGATCATCGTGCGGGACATGCCCCACTTCGAACGAGCTTCCTTGGTGCCGTTAGCCGGCGTTACGGAAACGCCGTTATCTTCGAGCTTCAGCTGAATGTCGTCGTTAGCGACGAAAAACAGTTCACCCTTCGGGCCCTTAGCAGTAACCTTCTGGCCGTCGACATTGGCCGTCACACCTGCTGGAACCGGAACGGGCTTTTTACCGATACGAGACATTATTCAATCCTGTCTGTTCGTTATGGAGATCCTTGCTCGGGTCTTAGAAGACCGAGCAAAGAACCTCGCCACCAACGTTCTGTTCGCGAGCCTGGTGATCGGCCATCACGCCCTTCGGGGTCGAAAGGATGGTGATGCCGAGGCCGTTCGCGACCTGCGGAATGGACTTTACCGAGACATAAACCCGGCGGCCCGGCTTGGAAACGCGGCCGATCTCACGGATCACGGACGCGCCTTCGTAGTACTTCAGCTCGATCGTGAATTCGGACTTGCCGTTTTCGAAATCGACCTTGGAATAACCGCGAATGTAGCCTTCAGCCTGCAGCACGTCGAGAACGCGTGCGCGGAGGCTGGAAGCCGGCGTGCTTACCGAAGACTTGCGGCGAGCAGCACCATTGCGGATGCGGGTGAGCATATCACCCAAAGGATCAGTCATGGTCATGTGCCCGTCTCCTTACCAGCTCGACTTGACAATGCCCGGCACCTTGCCGGAATTGCCCAGCTCACGAAGCGCGATACGCGACATCTTGAGCTTGCGATAGAACGCGCGCGGACGGCCCGTTACTTCGCAGCGGTTGCGGATACGCGTCTTCGAGCCGTCACGCGGCAGCGAAGCGAGCTTCAGAGTGGCCTTGAACCGGTCTTCGATCGGAAGGGACTGGTTCATCACGATCGCCTTCAGTGCGGCGCGCTTGGCGGCCTGCTGGGCGACCGACTTGCGGCGGCGCTTGTTCTTTTCAACTGCGCTTGTTTTCGCCATATCGGAGTTCCTTTTCTACGCTCGTCGTTACGGTTAGTGACGGAACGGGAAGTTGAACTCTGTCAGCAGAGCCCGAGCTTCGTCGTCCGACGTCGCCGTCGTGCAAACGATGATGTCCATGCCCCACATCTGATCAACCTTATCGTAGTTGATCTCAGGGAACACAATGTGTTCCTTGATGCCCATGGCGAAGTTGCCACGGCCGTCAAAGCTCTTCGGGTTCAGGCCCCGGAAGTCGCGAACGCGCGGCAGCGCGATGTTGACCAGACGATCAAGGAATTCGTACATGCGGGCGCCACGAAGGGTAACCTTCGCACCGATCGGCATGCCTTCGCGAACCTTGAAACCAGCGATCGAGTTGCGAGCGCGGGTAACGACCGGCTTCTGGCCGGCAATCGCAGCCAGGTCACCGGCAGCGATGGTGGGCTTCTTGGAGTCGGCAGTCGCTTCGCCAACGCCCATGTTGATCACGATCTTTTCAAGCTTCGGGATCATCATGACGTTTGCGTAGGAGAACTTCTCCTGCATGGCGCCACGGATACGGGAAACGTATTCCGTCTTGAGACGCGGCTCGTACTTATCAGCCATCGATCACTTCTCCCGAACGCTTGGCCACGCGGACCTTCTTGCCATCCACAACCGAGAAGCCAACGCGGGTCGGCTTGCCATCCTTGTCGACGATGGCGATGTTGGAGATGTGCAAGGATGCTTCCTTGTTGATGATGCCGGCTTCCTGGGCCTGGGTCTGGCGCTGGTGACGCTTCACCATGTTAACGCCACGCACAACGGCCCGGTCTTCTTTCGGCAAAACCTGGATTACTTCGCCGGTACGGCCCTTGTCCTTACCGGTCAATACGACAACCTTGTCGCCTTTACGAATCTTCTGCATCGCTTGTCGCTCCTTACAGTACTTCCGGAGCCAGCGAGATGATCTTCATGTGGTTCTTGGCGCGAAGTTCGCGCGGAACCGGTCCGAAGATACGGGTGCCGATGGGCTCTTTCTTGTTGTCGATAAGAACGGCTGCGTTGTTATCGAAACGGATGACGCTGCCGTCAGCGCGGCGGATGTCCTTGGCGGTGCGCACGACAACCGCCTTCATCACGTCGCCCTTCTTGACGCGGCCGCGCGGAATAGCTTCCTTGATGGAAACGACAATAATGTCGCCAACAGAAGCATATTTGCGCTTCGAGCCGCCCAGCACCTTGATGCACATGACACGACGTGCGCCGGAATTATCCGCCACGTCGAGGTTTGTTTGCATCTGAATCATGTCAGGTCGCCTTCTTGTTGTTACCGGAACGGTTGGGCAAACTCTCCCGAGTAAGCCCCCTGCCCCAGCTTATGAATATCTCTTTTTTTGCGCGGAAATGTCGTGACAGGGTGGTTTCCCGAAGGACCTTCCGTGCGCATCAAAGCAAAAGACGCTCGATTCACGAGCGTCCTTGCGGTGCTTCATACAGGAATTCGCGCCAAGTGCAAGACACCTGGCGCGATTCTGATGAAATTAAGCCTGGGCGGAAACGACCGTCCAGCGCTTGTCCTTGGAGATCGGTGCGCATTCCTCGATGGAAACGACATCGCCGACCTTATACTGATTGTTTTCGTCGTGTGCCTTGTACTTCTTCGAACGACGAACGGTCTTCTGAAGCAGCGGGTGAGCGAATCGGCGCTCAACCCGGACTACGACAGTCTTCTCGTTCTTGTCGGACACAACGACGCCCTGCAGAATGCGTTTCGGCATATTATTCTTCCTTAGGCCTTGGCTTCTGCCGCCTTCTGGCGGGCAATGGTTTTAACGCGGGCGATATCCTTGCGGACTTCGTTGATGCGCGAGGACTTCTCCAGCTGACCAGTTGCCTTCTGGAAGCGCAGGTTGAACTGCTCCTTCTTCAGATCGGCGAGCTTGTCCTTGAGCTGGTCGGCGCTGAGGCCGCGAACTTCATCGGCTTTCATGTGCCTTGCTCCTTACTCTGCGATGCGCTGTACGAAGCGCGTCTTGACCGAGAGCTTGGCAGCGCCGAGACGAAGCGCCTCACGGGCGATCTCCTCGGACACACCGTCGATCTCGAACATCATACGACCGGGCTTGACCTTGCATGCCCAGTAATCGACCGAACCCTTGCCCTTACCCATACGAACTTCGGTCGGCTTTGCCGTGACCGGAACGTCGGGGAATACGCGGATCCACACGCGACCTGCGCGCTTCATGTAACGCGTGATCGCGCGGCGGGCCGCTTCGATCTCGCGTGCATTCACGCGGTTCGGTTCCTGCGACTTCAAGCCGAATTCACCGAATGCCAGGTCAAAGCCGCCCTTGGCGACGCCCTTGATGCGTCCCTTGAACTGCTTACGGTACTTAGTACGCTTTGGCTGCAACATTTTCTTACTTCTCCGAGCTTATCTTTCGCCAGCGTCAATCAAGCGTTTTCGCGACGACGATCGGGACGATCGCCACGCTCACGGCTTGCAGGGCCCTGTGCGTCGCCTTCGAGACCGCGACGCTCAGAAGCCATCGGATCGTGCTCAAGGATTTCGCCCTTGAAGATCCAGACCTTGATGCCGCAAATGCCGAATGCGGTTTCAGCTTCAGCCGTGCCGTAGTCGATGTCCGCACGCAGCGTGTGGAGCGGAACGCGACCTTCGCGGTACCATTCGGTACGAGCGATTTCTGCACCGCCGAGACGGCCGCCGCAGGTGATCTTGATGCCTTCGGCGCCAAGACGCATTGCGGACTGAACAGCACGCTTCATCGCACGGCGGAAAGCCACGCGGCGCTCGAGCTGCTGAGCGATCGACTGGGCAACCAGCGTCGCGTCGATTTCCGGCTTGCGCACTTCAACGATGTTGAGGTGCGTTTCGGAGTTGGTCATCTCGGAAAGCTTCTTGCGAAGCTTCTCGATGTCCGCACCCTTCTTGCCGATGATCAGACCCGGACGAGCCGAGTGGATCGTAACGCGGCACTTCTTGTGCGGACGCTCGATGACGACCTTTGCGATACCGGCCTGCTTGAGTTCCTTGATCAGGTAAGCCCGGATCTTCAGGTCTTCATGCAGCAGCTTGCCGTATTCTGCGGTGTCAGCGTACCAGCGGCTATCCCAGGTACGGTTGATGCCGAGGCGGAAGCCGATCGGATTGATTTTCTGACCCATTATGCGGCCTCCCCTTTTTCCTCGACTTCACGAACAACGATCGTGAGGTGAGCGAACGGCTTTTCGATGCGGGAAGCACGACCACGGCCACGAGCGTGGAAACGCTTCATGGTGATGGACTTGCCAACATAGGCCTCGGCGACGACGAGAGCGTCGACGTCGAGGTCGTGGTTGTTTTCCGCATTGGCAATTGCAGATTCCAGCGTCTTCTTGACGGTGCCTGCAATGCGCTTGCGGGAGAATTCGAGCTCGGCGAGAGCGCGATCAACCTTCTTGCCACGGATAAGAGCGGCAACCAGGTTCAGTTTCTGGGGGCTGACGCGGAGCGTACGGGCAACGGCCTGAGCCTCGTTGTCCTTCAGCCGGCGTTCGGTCTTAGCCTTCGCCATGATTACTTCCTCTTTGCCTTCTTGTCCGCGCCGTGACCGTAATAGGTACGGGTCGGAGAGAATTCACCGAACTTGTGTCCGACCATGTCTTCGTTGACGGAGACGGGCACATGCTTGCTGCCGTTGTAGACGCCGAAGGTCAGACCAACGAACTGCGGCAGGATCGTGGAGCGACGGCTCCAGATCTTGATTACTTCGTTACGTCCGCTCTCGCGCACCTTCTCAGCCTTGGTGAGAAGATAGCCGTCAACAAACGGACCTTTCCATACTGAACGAGCCATTAGTGACTACCTCTCTTACTTCTTACGCTGATGGCGCGAGCGCATGATGAACTTGTCGGTCGACTTGTTCGAACGGGTGCGCTTGCCCTTCGTGGGCTTGCCCCACGGAGTAACCGGGTGGCGACCACCCGACGTGCGACCTTCACCACCACCGTGCGGGTGGTCGACCGGGTTCATGACGACGCCGCGAACGTGCGGACGCTTGCCGCGCCAACGGGAACGACCGGCCTTGCCGTCGTTGATGTTGGCGTGGTCCGAGTTCGAAACGGCACCGATCGATGCAAGGCACGAGCCATGCACCAGACGCTGTTCGCCCGAGTTGAGACGCAGGATGGCCATGCCGGCATCGCGGCCGACGAGCTGGACATACGTACCGGCGGAGCGAGCGATCTGACCGCCCTTGCCCGGCTTCATCTCGACGTTGTGGATGATCGAACCGACCGGAATGTACTGAAGCGGCATGGTGTTGCCGGGCTTCACGTCCACTGCCTTGTCGGAGGCGATCACCTTGTCACCGGCAGCGAGACGCTGTGGCGCGAGAATGTAAGCCTGTTCGCCGTCGGTATACGTAACCAGCGCGATGAACGCGGTGCGGTTGGGGTCGTATTCCAGACGCTCAACGGTGCCTTCTACGTCGAACTTGCGACGCTTGAAGTCAACCAGACGGTAGGTCCGCTTGTGACCGCCACCCTGGAAACGGACGGTGATCCGGCCCTGGTTGTTACGGCCACCCTTGGAGCTGAGGCCCTGGGTGAGAGCCTTTACCGGCTTGCCCTTGTAGAGCGAAGCGCGGTCCACGATAACCAGCTGGCGCTGGCTCGGCGTGGTCGGATTGAAACTTTTCAATGCCATTTTCTTGTTCCCTTTTGGGTCTTTGCCCGCTTGGGCCTAACCTTTAGAGTCCGGTGGACACGTCGATGGATTGACCTTCGGCGAGCGTGACGACGGCTTTCTTGACGTCCTTCAGCTTACCGGCGAATCCACGGAAACGACGGGTCTTACCCTTGCGGATAAGCGTGTTCACAGCCGTGACTTTGACGCCGAAGAGAGCTTCCACGGCAGCCTTGATCTCAGGCTTGGAAGCATTCTTGGCGACGTTGAATACGACCTGGTTCTGTTCGGATACCAGCGTCGACTTTTCCGTGATCGAAGGAGATACGATCACATCGTAGTGGCGAAGATCCGTCATTTGAACCGCTCCTCCAGAGCCTCTACAGCAGCCTTGGAAAGCACCAGCTTGCCACGACGCAGGATGTCGTAAACATTGATGCCCTGAACCGGCAGAACGTCCACGTTCGGGATGTTCTGAGCAGCGAGCTTGAAGTTGCCATCAAGTTCGGCGCCGCCGATAACGAGAGCGTTGGTCAGGCCAAGCGAAGCGAAGCTGCCCAGCAGAGCCTTGGTCTTTGCTTCGGACGCGACGAGCTGATCGACGATGATCAGTTCTTCAGCCTTCAGCTTTGCAGACAGGGCGTGACGCAGAGCGAGCGCACGAACCTTCTTCGGAAGATCGTGTGCATGGCTGCGAACGACCGGGCCGTGGGCCTTGCCGCCGCCGCGGAACTGCGGTGCGCGAGCCGAATGGTGACGAGCGCGGCCCGTACCCTTCTGCTTGTACATCTTCGCGCCGGTGCGGGAAACTTCCGACCGGTTCTTGGACTTGTGGGTTCCCTGCTGCTTCTTTGCAAGCTGCCAGCGAACCATGCGGGCCAGGATGTCCTGGCGGGGGTCGAGGCCGAAGATCTCATCCGACAGAGAAACCTTGCCGGCGTCTTTTCCCTCGAGGGTCTTGACGTTCAATTCCATGATAAGGCTCCCTTACTTCGCAGCCGACTTGACGGCGTCGCGGACGATGATCCAGGAACCCTTCGAGCCGGGAACTGCACCCTTCACGAGGATGAGGCCACGGTCTTCATCGGTCGAAACGACTTCGAGGTTCTGGGTCGTAACGCGCGTCTGGCCCATATGACCAGCCATGCGCTTGCCCTTCCAGACGCGGCCCGGATCCTGGTTGTTACCGGTCGAACCGTGTGCACGGTGCGATACGGAGTTACCGTGCGAAGCGCGGCCACCACCGAAGTTGTGACGCTTCATAGCACCGGCAAAACCTTTACCGATCGTGGTTCCAGTGACGTCGACCAGCTGGCCGGACTGAAAATGATTTGCGGTCAGTGTTGCACCGATGTCGATCAGGTTCTCGGGGGAAACCCGGAACTCGACGAGCTTGGCTTTCGGTTCGACATTGGCAGCGGCAAAGTGACCGCGAAGCGCCTTCGTCGTGTTCTTGACCTTGGACTGGCCGGCACCGAGCTGAACTGCGGTATAGCCATTCTTGTCTTCCGTGCGCTGGGCAACGACTTGTACGTTATCCAGTCGCAATACTGTTACGGGGATATGTTCACCTGCGTCGTTATAGACGCGTGTCATACCCACTTTCTGTGCAATCACACCTGAACGCATTGGTTCATCCTCTTGCGAGCCTTGAAGGGAAAACCCTCTCTGGCCTTTGTTAAGGAGTGCCCTTCGACATCTCACGATGTTTCCGGTCTCCGGTTTGGAAGTCGTTGGATTGCTCCACGTACCTTCCTTGTTATTGGCCCTCACCCAAAGGTGAAGTCCGGCCTTGTTACTTCAGCCCTCACCTTGAATGGATCGGGCCGGGTCTTAGAGCTTGATTTCCACGTCAACGCCAGCAGCGAGGTCGAGCTTCATCAGAGCATCGACAGTCTGCGGGGTGGGGTCAACGATATCGAGAAGACGCTTGTGCGTCCGCATTTCGAACTGTTCACGGCTCTTCTTATCAACGTGAGGAGAGCGGTTGACGGTAAACTTTTCGATGCGGGTGGGGAGCGGAACCGGGCCGCGAACGCTGGCGCCGGTGCGCTTTGCGGTCGACACGATTTCACGGGTAGAGGCATCGAGGATCCGGTGATCGAACGCCTTGAGGCGGATACGGATATTCTGGCCGTTCATTCGTCTTGTCCTTGTTCTTTGTTATTCGTTTCCGCACGCGGAAACACATGAACTTCTATTGATCGTGGCGCCGCAGATTTTCAAAAATCGAGAGAAATGCGCTGTCGCATCCCAATCATTTCAATTGTCTGTATTGCTAAAACACCGCGTTTCGCAATCGCTTGCGAATCCAGCGGTGAGTGTGAGTGCGCGTTTACGCGCTTTCACCGAATTTTTCAAGCACTAAAAATGCAACGCCGCCAGGCTTTTTACCAAAAGTCCGGCGGCGGTGTTGTTCACACCGCCGCCAGTCAGAATTTCAAAGGTCGAAATTACTCGACGATCGAAGCGACGATGCCTGCGCCGACGGTACGGCCGCCTTCGCGGATAGCGAAGCGCAGCTTTTCTTCCATCGCGATCGGAACGATCAGCTCGACGTCAACGGTCACGTTGTCGCCAGGCATAACCATTTCCGTGCCTTCCGGAAGCGTAACGATGCCCGTTACGTCCGTCGTGCGGAAGTAGAACTGCGGACGGTAGTTCGTGAAGAACGGCGTATGACGGCCGCCTTCTTCCTTCGTCAGGATGTAGGCTTCAGCCTTGAACTTCTTGTGCGGCTTGACAGAACCCGGCTTGCACAGGATCTGACCACGCTCGACGCCGTCACGGTTAACACCGCGAACCAGTGCACCGATGTTGTCGCCGGCCTGGCCCTGGTCGAGCAGCTTGCGGAACATTTCAACGCCGGTAACCGTCGTCTTCGAGGTCGGACGAATGCCGACGATTTCGACTTCTTCGCCAACCTTGACGATACCGCGCTCAACGCGACCCGTCACAACCGTACCACGGCCGGAGATCGAGAACACGTCTTCGATCGGCATCAGGAACGGCTGGTCGATCGGACGCTCAGGCGTCGGGATGTAGGCGTCAACCGCAGCCATCAGCTCGCGGATCGCGTCTTCGCCGATCTTCTTGTCAGAATCTTCAAGAGCAGCAAGGGCCGAACCCTTGATGATCGGGATATCGTCGCCCGGGAAGTCGTAGGACGACAGAAGTTCGCGAACTTCAAGCTCAACGAGCTCGAGAAGCTCGGCGTCGTCAACCTGGTCGACCTTGTTGAGGAACACGACGATCGCCGGAACGCCAACCTGACGGGCAAGCAGGATGTGCTCGCGGGTCTGCGGCATCGGGCCGTCAGCGGCCGAGCAAACCAGGATCGCGCCGTCCATCTGGGCAGCACCGGTGATCATGTTCTTCACGTAGTCGGCGTGGCCGGGGCAGTCGACGTGCGCGTAGTGACGGGCAGGCGTTTCGTATTCAACGTGCGCCGTCGAAATCGTGATACCACGGGCCTTTTCTTCAGGCGCGGCGTCGATCTGGTCATACGCCTTGAATTCGCCGAAGAACTTCGTGATCGCTGCCGTCAGCGACGTCTTGCCATGGTCAACGTGACCGATCGTGCCAATGTTGACGTGCGGCTTATTGCGCTCAAACTTGCTCTTTGCCATTAGTGGCTCTCCATTCTTGTCCCTTGACGGGAATAATCTTCAAAATTCGGTGGGGCGTACCCCGATCACTTCTGACCGGAGTACTTAGCCTGGATTTCCTGCGCCACGTTCGACGGAACCGGCGAATAGTGGTCGAACGTCATCGAGTACTGTGCACGGCCCTGCGACATGGAGCGCAGGTTGTCGACGTACTTGAACATGTTCGCGAGCGGAACATGCGCGTTGATGACGACCGCGATACCACGGCTTTCCTGGCCCTGGATCTGACCACGACGGGAGTTCAGGTCGCCGATAACGTCACCGACATAGTCTTCCGGCGTTACGACTTCGACCTTCATCATCGGCTCGAGAAGCTGTGCGCCAGCCTTCTTGGCTGCTTCACGGAAGCAGGCACGCGATGCGATTTCGAAGGCGAGAACCGACGAGTCAACATCGTGGAATGCACCATCGACCAGCGTCGCCTTGACGCCGAGCATCGGGAAGCCAGCCAGCGGACCGGAAGACAGAACGCTTTCGATACCCTTCTGAACGCCCGGGATGTATTCCTTCGGAACTGCACCGCCGACGATCTTCGACTCGAACTTGAAGTCTTCGCCTTCGGGGTTCGGTTCGAAGATGATCTTCACGCGAGCGAACTGACCGGTACCACCGGACTGCTTCTTGTGCGTGTAGTCTTCTTCGTGCTGACGCGTGATGGTTTCGCGGTAGGCAACCTGCGGAGCGCCAACGGTTGCTTCAACCTTGAATTCGCGACGCATACGGTCAACGAGAATGTCGAGGTGAAGTTCGCCCATGCCCGCGATGATCGTCTGACCGGATTCTTCATCCGTCTTGACGCGGAACGAAGGATCTTCAGCAGCCAGACGGTTGAGCGCGAGGCCCATCTTTTCCTGGTCGCCCTTGGTCTTCGGCTCGATCGCGATCTGGATGACCGGCTCGGGGAATTCCATGCGCTCGAGGATAACCGGCTTCAGCGGATCGCAGAGCGTATCGCCAGTGGTGGTTTCCTTGAGGCCGGCCAGAGCAACGATGTCGCCGGCAAAGGCTTCTTCGATGTCTTCACGGCTGTTGGAGTGCATCTGCAGCATACGGCCGACGCGCTCGCGCTTGTCCTTGACCGTGTTGATGACGGACGTACCCTTTTCGAGCTTGCCCGAGTAGATGCGTGCGAAGGTCAGCGAACCGACGAAGGGGTCGTTCATGATCTTGAACGCGAGCATGGAAAGCGGCTCGCTGTCGTCGGCATGACGCTCGATTTCGGCTTCGGTCTTGAAGTCGATACCCTTGATCGCCGGAATGTCCAGCGGAGAAGGCAGGTAGTCGACAACGGCGTCGAGAAGCGGCTGAACGCCCTTGTTCTTGAACGCGGTACCGCAGAACATCGGGTGGAACTTCACGTCGATGGTGCCGCGGCGAACGAGCGCACGGATCTTGTCGTTGTCGGGCATGATGCCGTTCAGGTAGTCTTCCATCGCTTCTTCGTCGATCTCGACAACGGTCTCGATCAGCTTTTCGCGATATTCGTCAGCCTTGGCCTTCATGTCTTCCGGGATTTCGACGACGTCCCACTGAGCGCCGAGCGATTCGTCGCGCCAGATGAGTGCGTTCATCTCGATCAGGTCGATAACGCCCTTGAACTCGGCCTCAGCGCCGATCGGCAGCTGCATGACAACGGCGATGGCGCCGAGACGGGTCTTGATCATTTCTACCGAGCGGTAGAAGTCAGCACCGGTCTTGTCCATCTTGTTGCAGAAGATCATGCGCGGAACATGATACTTCTCAGCCTGGCGCCAGACGGTTTCCGTCTGCGGCTCAACACCGGCGTTGGCGTCGAGCAGCGCGATGGCGCCGTCGAGAACGCGCAGCGAACGCTCGACTTCAATGGTGAAGTCAACGTGGCCGGGGGTGTCGATGATGTTGAAGCGGCGCATCTTGCCGTCGCGACCCTTCCAGAAGGTCGTGGTGGCAGCGGAGGTGATGGTGATACCACGCTCCTGCTCCTGCTCCATCCAGTCCATCGTGGCAGCGCCATCGTGAACTTCGCCGATCTTGTGCGACTTACCGGTGTAATAAAGGATACGCTCGGTGGTCGTCGTCTTGCCGGCGTCGATATGCGCCATGATACCGAAATTGCGGTAGTCTTCGATTTTATATTCGCGAGCCATAATGGACTGCCTTTCGATATGCGACCGGTTAAGATTACCAGCGGTAATGCGAGAATGCGCGGTTGGCGTCGGCCATCTTGTGCGTGTCTTCGCGCTTCTTGACAGCGGAACCGCGGTTGTTCGCAGCGTCCATGAGTTCGCCGGAAAGGCGATCGACCATGGTCGTTTCGTTGCGCTTGCGGGCAGCCGTGATCAGCCAGCGGATAGCGAGGGCCTGACGGCGCTCGGGGCGAACGTCGACGGGAACCTGATACGTGGCACCACCAACGCGGCGCGAACGTACTTCAACGTGCGGAGCAACGTTGTCGAGGGCGGAGTGGAACACGCCGAGCGGCTCCTGCTTCGTCTTGCCCTGAACGACGTCGAACGCGCCGTAAACGATGCTTTCTGCGACCGACTTCTTGCCGTGAAGCATGATGGCGTTCATGAACTTGGTGACGACCAGATCGCCGAACTTCGGGTCCGGGTTGATCTCACGCTTTTCTGCACTATGGCGACGGGACATATTCTTTGTCTCTCAATGTTATTGACGCTAAACCACGCGGAGAACCTCGCGCAGCGCCGGAATTTGTTTAAACCCGAATTACTTCGGACGCTTCGCACCGTACTTGGAGCGGCGCTGCTTGCGGTTCTTGACGCCCTGGGTATCGAGAACACCGCGGATGATGTGGTAACGCACACCCGGCAAGTCCTTTACGCGGCCGCCGCGGATCATGACCACGGAGTGTTCCTGAAGGTTGTGACCTTCGCCCGGAATGTAGCCGATGACTTCGAAGCCGTTGGTGAGGCGGATCTTGGCAACCTTACGCAGAGCCGAGTTCGGCTTCTTCGGGGTCGTCGTGTAAACGCGGGTGCAAACACCACGCTTCTGCGGGTTTTCCTGAAGAGCAGGAACCTTGTTGCGCTTTACCTGTGCCTGGCGAGGCTTGCGGATCAGCTGGTTTACGGTAGGCATATAACCATCCCTTGCAAAAACTACTTTAGCCACCCTCACGGGTGGCGGCTATGCCGTTGCCGGCGACGATGCACGCATATATCCTCATGCGCAAAACGTGGCCCGATCCGTTTTCACGGATGGACCACCAAGAGCAGAGGACACCGGATGAGGCGTCTTGCGTGCAACATTCGTGTCTTCTACGTGCAATGGAGACCCGTTTGAGATGATGTTCGGGAAAAAGGTTACCGAACGGCCAGCACCCACAGAGGCTCCGATGGCGGGCGTACTACTGTTTTAGCCAGCTTTCGTCAAGGGTGAATCCACATTTTGCGCCGCCACCCATGGCCGCAAAGCCCACGTCCGGGCCATTTCCAACCCGCTTTAACATAAGTCGGCGCAGAAGGCAGCGATTTTGACCTCCGCGCTTTGGCTTTTCATAAAATCCGTCTATTGATTCCCCATGGCGGGTCGGAGCGGCTCCGCCATGGGTGGGACCGATTCCCTCGGCCCGCATCACAGCAACGACAGATCAAGGAACCGCGTCATGAGCACCCTCCCCGACAACGACAACGGACGCGACGAGCCGATGGTCTTCATCGTCATCGGCAAGGCCTATGAGACCGACAATTCCGACGGCATCGACATCCACGTCATCCTGCGGGCGCCGGACGACGATACCGCCGTACGCGAAACGCTGAACGCGCTTTCCGAGGAAGGCTTCATCGAAGCCGATCTCGACCAGATCGGCATGCTGACCGACATCCCGGACGAAGAGCCGCACGCCTCCGCCTATCAGGGCGCACTCGAAGGCGAAGTCGCCATCATCCGCTTCGCCTGAGGTTCAAGCCATGGCGGTCAGACGTGTCGTCGCCAATATAGCAACGCCGGAACCCGCGCGGGCTCAGGCGTTCTACGGTGACATTCTCGGCATGCCCGCCGCCATGGATCATGGCTGGATCGTCACCCATGCCAGCCCGCTCGAAGCGCGGGCTCAGGTGAGTTTTGCGCGCGAAGGTGGCTCCGGCACGGATGTGCCCGACCTCTCCATCGAGGTCGATGATTTCGACGAGGTCCACGCCCGAATCCTGACGGCCGAGCTGCCGATCGAATACGGCCCCGTAGTCGAGGCGTGGGGTGTACGACGCCTGTTCGTGCGCGACCCCTTCGGCAAACTCATCAATATATTAAGTCACTCATAGATTATATACTTTAAATACAGTAGTATTAATTCTTTATACATTGAATATCTAGCCGACATCAGCTTAAAATAGTTCCGACGCAAATTTTCGGTGGCGGGTTGGATACTATATCGTCGGCAGACATTATCGATGACATCTATGAAGCGGCGCTTTTTCCCGACCGCTGGATGCAGGTTCTGGTAGCTATCTGCCGTCATCTCAATTTCTGGGGCGGCGCGATTACCTGGGGCAAGGGAGAAGACCAAGTGTGGCTTCACACGCCGAGCTTTCAGGAGCTGATGAAGGACTTCGCGGCGGGCGGCTGGAACCACCGCAATGATCGCCTCAGCCGCATCGCCCGGGAAGGCCAATTCTCCTTCGCGCAGGATTTGGACGTCTTCAATCATGAGGAATGGGCCGAACTGCCGATCGTTCGTGACTTTCTTATGCCCCGCGGTTTGGGATACGGCGCGGCGACACAGGTTGCTCCACCCGGCCATCCGGAGATGACAGTGCTGTTTGAACGCAGGCTCGACGCCGGCACTATCACGCCCGAGACCATGGCAGCACTCGGCGGACTGAGGCCGCATATCGCCCGCAGCCTCACCCTCGCAACACAGCTGCAGCGTCAGAAGGCCGATGCGATGACACTTGGTCTCAACGCCATTGGCGCGCCGGCCGCAGTGCTGCAGACGAGCGGCCACATCATTTCGGCCAACGATCTGTTCCTGTCATTACAGAAATGCTTCTCCGCCCGCACGCGCGACAGAATCGCCATTGCCGATGAGAGAGTGAACCGGCTGCTTTACAAGGCACTCTCTGGGCAAGACGCCGGTTCCTTCCCTCTTCCCGCCAGCGAAGACGGCGCCTGCATTCTCCACCTCATACCGCTGCGCAAGAGCGCACTGGATTTCTCACCAAACGGTAACGCCATCGCGCTCGTATCGCAACCGACGGGCATAATTGCCGACGCAAACACATTGCTCAAGGGTCTCTACGATCTGACGAGGGGCGAAGCGCGGGTAGCGCTGGAAATCATGAAGGGGCTTTCGCTTCCGGCGGTGGCGAAGCAACTGAAAGTCTCGCACGAAACCGTGCGCAGCAACGCCAAGTCTATCTACGCGAAGACCGGCAGCACCGGCAAGGCCGACCTCGTTCGCCGGCTTTCCGTTCTCACTCGCTATAACATCCGCGGACAGGCCTAACCCATTTGCACGGATGGATTTCCGGGTTGACCGGCAAAGGGCAAGAAGCTTCCAAATTCCGCTCAAACAAAAAAACGCCCGGATTGCTCCGGGCGTTTTGTTCTGAACTTTGGCGAGGCTTCGCAAAGCCCCTGCCCTTCCCGCCTTATTCGGCGGCCGGAGCCTGGTCCGTCATGTCCTGCAGCATCTGGTTCGCAGAACCTGCACCGGTGCCCTTGCGGCGTTCCTCGAGAATGAGGTCGTCGCGCGAGGTGGCGATGCGGCGGATCTGCGTCATGGTGCCGCCGGTACCGGCCGGGATGAGGCGGCCGACGATGACGTTTTCCTTGAGGCCCTGCAGCGTGTCCGTCTTGCCGGCAATCGCAGCTTCCGTGAGAACCTTGGTGGTTTCCTGGAAGGATGCGGCCGAAATGAAGGACGGCGTCTGCAGCGAAGCCTTGGTGATGCCGAGCAGAACCGGCTCGCCATAGGCAGGCTTCTTGCCTTCTTCGATCAGGCGGTCGTTGTTGTCGTCAAGCTCGATGCGATCGACGTTGTCACCAACGATGTACTGGCTGTCGCCGGCATCGGTGATTTCAACCTTCTGCAGCATCTGGCGAACGATCACCTCGATGTGCTTGTCGTTGATCACAACGCCCTGCAGACGGTAGACTTCCTGGATTTCGTTCACGAGGTAGGAAGCCAGAGCCTCCACGCCCTTGATCGCCAGAATGTCGTGTGGTGCCGGGTTACCGTCGAGGATGTATTCACCCTTTTCGATATAGTCGCCTTCCTGAAGGTGGAAGGGCTTGCCCTTCGGGATCAGGTATTCGACCGGCTCGACGCCGTCTTCCGCAGGCTCGATCATCACGCGACGCTTGTTCTTGTAGTCGCGGCCGAGACGGATCGTACCATCGATCTCTGCGATGATGGCGTGGTCCTTCGGACGACGGGCTTCGAACAGTTCGGCAACGCGCGGCAGACCGCCGGTGATGTCCTTCGTCTTGGCGCTTTCCAGCGGCGAACGTGCAAGCACGTCACCCTGGGAGACCTTCGCACCCGGCTCGACCGACAGGATGGCGTCGACCGAGAGCTGGAAGCGGGCTTCGCCACCACGGGCAAGCTTCGCAACCGCACCGGAAGCGTCCTTGATGACGATCGCAGGCTTGAGGTCCGAACCGCGCGGCGTCGAACGCCAGTCGATAACCTGACGCTTGGTGATGCCGGTGGATTCGTCGGTGGCTTCCAGAACGGAGAGGCCGTCGACGAGGTCCTCGAAGTGAACGGTACCTTCCACTTCCGTCATCATCGGACGGGTGTAGGGGTCCCACTCTGCAAGACGCTGACCGCGCTTAACCTTGTCGCCGTCGTCAACGAAGATCTTCGAACCATAGGCAACGCGCTGCGAAGACCGCTCCTGGCCACGCTCATCGAGAATGGTGACGGCCATGTTACGGCCCATCGCGATGAGTGCGCCTTCGGAGTTGCGCAGGATGTTGCGGTTCTTGATCGCAATCGTGCCCTCGTAAGAGGCTTCCAGGAACGACTGGTCGACCACGTTCGCCGTACCGCCAAGGTGGAAGGTACGCATGGTAAGCTGCGTGCCCGGTTCACCGATGGACTGTGCGGCGATGACGCCGACGGCTTCGCCCATGTTGACAGGCGTACCGCGTGCAAGGTCACGACCGTAGCACACGCCGCAGACGCCGATCTGCACTTCGCAGGTCAGAGCCGAACGGATGCGGACGGACTGGATACCGGCCTTCTCGATGGCAGCCACGTCGGCTTCGTCGATCAACGTGCCGGCCTTGACGATGTTTTCGCCGGAAACCGGATGATCGATGTCGTCCAGAGCCGTACGGCCGAGGATACGTGCGCCGAGCGAGGCAACGACCTGACCGGCATCGACGATGGCGGTCATGGTGAGGCCCTTGTCGGTGCCGCAATCCTTGGAGTTGACGATGCAATCCTGCGCGACGTCGACGAGACGACGGGTCAGGTAACCCGAGTTCGCCGTCTTCAGGGCGGTGTCTGCGAGACCCTTACGGGCACCGTGGGTCGAGTTGAAGTACTCGTTAACGGTCAGGCCTTCCTTGAAGTTCGAGATGATCGGCGTCTCGATGATTTCACCCGACGGCTTCGCCATCAGGCCGCGCATGCCGCCCAGCTGACGCATCTGGTTCGGAGAACCACGAGCACCCGAATGCGACATCATGTAGATGGAGTTCATCGGCTTCTGGCGGCCCGTTTCCGGATCGAACTCGACAGCCTTGATGCGTGCCATCATTTCTTCGGCGACCTTTTCGGTAGCCTTGCCCCAGGCGTCGACAACCTTGTTGTACTTTTCGCCCTGGGTGATGAGACCATCATTATACTGCTGTTCGTATTCCTTCACGAGAGCTTCGGTGTCGCCGACGATCTTCACCTTGCTGTCCGGAATGACCATGTCGTCCTTGCCGAACGAAATGCCGGCGCGGCAGGCATGGGCAAAGCCGAGCTGCATGATGCGGTCGCAGAAGATGACCGTGTCTTTCTGGCCGCAATGACGGTAGACCGTGTCGATCATCTTGGAGATGTTCTTCTTGGTCATTTCCTGGTTGCAGACGTCGAAAGGCACGTTGACGTTCTTCGGCAGAAGTTCGCCAATCAGCATACGACCGGGGGTCGTCTCATGAATCTTCGAAACCGGCTTGCCATCGGCATCCACGGTCTTGAAGCGGCCGCGGATCTTGGCATGCAGCGTCACGACCTTGTTTTCAAGCGCGTGATGCAGCTCACCGATATCCGAGAAGGCCATGCCTTCGCCCGGCTCGTTCTGGTTCATGATCGACAGGTAATACAGGCCGAGAACCATGTCCTGCGAAGGAACGATGATCGGGTGGCCGTTTGCCGGATGCAGGATGTTGTTGGTCGACATCATCAGCACGCGCGCTTCCAGCTGGGCTTCCAGCGAGAGCGGAACGTGAACAGCCATCTGGTCACCGTCGAAGTCGGCGTTGAAGGCCGTGCAGACGAGCGGGTGCAGCTGGATGGCCTTGCCTTCGACCAGCATGGGTTCGAAAGCCTGGATACCCAGACGGTGCAGCGTCGGTGCGCGGTTCAGGAGAACCGGATGCTCGCGGATGACCTCGTCGAGGATATCCCAGACTTCCGGCTTTTCCTTTTCAACCAGCTTCTTGGCCTGCTTGACGGTCGAGGAGTAACCCTTGGCGTCGAGGCGGGCATAGATGAACGGCTTGAACAGTTCGAGCGCCATCTTCTTCGGCAGGCCGCACTGGTGCAGCTTGAGCTCCGGACCGGTCACAATAACCGAACGACCGGAATAGTCGACGCGCTTGCCGAGAAGGTTCTGGCGGAAGCGGCCCTGCTTGCCCTTGAGCATGTCGGAGAGCGACTTCAGCGGGCGCTTGTTGGCACCCGTGATGACACGGCCGCGACGGCCGTTGTCGAACAGCGCATCGACGGATTCCTGCAACATGCGCTTTTCGTTGCGGATGATGATACCCGGCGCACGAAGCTCGATCAGGCGCTTCAGACGGTTGTTACGGTTGATGACGCGGCGATAGAGATCGTTGAGGTCGGACGTCGCGAAACGGCCGCCATCCAGCGGAACCAGCGGGCGCAGGTCCGGCGGAATGACCGGAACGACCTTCATGATCATCCATTCCGGACGATTGCCGCTTTCCATGAAGTTCTCTACGATCTTCAGGCGCTTCATCAGCTTCTTCTGCTTCAGATCAGAAGTCGTTTCAGCAAGCTCGACGCGCAGGTCGCCGGCGATCTTTTCTAGGTTCATCGAAGCCAGCATCTCATAGATGGCTTCAGCGCCGATCATGGCGGTGAACTGGTCTTCGCCGAACTCGTCGACGGCGATCATGTACTCTTCTTCGGACAGAAGCTGGTTCTGCTTCAGCGAAGTGAGGCCCGGTTCGGTGACGATGTAGTTCTCGAAATAGAGAACGCGTTCGACATCCTTCAGCGTCATGTCGAGCAGGGTCGAGATACGCGAGGGAAGCGACTTCAGGAACCAGATATGGGCAACCGGCGCTGCGAGCTCGATATGGCCCATGCGCTCACGGCGAACGCGCGACAGCGTGACTTCGACGCCGCACTTTTCGCAGATGATGCCCTTGTACTTCATGCGCTTGTATTTGCCGCACAGGCACTCATAGTCCTTGATCGGTCCGAAGATGCGCGCGCAGAAGAGACCGTCGCGTTCCGGCTTGAACGTACGGTAGTTGATGGTTTCCGGCTTCTTGATCTCGCCGTAGGACCACGACAGGATTTTTTCCGGCGAAGCGATCGAAATCCGGATGGAATCGAAATGCTGCGCAGGCACCTGAGGATTGAAAAGATTCATGACCTCTTGGTTCATGCCTTGTCTCCTTGAGAGGCTAGCTGCTGCCCCTGTTTGCATCTGGACCGGCTTCTTCCCGGGTCACCGTCCAGAGCTCTAAATACGGATTAACCGCATAATGCGGCGAAAGTGTCCCGAACCGGCCAATACCGTTCGGGAAACCGGCAGGCGCCCTTGAAGGCGCCCGCCTCTATCGTCTTATTCCGCCGCGTCGGGCAGCTGGTCTTCGGGCTGGTTCTCGATCTTCGAGTTTTCCAGTTCGACCGAAAGACCGAGCGACCGCATTTCCTTGACGAGAACGTTGAAGCTCTCCGGAATACCGGCTTCGAAGGTGTCGTCGCCACGGACGATCGCTTCGTAAACCTTGGTGCGGCCCGCCACGTCGTCCGACTTGACGGTGAGCATTTCCTGCAGCGTGTAAGCCGCGCCGTATGCTTCCAGAGCCCAGACTTCCATTTCCCCGAAGCGCTGTCCGCCGAACTGCGCCTTGCCGCCCAGCGGCTGCTGGGTAACGAGCGAGTAAGGACCGATCGAGCGAGCGTGGATCTTGTCGTCGACAAGGTGGTTCAGCTTGATCATGTACATGTAGCCGACGGTGACCTTGCGGTCGAACGGCTCACCGGTACGACCGTCGTAAAGGACGGACTGACCGGATTCATGCAGACCTGCCTTCTTCAGCATCGCGGCAACGTCAGGCTCATGCGCACCGTCGAAAACCGGGGTCGCGATGGAAACACCGCGCTTGGCTTCTTCGGCAAGCTTGACCAGCGAGTCGTCATCGAAACGCTGAACCTCGTCATTGGCTTCAGACGCGTAGATTTCCGTCAACTCGCTGCGAAGCTCGCTGATGTCCATCGTCTTGCGATACTCTTCGAGCATCTCGCCGATCTTCTTGCCCATGCCTGCGCATGCCCATGCGAGGTGGGTTTCGAGGATCTGGCCGACGTTCATGCGCGAAGGCACGCCGAGCGGGTTCAAGCAGATGTCGACATGCGTGCCGTCTTCGAGGAACGGCATGTCCTCGACCGGAACGATACGCGAGACGACGCCCTTGTTACCGTGACGGCCGGCCATCTTGTCGCCCGGCTGGATCTTGCGCTTAACGGCAACGAAGACCTTGACCATCTTCATGACGCCCGGAGGCATTTCATCGCCGCGCTGGACCTTTTCGACCTTGTCCATGAAGCGCTGTTCAAGGCGCGACTTGGATTCGTCGTACTGGCCACGAAGCGCTTCCAGCTCGGACTGAGCCTTTTCGTCTTCGACTGCGAACATCCACCACTGCGAGCGGGGATATTCGGAAACGACGGCGTTGGAAAGCTCGACGCCCTTCTTGAAGCCCTTCGGACCGGCGATGGAAACGTGGCCACGCAGCATGTCGATCAGACGGCCGTAGACGTTACGGTCGAGGATCGCCTGCTCGTCGTCGCGGTCCTTCGCCAGACGCTCGATCTCTTCGCGCTCGATAGCCATCGCGCGCTCGTCCTTCTCCACACCGTGACGGTTGAAGACGCGGACTTCGACGACCGTACCGAACGTGCCCGGAGGCATGCGCATGGAGGTGTCGCGAACGTCGGAAGCCTTTTCACCGAAGATGGCGCGCAGAAGCTTTTCTTCCGGCGTCATCGGGCTTTCGCCCTTCGGCGTGATCTTGCCGACGAGGATGTCGCCCGGCTGAACTTCCGCACCGATGTAAACGATACCGGCTTCGTCGAGGTTCTTCAGCGCTTCTTCCGAAACGTTCGGAATGTCGCGCGTGATTTCTTCCGGACCGAGCTTCGTGTCGCGCGCCATCACTTCGAATTCTTCGATGTGGATGGAGGTGAACACGTCGTCGGAAACGATACGCTCCGACATCAGGATCGAGTCTTCGTAGTTGTAGCCGTTCCAAGGCATGAACGCGACGAGCGCGTTGCGGCCGAGAGCCAGATCGCCGAGGTCGGTCGACGGACCGTCCGCGATGATATCGCCCTTGGAGATGTTGTCGCCGACGGAAACCAGCGGGCGCTGGTTGACGCAGGTGTTCTGGTTCGAACGCTGGAACTTCTGCAGACGGTAGATGTCAACACCGGACTTGCCGGCATCGAGGTCTTCCGTGGCGCGGATAACGATACGGGTCGCATCCACCTGATCGACCACACCGCCACGACGGGCTGCAATGGCAGCGCCGGAGTCACGGGCGACGATCGGCTCCATGCCGGTACCGACGAACGGTGCCTCGGCGCGCAGAAGCGGAACGGCCTGACGCTGCATGTTCGAGCCCATGAGAGCGCGGTTGGCGTCGTCGTTTTCCAGGAACGGAATGAGAGCCGCTGCGACCGAAACGAGCTGCTTCGGCGAAACGTCCATCAGGTTGATGTTGTCACGCGGTGCGAGCATAACTTCGCCCGAGTGACGGCAGACGACGAACTCTTCCGAGAACGAACCGTCTTCATTGAGCGGCGCGTTGGCCTGCGCGACGTAATACTTGGCCTCTTCCATGGCGGAGAGGTAGATCACGTCGTTGGTCACCTTGCCGTCGACGATCTTGCGGTACGGGCTTTCGATGAAGCCGTACTTGTTGACGCGGGCGAAGGTTGCAAGCGAGTTGATCAGACCGATGTTCGGGCCTTCCGGCGTTTCGATCGGGCAAATACGGCCGTAATGGGTCGGGTGAACGTCGCGGACTTCGAAGCCGGCGCGCTCGCGGGTCAGACCACCCGGTCCAAGAGCCGAAAGACGGCGCTTGTGGGTGATTTCCGAAAGCGGGTTCACCTGGTCCATGAACTGCGACAGCTGCGAGGAACCGAAGAATTCGCGAACGGCGGCGGCTGCCGGCTTCGCGTTGATCAGGTCCTGCGGCATCACGGTGTCGATTTCGATCGAGGACATACGTTCCTTGATCGCACGTTCCATGCGCAGAAGGCCCAGACGATACTGGTTTTCCATCAGTTCGCCGACAGAACGGACACGGCGGTTGCCGAGGTTGTCGATGTCGTCGATTTCGCCCTTGCCGTCGCGCAGTTCGACCAGCATCTTGACGACGGCGAGGATGTCTTCCTTGCGCAGGGTGCGCACGGTGTCTTCCGCATCGAGGTCGAGGCGCATGTTCATCTTGACGCGACCAACGGCCGACAGATCGTAACGCTCTGCATCGAAGAACAGCGAGTTGAACATCGCTTCCGCCGATTCCATGGTCGGCGGCTCACCCGGACGCATGACGCGGTAGATGTCGAACAGGGCTTCCTGACGGTTCTCGTTCTTGTCGGCAGACAGCGTGTTGCGGATATAGGCGCCAACATTGACGTGGTCGATGTTGAGGACCGGAATCTCGTCGAAGCCGGACTGCAGGATGAGGCCGAGGGTCTTCTCGTCGATTTCGTCGCCGGCTTCGAGATAGATTTCACCCGTCTCGTAGTTGACGATGTCTTCGGCCAGATAGTTGCCGTAGAGGTCTTCGTCGGTCGCCTTCAGCGCCTTCAGGCCCTTCTCCGTCAGCTGACGGATCAGGCGCGGGGTCAGCTTCTTGCCACCTTCAACCACGACTTCGCCGGTATCGGCGTCGATCATGTCGGTGATGACCTTGGCGTTCTTCAGCGTCTCGGGCTGGAACGGAATGCGCCAGCCGTCGCCGTCGCGCTCATAGGAAGCCTTGGTGTAGAAGGTCGACAGAATGTCTTCGCCATCCATGCCAAGCGCCATCAGCAGCGAGGTCACGGGGATCTTGCGGCGACGGTCGATACGCGCATAGACGATGTCCTTGGCGTCAAACTCGATGTCGAGCCAGGAACCGCGATACGGGATGACGCGGGCAGCGAAGAGCAGCTTGCCGGAAGAATGGCTCTTGCCCTTGTCGTGATCGAAGAACACGCCCGGCGAACGGTGCATCTGCGAAACGATGACGCGCTCGGTGCCGTTGACGATGAACGTACCGTTATTGGTCATGAGCGGCATGTCGCCCATGTAGACGGACTGTTCCTTGATGTCCTTGATGGACTTCGCGCCCGTATCTTCATCGATATCGAACACGATGAGGCGCAGCGTCACTTTCAGCGGCGCAGCATAGGTCAGATCGCGCTGACGGCATTCCTCGACGTCGAACTTCGGCGCTTCGAATTCGTAGGACACGAATTCAAGCATGGAGGCGCCGGAAAAATCGGTGATCGGGAATACGGACTTGAATACCGCATTCAATCCCTCGTCGGGACGGCCACCCTTGGGCTCGTCAACCATGAGAAACTGGTCGTACGAAGCCTTCTGAACCTCGATGAGGTTCGGCATTTCCGCTACTTCTGGAATTTTGCCGAAAAACTTGCGTACGCGCCTGCGACCGTTAAACGAAAGGGTCTGAGCCATCGTCGCTCCTTTAAAATTGCATCCGGGCCTGCAACGGACGGGAACCGATGGCCAGTCGATCCCGTCAAGCAATGGGTATCATCAATCTCGTTCCACATCCCGGATCGATCAGGCCGGATTGCCTAGATGAGCCGGTTCGGAACCATTCTCTTGAAGAACCCATTACCCAAAAGCCATTTTCACGCGGCTTTTGGGTAATGAGTTTTAAAAACGATGACGACGGAAAGGGGCATGAAGCCCCTTCCCGCCAGCAATCGCAAGATTACTTAACGTCAACCTTGGCGCCTGCGTCCTCAAGCTTCTTCTTGAGATCAGCAGCTTCAGCCTTGGAAACGGCTTCCTTGACCGGCTTCGGAGCGCCTTCAACGAGGTCCTTGGCTTCCTTGAGGCCGAGGCCGGTGATGCCGCGAACTTCCTTGATGACGTTGATCTTGTTGGCGCCAGCGTCAACCAGGATAACGTCGAACTCGGTCTTTTCTTCTTCCGGAGCAGCAGCAGCAGCAGCGCCGCCAGCAGCAGCAACGGCTACCGGAGCAGCAGCGGAAACGCCCCATTTTTCTTCGAGAAGCTTGGACAGTTCTGCAGCTTCCAGAACGGTCAGCGAGGAGAGGTCTTCTACGATCTTTGCGAGATCAGCCATTTTGATAGTTCCTTTTGTTCAGTTCGAACCAGTTTGAATATTTACAGCGAAAAACCGCCTTAAGCGGCTTCGTCCTTCTTGGCGTAAGCCGAGAACACCCGTGCCAGCTGGCTTGCAGGTGCGGCGACAACCGTAGCGACGCGAGTTGCCGGGGCATTGAGAAGGCCCAGCAGCTTTGCGCGCAGCTCGTCCAGCGAAGGCAGGGTCGCAAGCGACTTGACTGCTTCGGCGTTGAGCGTGGTTGCACCCATGGCGCCACCGAGAACAACGACCTTGTCGTTGGTCTTGGCGAAATCCATGACGACTTTCGGAGCGATCATCGGGTCGACGCTGTATGCAATCAGCGTCTGGCCCTTGAAGAGATCTGTCATCCCTTCCGACTCCGTGCCCTGAAGAGCGATCTTGGCCAGGCGGTTCTTCGCGACCTTGACGGTGCCTCCGGCAGCGCGCATCTTCGAACGGAAGTCGTTCATCTGCGCAACGGTGACACCAGCATAGTGGGCCACGACAACCGAACCGGAAGCCTTGAAGACTTCGTTCAGCTCCGTGACGAATTCGCGTTTTTCCGCTCTTTCCACTGTCTGTCTCCAGTAGACGGGAACACAACATGTGAACCCGTCGGGTTTGCCTTTGCCCCAAGGGACCTTTTTACAAAGATCCCGAGCGACGCTCGAGGATCCTGTCCCCCGCTCTGTCGCCGCAAACGGCTTCAGGCACAGGCACACCAGGTTCGAACCGGACAGTCAGGCATCGTTTCGATGCCTCAAATCCAGCCTCACCCGTCTCATGCAGGTTGAATGATTAAGGCCAGGTCCCGAAAGACATGGCCACCCGCAATCTCGGACAGGAGTTCCGGGTTTCCCCGGAAATCTCCGGCTCCTGGGAGCCGGAAATTCTTTTATTCACACTTCCCTCGGGAAGCGCGAGAATTGATTAAGCCGTAACCGACGAAGGGTCGATCTTGACGCCCGGACCCATGGTCGAGGAAATCGCGACGCGCTTGACGTAGTTGCCCTTGGCACCGGTCGGCTTTGCCTTGATGACGGCATCGGCGAAAGCCTTGATGTTTTCTTCAAGAGCCTTGGCGTCGAACGAAGCCTTGCCAACGCCAGCGTGTACGATACCGGCCTTTTCGACGCGGAACTCGACAGCGCCGCCCTTGGACGCCTTGACGGCGCCGGCAACATCCATCGTCACCGTACCGACCTTCGGGTTCGGCATCATGCCACGCGGGCCGAGTACCTTGCCGAGACGGCCGACGAGCGGCATCATGTCCGGGGTCGCGATGCAACGATCGAAGTCGATCTTGCCGCCCTGAACGATTTCAACCAGTTCTTCTGCACCAACAACGTCAGCACCGGCAGCCGTGGCTTCATCAGCCTTGGCGCCACGGGCGAAGACGGCGACGCGAACGTCACGGCCGGTGCCGTTCGGCAGGTTGACAACGCCACGAACCATCTGGTCCGCATGGCGCGGGTCAACGCCGAGGTTCATCGAAACTTCAACGGTTTCGTCGAACTTGGCAACTGCACGTTCCTTGACCATCGAAATGGCGTCGGTGAGGACGTAGAGCTTGTTCGGATCCACGCCTTCGCGGATCTTCTGAATGCGCTTTGCTACCTTGGCCATGATCAACCTACCACTTCCAGGCCCATGGCGCGGGCGGAGCCCTCAACCATTGCCATTGCGCCTTCGATGTCGGCTGCGTTCAGATCCTTCATCTTGGCTTCAGCGATCGTCTTGACCTGAGCCTTGGTGATGGAGCCGACCTTGGCGCCCTTGCCAGGCGTCTTGGAACCGGAGGTAATCTTCGCTTCCTTCTTCAGCCAGTAGGTCATCGGCGGCTGCTTCATGACGAAAGTGAAGGACTTGTCCTGGTAATAGGTGATGACGACCGGGATCGGCATACCCTTTTCCATTTCCTGCGTGGCGGCATTGAACGCCTTGCAGAATTCCATGATGTTAATGCCACGCTGACCAAGTGCCGGACCGATCGGCGGGGACGGATTGGCCGCCCCGGCCTTTACCTGCAACTTGAGCTGGCCTGCAACTTTCTTAGCCATATCTCTCTGCCTTTCAATTCAAACCGGTTACCCGGCTTCTCTTAAGCCGGATTGCTCCGGCGGCTGCGGTTGCGTGGTGCGGCGCCCTGCCCCGGCTTAAAGAGCCAGTTAGCCTTCCACGCGCTTGGGGCTTCGCCCCGCCAATCAGACCTTCTCGACCTGATTGTATTCCAGCTCGACCGGCGTAGCGCGGCCGAAAATCGACACTTCCACCTTCAGGCGCGAACGCTCTTCGTCGACATCCTGAACCACGCCGTTAAACGACGCGAACGGACCGTCGGAAACGCGAACCTGCTCGCCGATCTCGAACGAAACCGAAGACTTCGGACGCTCGACACCTTCCTGAACCTGACCGAGGATACGCTCGGCTTCATAATCGGGAATCGGAACAGGCTTGCTGTCCGAACCGAGGAAACCGGTAACCTTCGGCGTGTTCTTGATGAGGTGATAGGCCTCATCCGTCAGGTTGGCGCGCACCAGCACGTAACCTGGAAAAAACTTGCGCTCGCTGTCGACCTTGCGGCCACGACGCACCTCAACCACCTTTTCGGTCGGCACGAGGATTTTCTCGAAAAGATGATCCAGACCCTTCTGACGGGCCTTTTCCTCGATCGACTCGGCGACCTTCTTTTCAAAATTCGAATATGCGTGAACGATATACCAGCGCGCTGCCATTTTTATTCTCCGTTCGATCCTTCCACCGGGCCTTTGACCGCGCCGTTACCGGCCTACGTTCAGCACCAGGCTGAGCAGCCAGCCGATGAGCTGATCCGCAGCAAAGAAGAACAGAGCCGCAAAAATGACCATCACCAGCACCATAGCCGTCGAAATCATGGTCTCGCGGCGCGACGGCCAAGTGATTTTTGACGCTTCGGCGCGAACCTGCTGCAGAAACGTAAACGGATTGGTTTTGGATGCCATTGACTGCCCACGCAATTACGGCGCGTAAAGCCGATACTGATCAGCCCCACGCACCGCGTGTCTGTTTTGACCCTACATAAACACCGATTCCCTTTTTAACAAGAGGAAATCGACATTCCGCGAAATTCGCCGGAAATCCGGCACCCATCTGCCATGCAGCGAGGACCCGCGCTTGCGAATGGAAAGTGGCAGGGGCAGAGGGGCTCGAACCCCCGACCTGCGGTTTTGGAGACCGCCGCTCTACCAACTGAGCTATACCCCTTGATCACCTGAACCAGCCGCGAAATCGCTTGGCCAATTCGGTATGCGCTCCTTTAAGGTGCAGGGAAAAGAATGGCAAGTGTGTTTTTTGTTTTTTCACATTGTCTGGCAAAATACCCCGGCATGCCCCTCCCACGGGGTACATCGTTCAATTCGCTGATCTTCCCCGCATTTCACAGGAACGCCCATGAGCATCTATCTCGTCCGTCACAGCCAGACCGAATTCAACGCCGTTCGCCGCTGGCAGGGTCAGGTCGATTCGCCTTTGACGGAACTGGGGCGGCAACAGGCGATGCGCATGGGCCGCAGGCTCGCCGCGCTGATCGAAACCGATGAAGTCCATATTTTCTCCAGCCCGCTCGGCAGGGCGAGGCAGACCTGCGAAATCGTCGCAGGCGAAATCGGCATGATCGACGGCATCACCCTCGATCCTGGCCTGATGGAGATCGGCTTGGGGGTATGGGACGGCATGACGGATTACGAGATCGATTATGAATATCCCGGCATGCGCGATGGGCTGGATCGATACGAGTGGTTCTTCCACGCGCCCGGCGGTGAGACATTCGAAAGAATGACAAGCCGGGTGGCCCGCAGCCTGGAGACCATTCAGCAGAGACAGGCGCGCGATGCGATCGTCATCTGCCACGGCATCACCAGCCGCCTGTTGCGCGGCGTCTATGCGAACCTTCCAAAGGAGGAAGCATTGCGCCTCGATGTGCCACAGGACGCATTCTTCCACCTCAAGGATGGCGACATCGTCCGCATCGACTGCTGAGCCCTTTCAGGCAATAAAAAACCCCGCCGTTTCCAGCGGGGTTTTCTTCAATCCCTTGCGGGTTTGAAATTACTCGACGATCGAAGCGACGATGCCTGCGCCGACGGTACGGCCGCCTTCGCGGATAGCGAAGCGCAGCTTTTCTTCCATCGCGATCGGAACGATCAGCTCGACGTCAACGGTGACGTTGTCGCCAGGCATAACCATTTCCGTGCCTTCCGGAAGCGTAACGATGCCCGTTACGTCCGTCGTGCGGAAGTAGAACTGCGGACGGTAGTTCGTGAAGAACGGCGTATGACGGCCGCCTTCTTCCTTCGTCAGGATGTAGGCTTCAGCCTTGAACTTCTTGTGCGGCTTGACAGAACCCGGCTTGCACAGGATCTGACCACGCTCGACGCCGTCACGGTTAACACCGCGAACCAGTGCACCGATGTTGTCGCCGGCCTGGCCCTGGTCGAGCAGCTTGCGGAACATTTCAACGCCGGTAACCGTCGTCTTCGAGGTCGGACGAATGCCGACGATTTCGACTTCTTCGCCAACCTTGACGATACCGCGCTCAACGCGACCCGTCACAACCGTACCACGGCCGGAGATCGAGAACACGTCTTCGATCGGCATCAGGAACGGCTGGTCGATCGGACGCTCAGGCGTCGGGATGTAGGCGTCAACCGCAGCCATCAGCTCGCGGATCGCGTCTTCGCCGATCTTCTTGTCCGAGTCTTCAAGAGCAGCAAGGGCCGAACCCTTGATGATCGGGATATCGTCGCCCGGGAAGTCGTAGGACGACAGAAGTTCGCGAACTTCAAGCTCAACGAGCTCGAGAAGCTCGGCGTCGTCAACCTGGTCGACCTTGTTGAGGAACACGACGATCGCCGGAACGCCAACCTGACGGGCAAGCAGGATGTGCTCGCGGGTCTGCGGCATCGGGCCGTCAGCGGCCGAGCAAACCAGGATCGCGCCGTCCATCTGGGCAGCACCGGTGATCATGTTCTTCACGTAGTCGGCGTGGCCGGGGCAGTCGACGTGCGCGTAGTGACGGGCAGGCGTTTCGTATTCAACGTGCGCCGTCGAAATCGTGATACCACGGGCCTTTTCTTCAGGCGCGGCGTCGATCTGGTCATACGCCTTGAATTCGCCGAAGAACTTCGTGATCGCTGCCGTCAGCGACGTCTTGCCATGGTCAACGTGACCGATCGTGCCAATGTTGACGTGCGGCTTATTGCGCTCAAACTTGCTCTTTGCCATGTGAATTGCTTCCTGTGAACGTGAAGTAGTTTCCCCGGCGTACCGGTTTGGTGTCGCCGTTTAAGGCTTTGTAAGCGAATGCGCAAGACTTAATTGTGAAAGCGCCTTCGCGCGCGCCCTAAGCGTGCCTTGAGGCCCGTATATGGTATCTGATTTGCGACATTCAAACCCTCGCAAAGGCGAAGCGGACATCGGCCCGACGAGCCCGTCCTCCCGACTGGCCGATCACTAAATAAGATATTTCTATCACAACTTCTTTACCTGCACCGGCATGATGGCTTAAGGACATGTCATCGCCGGGGGGAGACGGGCGACTGGAATCCGGCGCGAGCGCGCCATCCCAAGCCATATTTCGATCCGTCGCTTCCCTCGCGACCTCTCTATCCGTTTCAGGACCATCCCATGGAAATCTTCACAGCCGCCGGTTTCACGGCATTCTTACAGGTCATCGCAATCGACCTCGTGCTGGCGGGCGACAACGCCATCGTCATCGGCCTTGCCGCCGCCGGTCTGCCCGCTCACCTCCGCCGCAAGGCGATCCTGGTCGGCATCATCGCCGCCACGGTTCTGCGCATCGGCTTTGCCGCCGTCACCGTGCAGCTTCTCGCCATTGTCGGCCTGCAATTGTTCGGCGGCCTGCTGCTCGCCTGGGTGTGCTGGAAGATGTGGACGGAACTGCGTGAGGCCGCAGGCTCCATCGAAGACGAGGTGACGGACGAAGAGGCCGACCTGACGAAGGGTCACAAGACCTTCTTCCAGGCCGCAACCCAGATCGTCATCGCCGATGTTTCCATGTCGCTGGATAACGTCCTTGCCGTCGCCGGCGCCGCGCAGGAACATGTGACGGTGCTCATCATCGGCCTCGTCGTTTCGATTGCACTCATGGGTCTTGCCGCCAACTTCGTCGCCAAGCTGCTGCACCGCTATCGCTGGATTTCCTATCTCGGCCTGATGGTCATCATCTATGTCGCCCTCAACATGCTGTATCACGGCACGCTCGAGGTTCTGCCCTATCTCCAGCCCTATCTGAGCTGAAACGACCAGCAGACACGCTTCTCCACGAGGCCCGGAAACGCCAGTTTCCGGGCTTTTTTCATGGCCTGCGCCCATCAGGCCCCCTCACCCTCCTTGCCGTCGCAGGACAGGAAGAATCAATCGCCGCGCTTGCTGCAACATCGGGAGGAGGCAGGGAAATCGTGAATTTTCGCCGATGGATTCTGGCAATTGAGGTCAGCCACGGGCAAGCCTACGGAGCTAATCAATAAGTCATAATAATAAAAAGAAAGGTAAAGCTGCCAATGGCTTATGACTGGAGCGGCGGTCGTACCCGCCGCCTTCGCAGGGTGAGGCTCGGTGTTGTCGCCAGCTCTCTTATCCTGCTGGCGCTTATTGCGTCGCTCGTTCTTGGCTGAACGCGCCGCGCGCGCACTCCCACGCTGACCGGCGGCATGGCAAGGTTTTCAAAAAACCGCCCTGCCGCCGCTCCTTTGCGGGAACGAGCAGATGCTCAGGATTTCCTGGCCTCGACGCAATGAACCGGCTTTTTCATCTCCGGATCCGCCATCAGATCGTAAAGATCCGCCTCCTCGCCCTTCGACCACCAGACATAAATGCCGCCCTGATATTTGGCGCCTGACCCGGCAATGACATTTGCGGCAACGGTAACGCCGTCCTTCAGCCCCAGTCGCACGAGGCTGATCTCACCGGCATTGAAATAGACGGCCTCCACCTTGTCGGCGGCGCATTGGTAGACGGTCTCCACCTTTTCAACCGTCGTGTCATTCGGGAGCGGAATCACCAACTCTTCAGCCATGGCGCCGGTAGCGACCGACATGGAGAAAGCTGCAAGGCACGTCGCGGCAACGGATTTTTTCATGATGACCCTTTCCTGATCTCACCGAACTATAAGGTCACGCCAGCAGAGCCGAAATGGGGCGGCCGCCTCTTACCATATCAAATTTTCGGGAATATCGGCTTTGCAGGCATAAGGCGGCTTTATCGCCGCACAGGCCTCCGGCACTTTCATTCAGGCTGGCAAGCTGCGGCAAAACCTATCGAAACAGCCAATAAACGACGCCAAGGATCACCGTCCACATCAGCAGCGATATGGCCAGCACGGTGAGATAGTTTCGAAATCGTCTGGTCATCCGCCCACATTGCCGGCGAGCCGTCGTCGGACAGCCGCAGCCGTTGAATTGCTGGATGCGGATCAAGCCGCAGGGTCAAGTCTTTCTATCAAGAGACTGAATCGCAAGCCATTCGCAGATTTTACCCGCCCGAAAACGGGGTTGCCCCATGCGACACGTTTCCACCCTCCAAGGAATGGACTCATCCGCGATCAGGTCCTGATCGCGGACAGGAAGGGATATCCGCATCTGCCGGCGAATGACGGCAAGGAGAAAAGGGGCGAGGAGAAACGGTCGCGACCGAATCGACTCGCGCGTTATCCGAAACCGTGCCGGATAACGCGCTAACGCCAGAGGTAATCGGCCCCCGCCTGTCTCAGCTTTTCAGGGCCGTGTTGCACAGGCTCCAGTAGCCGCCGCCCTTCTGGATCCATTTCAGATCGCCGAGCGTGCCGTCATTCTTGTTCTTGTGATAGGAGTCGACACAGGTTTTCAGGCGCGCCTTTGCGGGCGTCTCGCTTGAGTATTTCTTATCGACAGCACTCGGGAAAGCGACGCCCTTCGGGGCCTTTGTCGTCGCTTTTTCGGGTTCTTTTTCGGTGGTGGCCGCGACCTGCTTGTCGTCGGCCGCATCCTCGGCTGCCGCCTCGCTGCCGCAGAACTTGGCGCGATAGTCGTTCCACTTGACGTCCTTGGCCGACCCATCGGCTTTCGCCGCCTGATATTTCACGCTGCACTCCTTCATGGTGAGTGCGGCTGCGGGGGAGACAAACGCCGCCGATGCCAGCAGCGCAAAGGATGAGAGAATGACAACCCTGTTAAACATTGAAGACTCCCGTTTGCATGATTGCCGGCCGACTATCTGACCGGATTTTCCGCTTGTCAACGAGCAGTGCGAAAGGACGGAGAAGCGAAGCAGGCGGGAATGGAACTTGCTCACCGGACACATCATTTTCCCGTTGAAGGCAGCATCGCACCGTCATCATGAAAGCCGCCGCAGGACCGAAAGCATCCCAATATTGCCGCTTCAACCGCCTCCCGCGCCCAGCCTGGAGAATCACGTGTTCGTGTGGCGTCAATCCTTCGCCGGAACGAATTTCCTAAGTTTTCGTTAGCATACCGAACGAATAACGAGGATTTATCGATGTTGAGGATGCCGAAGACCATCTCCGCGCTCGCTCTTGGCGTCGCGATATCTGCCGCTGCTGTCGTGCCCGCCCATGCGTTGAGCCTCATACAGCCGGCCTACGAAACACAGGCGCAGGCGCAGAATTCAAATCAGCGAGGCTACCCGGCGTCTGCCTTTGCGGCAGGGAAAGGCGAAGAAGCCACACCAAACGGCTACGCCCTGTCTCAAGCCGAGATCGACCATATAAAATGGTGTGCGGCGCGTTACACATCCTACCACCCCACCGACAACAGCTATATGGCGCCTGCCGGCACGCGGACGCAGTGCCGCTCACCCTATTGATTCGGTGAGGCCCGGGGGAACATCTCCAGCCCGGGCCGTTGCCGAAAAGATAAAATTTACCTTAAATTCGACTGATCTGAACCTTTTGCCCGGCGAACCGTTTGAACGCGTACCAACGGGGAAAACGCGATGTTCTGGAATCTGGAAAAGCTTGAGCAGGAGCGACTTGATCTGATCGAGGTCATCACGGCCCTGCGTCGCGTGGAGCGCCTGTCGAAAACGGATCGCACCTCGATCTTTGAGGAAATCACGGCGCATATGGGAAGGCTGAGCGAACTGGACGCGGAAAAACTGCGGATCCAGTCGGCGCTGGAGCCATTCTGAAGACGCGTTCTGCATGGCCGGAGCCCACAGACGCAGTCAGTCCTCATAACAGGGCGCTCAGGAAGAACGCTTCCTACAGCTGGAAAATGCCAGAAGACGGCCGCATGTTTCCGCCGAGGCTAAAGGCGCCAACCCGCTTGTGGCTGAGCTTGCGACAACCCACAGTCAGGTCAATCTCCTTGCGTCCTACGATGCGGAATCGGGCCGGATGCGTATCGTACCGGTCGCAACCGGCAAGACGGACGAAAAATCTTTAGAATTGTGGCTCGTCATGGATGGGGGGCAAGACCCGCTCGCTTGGCGTTTTCCAGCCGGGCACGAACGGCGACCTTATCATTCCCGCCGACATGCACGGCACCATAACGGATGGCACGACCTTCGCAATCAGCGTGGAGCCTTTCGGAGGCTCTCCGACCGGTCAGGCAACCGGCCCGTTCATCGCTATCGGCACGGCGCGGCATCTGTGAGTTTTCAAACCGGTTTAGCACCGCCAGAGAGAAGCTTCTGCGCCGCTCTCATTATTGGCGGTGGTAAAAGCGGAAAATCAATCCTGCCGCTTCTCATGCCATGTCATCGTAAAACGCGTTCCCTGCCTCAGTTCGGGATGCGTATGGGTCTGTTCGACACGTGCACCGATATTCTGCGCCATCGCCATGATCAGCTTGGTACCGAGGCCTGTGCCACGCGGAGTCGAATTTGACGGCACGCCGACGCCGTCATCCTCCACCAGCAGAACAAACTGTCCATTATCTTCGGAGAGTTTGACGCGAACCGTACCGGTCTGGTCAGGATAAGCATATTTCAGCGCATTGGTCAGAAGCTCGGTTATGATGACACCAAGCGCCACGGCATGATCCGCCTTGAGATCGATTTCGCAAAGCGAAGTCTCGACCGTGACGGAAGAAGAGCCGGGCACCGCCTGGAACAGGTCGCCGATGATGGAGGTTAGATAGGAACTCAAGGAGACCAGCCCGACATTGGCGGTATTGTAGAGGCTGCGGTGCACGCCGGCGATGGCCGAAATCCTGCTTTGCGTTTCCAGCAACGCGGTTTCCGCTTCCTGCGATTTCAGGGTGTTTATTTGCAAGCGGATCATGGCCGACACCAGCGATAGGCTGTTCGCGACACGATGGTTCATCTCCTTCACCATCATTTCCGCGTGTTCTTTGGCCTTTACCAGCAAACGATCGGCCTCTTCCTTGGTCTGGCGCAGGCGATGGTTTTCCAATGCCTGCTCGATTGCCGTGAGCAGAAGCGGAAAGAAGTCGTCCCCGACATTCTTGATGACGTAGTCGGCAGCACCCGCCTTGAGCGCGTCTATGGCGATCTGGGCCTCGTTGGACCCCGTCACATAGAGAACAGGAGCCCTTGCCGGTATCGTCTGGATCGCGGCAAGAAATTCCATGCCAGTTGCCGTCTGGAAATAGTGGTCGAGAACGACGACATCGAACTGCCCGTTTTGAAAAAGCTCGAGACCGGAAGCGACCGAGGTGGCGTGAACCACCTCCATACCGTGACGACCAAGAACGCGGCTCGAAAGCCGAGCCAAAGCCGGGTCGTCATCGACGTACAAAACGCGCAAAGCCATCATGCCTTCAAGGTATCTGAATTACGGAAAAGAACAGGCCGAGATTTTTGATGGCGTTGGCAAAGCCCTCATAGTCGACCGGCTTGGTTATATAAACATTCGCGCCAAGATCATAGCATTTCTGAATTTCAGTCTCATCGTCGGTCGTTGTCAAAACCACCACAGGCAAGCGGCGGGTATATTCATTGCTCTTGATCTGCTCGAGAATGTTAAGGCCCGACATATCCGGAAGATTGAGATCGAGCAGGACGAGAAGATAGCGGTCCTTGCTGACAAGCCCATCCCGACTTTCGCCTAATATGAAATCCAGCGCCTTGGCGCCAAGCGTAAAAGGCACGATCTCGTTGTTCACGCCGGCACGCCGCACATTCTTCTCGATCAGCCGGGCATGGCCTTCGTCATCTTCGATCATCACGATCGTTACTTCCTGACCGGTCGCTTTCATTTTTCGCCTTCCTTGGTGACTCGTCTGAGATCGCTCGGCATCAGCAGGATGAATGTACTGCCCTCACCGAGTTTAGACTCGACTTTAATGTCACCTCCTAAATTTCTGATTAGCGAACGAACATGCGCGAGACCAATGCCCTCTCCCGGCTGGTCCTGACTGCCCGCCCGGCGAAAGAGCTCGAAAATCCGTTCAAGATCCTGTTCGCCGATACCGCGCCCGTTGTCGGCGACCTCGATACAAATCGCCCCCCGCCCGGCTGGATAGGCTCGTGCCGTCAGCCTCAGCGGACGGCCAGGCATCTGGTATTTCACCGCATTGTCGAAAAGATTTCCAAGAATCTGATCAAGGGATATTCGATCGGTCACGATCGTCAGCTTCGGCGTATCGACCTCAATCTCACCGCCATTGGCGTTGATCTGGTGACGCACCGTCTCAGACAGCGACGAAAGCAACATTTCGATATCAACCTTTTCCGGCTGTAGCTTTCGCTGGCCGTCGCGGGATATTTTAAGGATGGCGTTGATCAGCTGATCCATTTTGCGGGTAGACGAGCGAATGAAGCCGATAGCCTCTGGAATATCCTCTTCAACAGCCAGCCGCGCCTCACGGATAACATCTTCCGGCAGCGACTCGCCATCTGCGAGAACATAACGGCTCACCGGCTTCAGCGATGTATCGAATTCGGAGAGGAAGCCCATGATATTGACGAGCGGCGCGCGCAGGTCATGCGTTACGATATAGGCGAAGCGCTGAATTTCCTGATTGGCTCGCCGGAGATCGCGCGTTCTTTCCTCTACACGTTCTTCAAGATGACGATTGAGTTCATCGACATCCTCCCGCGACCTTGTCAGGGCGCGGATATAGGTGAAGACAAGGAAGATCGAACCACCCACCACAATGAGGATGGCGAGCGCACCGCCGACCGTCACCCACCGCAGCGTATTGGCAGCCCCCAGCTGATCCGCAACGATGATGCGCAAGCGATCATCTGTGTCCGATTGCAGGTCAGACAGAATACTCCTGATCTCGTTCATGAAGCGTTTGCCGTCATTATTGCGAACGACCTCAACCGCCTCCGTTATTCGGCCCGCACGCTGCAGATCTATGGTCTCGCGGGTCTCGGCCAACTTCGCGTCGATTGCCTGCCTCAGGCCCGAAAGAGACTGCTTGTATTGCTCGTCTTCCGTCAGAAGATCGAAAAGTCTTGACTGGCGTTGAGGCAAGCCACGCAGGGCTTCTTCATAAGGCAGAAGATAATCGCGATTATTGGTCAGCAGATATCCCCTCTGGCCGGTTTCGATGTCCTGCATCGTCGTCAGCACATCCAAAACAGCGGCACGGAAACGTCGGAGTTCCGCTGTTTCCTGGGAATAGCGGTTATTCACCTGCACAAGCCACAACGACATGGAGACCATGCCAATCAAAATCGCAACACCCACGGCAAGCATCAAAAGGCTTCGTTGGGCAAACGGTGAAAAACCAGTCACAGAAACACATTCCCGGTAGGCACGAATTGAGTTTGCAAACTAGAGTACGACGACATCACAGGCGACTGTTTTCTTTTTATTTATGGAAGGAACCAGTTGGGGACTTAGGGGTTTTGCAATGTTGATTGGCGGTGCCAGACTGAGTCCAAATGACGAAAATGCGGTAACAATGAGCTATAGTTTCCAGGGAAAACAAATCCTCGTGTTGGAGGACGACGCGCTTCTGGCGATGGATATGGAGGATTTCCTTTCCGATCTGGGAGTCAATGTCGTCGGGCCGGTTTCGCACATCGGTGCCGCCCTGGAGAAAATAAACGACACCGATCTGGATGGCGCCGTCATCGATCTCAATTTGCGGGGCGAATTGTCCTTACCCGTCATTGAAGAGCTCAAGGCGGCAAACATCCCCTTCATCATCTGCAGCGGATATGCGGAGATACCCGGGGTCCGCGCGCAGCTCGACGGGCTGACGGTCGTCTCCAAACCCTGCGATTTCGACAATCTGTCGCGTGTTCTGGCGAACGAGTTTTCACTGACCAACTAAGTGCGGGGCCAATCTCGGTCTGATGCCCCACTCGGCTTCTTTTCGTCTGGCGACTTAGTTCAGGGGAAAAATGACCTGATATCGCAAGCCGTCGCGATCATAGCGAATTTCGCTTTCCGCCTGCAATTCGTATTGCACACCCCTTGTTATCAGGGTTGTTCCAAATCCGGTCTCCTGCGGCACGGAAACAGGCGGGCCGCCACTTTCCTGCCACCGCAGGTCGATGCAGTCATGGCCGTCTCCGTTCAGAATCTTTCTCCAGACAACCTCGACCTTTCCGTTTGCGCCGGAAAGAGAACCGTATTTCTGGGCATTTGTGGCTAGCTCGTGCAGGATCATCCCCAGCGCCAGCGCCGATTTCGGCGACACCTGTACGTCATCCGGACCGTCGAGCTCGATCCTGCTCGCAAAGGTATTATGCGGCTCGATCGCCCGCGTCACGACATCCCTCAGATTCGTCTCACCCCAATTACTCTGAAAAAGCAGCGCATGGCTCTCCGCAAGGGCACTCACGCGGGCCACCAGCCGTTCTTGGTAATCCTTGATGGAGGTGCTGCCTTTGGCCGTTCTGCGAATGATTGAAACGACCATCGCCATCGTGTTCTTGACGCGATGGCTGAGCTCACGAACGAGCAGCTCCTTGTGCAGCTCCGCCCGCTTTCGCTCCTGTTTCTCCCGGGCTTCCGCCAGCGCGCGCTCGACAGCGGATGGCAGTCTCATAAGCCGCTGCTTGAGAACATAATCCGTCGCCCCGCGCCGGAATGCATCGATCGCCGCGTCCTCGCCTAAGACACCGGACACGAAAATGAACGGCGTATCGGGTTTTCTCGCCATAACGACATCGAGCGCCGACATGCCATCGAAGTCCGGCAAGGAGAAATCCGCGAGAATGATATCGAACTGCTGTTTTTCCAACGCCTCAATGAACGATGCCTTGCCGACGGCTCTCGTTACCGCAGGTGGCGGCGAAAGGCGTGAAAGCTGTTCTTCGATCAGTTCGGCATCCACAGAACTGTCTTCCAGGAGAAGAAGTCTGCTTGCCTCCATTCGCGACACCGCCTCATCCGCCATTGCGATGTGCACCCGGTGGCGGTTCGTTCAGGAGAGCCCAGAAGACGCCAAGATCCTGTATCGCCTTGAAGAACTGGTTGAATTCCACAGGCTTGACGACAAACGCGTTCACGCCGAGTTCGTAGCTCCTAACGAGATCCTGTTCTTCTCGCGAAGACGTCAGCATGACGACCGGAATGTGCCGCAAGTGATCGCTGCCCTTGACCGTCTGCAACACCTCAAGCCCATCCACTTTCGGCAGTTTGAGGTCGAGAAGAACTACCGCCGGATCACCAGCCGAGCGGTTATGATAGCTACCGGTTACATTTAGATAGTCGAGTGCCTCGGTGCCATCGCGTGCCACCACCACCTCATTCGCCAATTGGCATTTTTCAAGAGCGGTCAGCGTTAGTTCCAGATCGCGTGGATTGTCTTCCACCAGCAGAATGGGTCTGAGTTCAGGCAATTTTTTCCTCTTCAACTTTCATAACCGGCAATGTGAAGAAGAACGTGGCTCCCTCACCGACAGTTCCCTCGGCACCGACCGAACCGTGATGGCGTTCGACAATTCGTCGCACCAGCGCCAGTCCAATGCCCGTTCCCTCGAAATCCTCTACCCGCTGCAACCTTTGGAACACACCAAAAAGCTTGCTGTAATAGGCCATATCGAAGCCAACACCATTGTCTTCGACCGAATAAGTGACGTCATCCTCGGTTTCAACCGCCGAAATGGTGATGATCGACACCGGCTCCCGAGACGAATATTTGATGGCATTTTCGATGAGATTGTACCAGACCTGCCGCAGCAGGGTCGCATCCCCGAATATCACCGGTAACTCTCCGATGCGCCACTCGATCTGGCGATCCGCAACGGCGGGCGCCAGAGAGCGACGAACTTCGCTCACCACCTTCTGCATATCCACCGGTTTCAGGGTGAGTTGCGTGCGGCCAAGCTGTGAAAAATTCAGGAGATCATCCACCAGCCTGCCGGCACCCAGCGCCGCCTCTGATATCATCTGCAGATAATGCAGGGATTTCTCGTCCAGAACATTGCTGCGCTCCCGCAGTAACTGCGCAAACCCGACAATATGACGGAACGGGGCACGCAGGTCGTGCGAAACGGAATAGGAAAATGCCTCCAACTCTTTGTTGGTCCGCTGCAATTCCCGCGTCAGATCCGCCATCTCCTCGGCCTTGCGCAGGACAATGCCGATGATCGCGCTGCGAAGCTCCCTCGCCGCCGCAAGCTCGGCCTCCGACCAGGGAGATGACGTATTGCGCAATTGCTCCTTCCAGATTTCAAAGGACTTGCGCGGATGAATGCGCCCGCTCTCCTGCACCGTCTTGTGCGGATCACCGCCCCAGCGCACCGTTTTTATGACTTCCGGCCGAAACCAGATAAGCCAACTGCCGTGCAATTCCGAAACCCGCATCGCAATAATTCCGCTTGCGGCGGCAGCATAGGCCTCAGCGGCAGCGTAATCGCCGGCCAGATTGTCGGTCGCAAAAACATCCACAACGTCCTTCTCTGCGAACCATAAGACAAGCTCTTCAACTTGCTGCCGTGACGGCGTTCTGCCGACAAGCTCATAGCCGTCGCCAAGGACGAGTGCAGCGCCGTCCGCTCCCACCTGTTTCAGCAGGTCGTTTTTTTCGTCATCACCCGCAAGCAGTCCATCAACCCATTTTTCGGCGGCGGCCATGCCTTTCAAGAGACGCGCCTGAATTTGGCCAAGCTCCACCCGGCGGAATGCATCCTGGGAACTCTGCTCGGCCGCGATCCGCATAGACAGGAGCTGTGCCGCAAAATCACAGGCTTCACGGACGGCAAAGGATGCCGAATGGGGTGTCGGATGGTGGCAGGCGATCAAGCCCCACAGAGTGCCATTAACGATGACAGACACGGACATCGAAGCGGCCGTGCCCATATTGCGCATATATTCGAGATGAACCGGCGACACGCTGCGAAGCTGCGAAAAGCTCATATCGAGCACCGCTCCCGTTTCCGCATTGACCGGCGGTCTGATCGGGACAGGCTTATAATCGACATCGGGAATCATTCGCAGGCGATTGATGGTGTAGAGCTGCCGCGCCTGCGGCGGGATATCGCCCGCCGGAAAGCGAAGTCCGAGATAAGACGGCAAAGTCCCGCTTCCGGCTTCCGCCACGACATGGCCGCTCCAGTCCAGTCCGAAATCATAAATCAAGGTACGATCATAACCGCTGATCGAGGACACCAATTGCGCGGTCCGCGAAAGAGCGTCCTCCAGCGACGGCGCGCTGTTCAGATATTGCGCCAGATTGGTAAGTTCGCCCATCAGCTTTTCAGCCGACTCGCCCTCTCTTGCCTTTTCCACCTCGAGAATAACCAAAGTCCCTGATCGATGCGCCGAAACATCGAGTTTCTTTTCGGCCCACGCATATCGGAAGTTGCTCTCTTCGGAGGAATACCAGACGGAGAGTGCGGAGATGAAAGGCAAGATTTTTTCGGTGACGACGACCCCGATTGGCAGGGCCACACCAATATAGTCGGCAAGATTATCGCTCGCCTGCACCAGGGAAAATTCCCGCGCGGACAGAGCCAGAAGGGCCCCATGTTCCTGAATAGCACCGGGAATGTGGATGGGCTCGGCGCCGCAACTATCCAGTTTCGGCGTATTTGAACTCATAACTTTCTCCAGCCGCTCTCTTTGCAAGAACGTTCAACCTGCTCAAAAGATGCCGCCAACCTATTGATTATTGCGAAGATGTAAACGCTCGTTTTGGCAAGAGGTTGAAATGGCCCCCATATGACGTCAATGCGATTCATGGTTGGCAGAACCGTGACGGTGAAAAGCTCGCGTGCCGGACCATCCCGCAGAAATAGGCGCTACACGCGCACGGCAAAGCGAATGGAAGCCAGCGATTGAGGAAATTTATCGATTTTTTCAGGGGTAGCTGGAGCGGGTAGCGGGAATCGAACCCGCGTATTCAGCTTGGAAGGCTGCTGCTCTACCATTGAGCTATACCCGCGGTGGTGATTTCGATCCGTGCAGAATGGTGGAGGGAGTTGGATTTGAACCAACGTAGGCGTAGCCAACGGATTTACAGTCCGTCCCCTTTAACCACTCGGGCATCCCTCCAGCTTTCTGCTAGGATCGAGCGACCAAGCTCTTCAGATTTCGCTGCGGCGAAGCGCCGTTGCGTCGTCTGTGGCGCGTATATGACGGCCTCATTCGTTTCTGTCAACACGCCCTTTCACGAATTTTCGGGAAAAAATTCAAACCTCTTTACGGCCCTGTGGATTATCGCGGGGGCTGGTGCGCGCCTCCCGGCGGAGATATAAGGCGCTATGAGCAAAGACGATCCCAAGAACAAATCCACCCGCGACACGCACTATGCCAACCTGCGCCGCGCCGTGCGCGACGCCAAGCGCGAGCGCGGCGAAATTCCGACCCCGCAACAGCCGAAGCGCAAGAACCGCGGCGCGGACGACTGGAAGCCGCCGCAGCTTGCGCCCGATCAGGTGCATCTTTACGGCCTGCATACCGTGCGTGCCGCACTCGCCAATCCCGAACGGCAGATCGTCAAGCTCTCCGTCACCCAGAACGCCTTTGCGCGGCTGGATATCGGCGAGGCCGATGCCCAGCCCTTCCCGGTCGAGATGGTTTCCCCTCAGGATATCGACCGTGTGCTCGGCCCTGAGGCCATCCACCAGGGCGTGATGCTGGAAACCCGGCCGTTGCCGGTCAAGCGTCTGGGCGCGCTGAAGGACAGCCCGCTCATTCTCGTGCTCGATCAGGTCACCGATCCGCACAATGTCGGCGCCATCATGCGCTCGGCGGTCGCCTTCAACGCCGGCGCCGTCATTACCACCATGCGCCACAGCCCGACCGAGTCGGGCGTGCTGGCGAAATCGGCTTCCGGTGCGCTGGAGCTCATTCCCTATATCCAGATCACCAATCTGGCCGATGCGCTCGGCGAGTTGCACAAGCTCGGCTTCTTCTCCGTCGGTCTGGATTCGGAAGGCCCCGCCCCCATCGAGCAGACCTTCAGCGGTGAAAAAATCGCTCTGGTGCTGGGCGCCGAAGGCAAGGGCCTGCGCCAGAAAACGCGCGAAACCGTCTCGGCGCTCGCCCGTCTCGATATGCCCGGCGAGATCAAATCGCTCAACGTTTCGAATGCGGCAGCCATCGCCCTTTATGCAACGCAGCAATTTCTGGGCAAAGCGTCGTCCTGACGCTTCGCCTTCCTTGCGAAATCGCAAAGCGCAACGCATGCTGCGCTTTTTCGCAAGGAGCAAATTTCAACATGACCGAGCAGACCATCAAACCGACCGGCGAGCTGACGCTCAGAACGCTTGCCATGCCGGCCGACGCCAATCCGGCCGGCGATATTTTCGGGGGCTGGGTCATGTCGCAGATGGACTTGGCGAGCGGCATCCGTGCAGCAGAGCGTTCCCGCTGTCGCGTCGTCACCGCGGCGGTCAAGGAAATGGCCTTCGAGTTGCCGGTGAAGATCGGCGACACGCTGTCCATCTATACCGACATCGCCCGCGTTGGCCGCACCTCCATCACGCTGACGGTGGAAGCCTGGGCGCAGCGGTCGCGTTATGACAAGCTGGAAAAAGTCACCGCCGGAACCTTCATCATGGTGGCGATGGACGAAAACGGACAACCCACGCCCATTCCGGCAGCGGAATAAGCGCGCTGCGGCGCTGGGCGCCAGCGCCGCTCTCCATTTAAGCGGCATATATAACAACAAGCAGCATCGGCATCCCACGCCTTGCCGGGATCGTTATTGCCCCTCCCTTCCCGTCATTGTGTCGCGGTGACATTTCGCCGCAAATATGACATTCCGATTGCATGGGATTTATTCGCAGGATCATGCAGGACAGAAGTTCGGCTGGCGCCATCGCCATGCTGGCGGTTCTGCTTTTCCTTTTGCAGGGCCTTGCCAACGGCCTGACCAGCGGCAACATGGCGATGGCCGCGCTGGCAGCGGATGAGATCATCTGTTCCAGCCATATGCCGGAAGGCGGCTCCGGCAAACAGAACCCTGCCGGCAAGATCGCCGACGACTGTTGCGGCACGCTCTGCCGTCTGGCTTCGGCCACAGCCGCCGCTCTTCCGGTTATTCCCGTCGAGCGCGCGGACAATATTCTCCCTGCGGTCGAAGTCACCTTCCTGAACATCGACGCGGCGTTGCCGCCATCGCCGCCCAATCTGGAATCGCGCCCACGCGCACCCCCCTCCGCTCCGCGACGCTAGAACACTCTCCGGCCTCCCGGAAAATCAATTCTCTTGCGGAGACATTCATGTCCGTTACGACCTCTTTCGAGGGCGAGCGTGCGCCTGCGCATTCCTCGTCCGCAAATCTTTACCGCGCCGTATGGCGCTGGCATTTCTACGCCGGTCTGCTCGTCCTGCCCTTCATGATATCGCTCGCCGTCACCGGTGCGCTTTATCTCTTCCGGGACGAGTTCGACAATCTCATCCATTCAGACCTAAAGCGGATCGAAGTGGTGCAAAATGCGCCGAAAGCGCTGCCGTCCGAGATCGTGAGTGCAGCACTCGCGGCCGTTCCCGGCGCAGCCGTGAAATATACCACCCCCGCCGATCCGGGCGCGTCGGCGGAAATCACCGTCAATACGACGGATGGAAAGCGGGCCGTCTACGTCAATCCCTACACTGCTGAGGTTGCGGGCTCCCTTCGCGATCGCGGCACCGTCATGTGGACTATCCGCTATCTCCACAGCCTGAAATATTTCGGCACCTATGCCCGCTATCTGATCGAAATCGCCGCCGGCTGGTCCATCCTTCTTGTCGCCACCGGCATCTATCTCTGGTGGCCGCGAAAACAGACCGGCGGTGTCGTGACCGTGCGCGGCACGCCGAAAAAGCGGGTGTTCTGGCGCGATACCCATGCTGTCACCGGCATTTTCGTCGGCTTTTTCATCGTTTTCCTTGCGGTCACCGGAATGCCCTGGTCAGGCGTCTGGGGTGCGAAGGTCAATGAATGGGCGAATGGCAGCAACTTCGGATATCCAGCAGGCATTCGCACCGATGTTCCGATGTCGGGCGAACATCTCGACCACGTGGCGAAGACAAGCTGGTCACTGGAGCAGGCGAAAATACCGGAATCCACCCATTCCGCCGAAGACCAGCCAATCGGGATCGACGAGGCGATAGCACGTTTCGACGCGCTCGGTCTTGCCGCCGGTTACGCTGTCTCCCTTCCGGGAAAACCGACGGGCGTTTATAGCGGCTCCGTCTATCCCGACGATCTGGCGCAGCAACGGGTCGTCCATCTCGATCAATATAGCGGCGAGCCGCTGATCGATATGAGCTACGCCGATTACGGCCCGCTCGGCAAGGCGCTGGAATGGGGCATCAACGTGCATCTGGGCCAGCAATATGGCCTTGCCAACCAGATCGTGCTTCTAGCGGCCTGTATCGGCATTGTGCTGCTTGCAGTGTCTGCCGGCATCATGTGGTGGAAACGCCGTCCGAAAGGGTCACTCGGCGTGCCGCCCCTCCCGCAGGAAAAACGCGTCCTGCACGGTCTGCTCGCCATACTCGCCATCGGCGGCATCATTTTCCCGCTGGTGGGCGCGAGCCTGCTGGCCATGCTGGCGCTGGATCTGATCGTACAGTCGCGCCAGAAACGACGCGCAATCTGAAAATGAAAACAGCCGGGCGAAAATCCCGGCTGTTCCCTTGTTATCGGCAATGCGACGGCAACGGCCTTCAGAACATCGTATTGTTGTTCGCCGCCTTTTCCGGCACCTCCTGGATCACGTCCCAGTGCTCGGTGATCTTGCCGTCGGTAACCCGGAAGATATCGACGATGGCCCTGCCGCGATCGCCTTCATTTTCCGTCGAATGGATGTGCAGATAGACCAGATCGCCATCCGTGGCGCTACGCACGATCAGCGCTTTCGACTGCGGGTTTTCCTTGAAGTGGCCGGTGAAATAATCCACGAACGGCTTCTTGCCATCCGGCACCATGGGGTTGTGCTGCTTGTAGCTGTCGACGAGGACGGCGGCGCCCTTGTCAACCTCATGCTTGTTGAAGACCGTATCGTAGAACTCGATCACCAGTTTGCGGTTGGCTTCTTCCTGCGCGAAGTCCCGTGCTGCGGTTTGCGCCAGAACGGGCGCTGCCATCAAGGCGGGCACGAGAGCGAATGCGGCGATGGCAAGACGGCGTGTTACGAAATTCATGGGTGTTACCTCTCAATAACCGACGGTGAAACGCTGGCGGGAATGCTGCGGCTTCTCGATTTCATCGACAAGCGCGATGGCATAGTCTTCGAAGGAAATGCGGCTGCCCTCATCGTTGCTGAGGAGATTATCCTTGCCGATGCGGAATTTGCCCGTTCTTTCGCCCGGCACGAACTCGGCGGATGGCGACACGAAGGTCCAGTCGAGCTGCTTTTCCTGTTTCAGCCGGTCCAGGAACTCCGCGCCCTTGGTCGCTTCAGCCTTGTAGGCGGCCGGAAAATCCGGCAGGTCGACCACACGCTGGCCCGGCGCAATTTCAAGGCTGCCGGCGCCGCCGACGACGAGATAGCGCTGAACGCCGGAGGCGCGCACGGCCTCGATCAGCGTTGCCGGATCGCTGGCGGTGAAATGCACCGAACTGATCACGGCATCGTGACCCTTCAGCAGTTCCGAAAGCCCTGCCTGATCGAAAACATCGCCCTTCTTTGCCACCACATTCGGCAGGCTGGCGATCTTTTCGGGATTGCGGACAATTGCCGTCACCTGATGTCCCCGGTCGGAAAGTTCCTTCAGAATACGGGACCCGGCATTGCCGGAAGCGCCGATGAGCGCGATTTTAGCCATGGCTTCTTTCCTCTTGTCACTATCGTTACCGGTCTAGATTATAGACCGCGAAGAAGAGCTATGGTATCGCAGCCATAGCCGCAAGAAGTCAGCGGCGGCTGATCTGGTCACATGGCGATGACCTGCAAGGGTAAAAGGGCAAGGGGTAAAGAACATGGCGGATACGCAGACGAAAGAGGTTTTTGCCTTCGACCAGCCCTGCCCCATCCGCGATGTGCTCGACCGTATCGGCGATCAATGGAGCCTTTTGGTTCTGGAAGCCCTGCAGGGCGGCGTGCTGCGCTTCAACGAGCTGAACCGCAGGATCGACGATATTTCCAAGCAGATGTTGTCCCGCACGCTGAAACGGCTGGAAGAGGATGGCTTCATCCGCCGCACGCTTTATGCCGAGGTGCCGCCGCGCGTTGAATATGAGCTGACCAATCTCGGCCGCTCGTTTCTGGTGCCGATGCAATTGCTGGTGCAATGGGCTGACGAGAACCACGTTCGCATCTGCAAGGCCCGTCTGCAATATTCTGAAAATGACAATCGCAGCTGACCGGAAGCAGGCCGTGTCTAGCCCAGCCGGTAGACCTTGCAGACCAGCCCTTCCGGTTGGCGATAGGTCGTAAATCCCATCGCGTCGTAATAGCTTTGGCCGAGCATGTTGTCCGCACCGATACTGGCATCGATATTCTGAATACCCCGCGCCTCCGCCGCCCTGCGCGTTGCCGCGAAGAGGGCGGATCCCACACCTCTTCGTGCCGCCTGCGGGCTGACATGGGTGCCGATGATGCCCCAGCCTTCCGCCACGCCATAGGGATTGTCCGTGCGCGCATAACGCAGCGACTGGAAGCCCAGTATACGCCCGTCATCGTCCTCGGCGACCGAGCATTCGATACGGTCGGCGTGCTGGAGGTAATTCTCCAGCACGGCCGTAATGTCCGTCGGCGCTTTTCGGAGGCCGGCCGAGAATATCTCATTCTGAACCGCCGCCATTCCCGTTGCATCGTCAACTGTCGCAGGCCGTATTTTCATCGATACATCACCTCATATCCGTTGCGACTGGTTCCGGGCCGGCAAGCGCCGGGTATTTATTCCTTTTCAGGAGCGGAAAATGAAGGACGCACCGAAAGCGATCAGCGCGAAACCGATCACGTGGTTGATAGTGATGCTTTCCTTCAGCCAGAAGATCGAAAACAGCGCGAAAACCGCGAGCGTGATGACTTCCTGGATGGTCTTGAGCTGCGCGGTCGAATAGACCTCCGAACCGATGCGGTTGGCGGGAACGGCAAGCAGATATTCGAAGAAGGCGATGCCCCAGCTGGCGACAATCGCCAGGAAGAGCGCGCTGCCCTTGTGCTTGAGATGGCCATACCAGGCGAAGGTCATGAAAACATTGGAGGCGATGAGCATCAGGACAGGCCAGATATGGGCAGGGCTGATTGAGAACGGCATGATGGGTCCTGGAAAAAAGGGAGGGATGTCATGAAATGCGGCAGGAGAAGGCAGTCAGAAGGAAACCCTCATTCCGCCCGTATAGATTTGCTCTAGCGCATCCGCCCGAAAACCGAAATCGATTTCCGAAGGATTTGAACAAAGCTGTCTTCAGCCGCTACGCAACGCATCCGGCCGAATTTTGTTCCGCACGCTTCGTTTCCTTTTTGTACTCATTTTTTCACCGCATCCCCTTCCCTTTATGCGTGACTCCCTCCATATTTCGCCTATGGCCAGATCACCGAAAAACTCCACCTCCTCGCCCTCGGGCTTCGAGGAAGCTCCGCAATCGTCCTTCGAAGGCGCGCCGCTCAGCGGCAGCGTCGCCGATTGGGTGAAGCAGCTCGAGGCGGAAGCGGAGGCTTCCTCCGTGGAAACCCAGCGCGAAATCGCCTCGAAGGCGGGCAAGCACCGCAAGAAAATCGAGATCGAAGCGCGCAAGGAGGCCCAGAAAGCCCCCCCGAAGACGGCCAAGAACACCACGGCCTCCAAGACCGCACGCGGCGTTTCCATCGGCGCCTCGAGCGATCCGAAAACCCGCGCCGCCGCCGGTCTCAATCCGGTCGCCGGCATGGACGTATCGCTGGAGGATGCCGCCAACCTCGCGCCGGGCGCTGTCACCGCCACGGTGGACGCGCTGTCGAAGCTGATCGAAAGCGGCAATCCGCTGTTCAAGGACGGCAAGCTGTGGACGCCGCACCGCCCGGCCCGCCCGCCGAAATCGGAAGGCGGCGTCGCCATCCGCATGGCTTCGGACTACAAGCCCGCCGGCGACCAGCCGACGGCCATTGCCGACCTCGTCGAAGGCATCAATTCGGGCGAGCGCAGCCAGGTGCTGCTCGGCGTCACCGGCTCGGGCAAGACCTTCACCATGGCCAAGGTGATCGAGGCGACGCAGCGCCCGGCTGTCATCCTCGCGCCCAACAAGACGCTGGCCGCGCAGCTCTATTCGGAGTTCAAGAACTTCTTCCCCGACAATGCGGTGGAATATTTCGTCTCCTACTACGATTATTACCAGCCGGAAGCCTATGTGCCGCGCTCCGACACCTTCATCGAGAAGGAGTCCTCGATCAACGAACAGATCGACCGGATGCGCCACTCCGCCACCCGCTCGCTGCTGGAACGCGACGACTGCATCATCGTCGCCTCGGTTTCGTGCATCTACGGTATCGGTTCGGTCGAGACCTATACGGCCATGACCTTCCAGATGCAGGTGGGTGACCGGTTGGACCAGCGCCAGCTTCTGGCCGACCTCGTGGCCCAGCAATACAAACGCCGCGACATGGATTTCCAGCGCGGCTCGTTCCGCGTGCGCGGCGATACCATCGAAATCTTCCCCGCCCACCTTGAGGATGCCGCCTGGCGCATATCGATGTTCGGCGACGAGATCGATTCCATCACCGAATTCGACCCCTTGACGGGCCAGAAGACCGGTGACCTGCAATCGGTGAAAATTTACGCCAATTCGCACTATGTGACCCCACGCCCGACGCTGAACGGCGCGATCAAGTCGATCAAGGAAGAATTGAAGGGCCGCCTCGCCGAACTGGAAAAGGCCGGGCGTCTGCTGGAAGCCCAGCGGCTGGAGCAGCGTACCCGCTACGATATCGAGATGCTGGAAGCGACCGGCTCCTGCGCCGGCATCGAGAACTATTCGCGTTATCTCACCGGCCGCAATCCCGGCGAGCCGCCGCCGACTTTGTTCGAATATATCCCTGATAATGCCCTGCTGTTCATCGACGAAAGCCACGTCTCCGTCAGCCAGATCGGCGGCATGTATCGCGGCGACTTCAGGCGCAAGGCGACGCTGGCCGAATATGGCTTCCGCCTGCCCTCCTGCATGGACAACCGCCCGCTGCGCTTCGAGGAATGGGATGCGATGCGCCCGCTCACCGTCGCGGTTTCGGCAACCCCCGGCTCATGGGAGATGGAACAGTCCGGCGGCGTCTTTGCCGAACAAGTCATCCGCCCGACCGGCCTCATCGATCCGCCGGTGGAAGTGCGCTCCGCCCGCAGCCAGGTCGACGATGTTCTCGGCGAAATCCGCGAAACCGCCGCCAAGGGTTATCGCACGCTCTGCACCGTGTTGACCAAACGCATGGCCGAGGACCTGACCGAATATCTGCATGAACAGGGCGTCCGCGTCCGTTACATGCACTCGGATATCGACACGCTGGAGCGCATCGAGATCATCCGCGACCTGCGCCTCGGCGCTTTCGACGTGCTTGTCGGCATCAACCTGCTGCGTGAAGGCCTCGACATTCCCGAATGCGGTTTCGTCGCCATCCTCGATGCCGACAAGGAAGGCTTCCTGCGCTCGGAAACCTCGCTGATCCAGACCATCGGCCGTGCCGCCCGTAACGTCGACGGCAAGGTCATCCTCTACGCCGACAATATCACCGGCTCGATGAAGCGGGCGATGGAGGAAACCTCCCGCCGCCGCGAAAAGCAGATGGCCTATAATGCCGAACACGGCATCACGCCGGAATCGGTCAAGGCGAAGATCTCCGACATTCTTGATTCTGTTTATGAGCGCGATCACGTAAGGGCCGATATTTCTGGCGTTTCCGGCAAGGGCTTCGCCGATGGCGGCCATCTCGTCGGCAACAATCTTCAGGCCCATCTCAACGCGCTGGAAAAATCCATGCGCGACGCCGCAGCCGATCTCGACTTCGAAAAGGCCGCCCGCCTGCGCGACGAAATCAAACGCCTCAAGGCCGCCGAACTGGCGACCATGGACGACCCGATGGCCAAGGAAGAGGCCCGCGCCATCGAAGGCGGCGGAAAAAACAACAGACGCAGCCACTTGTCGATCTCCCCACCGGAGGGCGAGACATCCGGCGGGACGGAGACGGGTGCCGCAGCGAACGAAAGCGGCAAATCCCTCTTCGCCAAACCCTCGCTGGATGAAATGGGCCCCGGCTCGGATGCGGGAAAACCGCTGTTCCGCAGGAACACACTGGACGAGATGACAGTGGGCAGGACCGAAAAACCCGTGCGCGGCGCGGTGCCCGACAAGCCCCAGACAGAACCCGGCAAACGGTTCTCACCGTTGCTGGAGGGCCAACCGGAGCGCGCCACGGACGATCCCCGACCGCTGGTTCGTGGCAAGATCGGCGCGGGTTCCTATGAGGACGCCGGCGAGCAGAAGCGCAAGAGCCGAACCAAGGGCAAGACGGGCCGGCCGGGGCGGTGACGCACGCGCCCGCGATATTCGATGCCAGCAGGCATATGTATTGCGAAACACATGACCGGAGCACCCGCGCGCTCCGGCAGCGGCGATCAGCTTTCGCACTGCCTGATCCGCGCTGCGACCTGATCCGGACCAAAAACTTTCACCAAGTCGGCATCCAGGGCCATGGCAATGTAGTCATCATTTTCCGCCGACTTGATGTAGGTAGAGAAATAGATCGGACCGGTCGGGAGGACCCCCGCGACACAGGCGCGCAATATCTCGATCTCCGTGCTTCCCCTGATGCGTTGACCCTTGATGCGGGAACGGCGCACGTTGATATGGTCTGGAAATGGCAGCAGGGAGCGACCGCATGTATCGAAAAAATCTGGCGGCATTCTGCCTCCTCGTCACCTACACTCCGGCCTTTGCCGGACAGATCGAGGATGCGACCTTCCATAGTCCCGCCCTGAACGCGCCGCTCCCCGTCAACATCTATCGCCCGGACGGCGTGCCGCCGGGAAACGGCTGGCCGGTGCTTTACCTCCTGCACGGCCACGATGGCGACCAGAACAGCTGGCGCGATCTCGGCAATATCGAAAAGACGCTCGATACGCTCATCGCTGCCGGCGCCATCCGCCCGCTGGTTGTCGTCATGCCCGGCGTCAAGAACAGCTGGTATGTGGATTCCGCCGCTGTCGGCGGCCCCGGCGATTACGAAACGGCCCTGACCGGCGATCTGCGCCACCAGATCGAGAAAACGCTGCCGGTGCGGAAAGATCGGCAAGGCCGCGCCATCGCCGGCCTCTCCATGGGCGGTTTCGGCGCCCTGCATCTCGCCTATGGCCATGAAGACCTCTATGACGCAGTGGCCAGTCTGTCGGGCGCCATCTGGCAGAATGTCCCCGCCTCCGATCTCGACAAGACGCCGGCCGAACTCAAGCTCATTCAGGACAGCGCCTTTTTCCACCGGGTCGACCGCACCACCGTCACCAGCGGCATCGTGCTTCCCTCAACCGGGGACCATTTCTCCGGAGCCTTCGGCACACCTTTCGATGCAAGGCTCTTCAACGAAAAGAACGTATTCACCCTCGTTGCACAGCATGTGGCCGAAAGCCAGGATTTGCCTGCCACCTATCTGACCGTCGGCGACGATGACGGCTTCTTTCTCTGGCGCGGCGCCATCGCCCTGCACGAGACGCTGCAAGCCGACAAACGCAAATCCGAGCTGCGAGTGACCGACGGCGATCACGTCTGGTCGGTGTGGAAGGTCTCGATTATCGACGCGCTGAAGTTCATCGATGGGGAATGGGACAAGGCTGCCGACAAAGCCAAGGATTGAGGCGTGGGCCTCTTTCTCGTCGCCGGATAGGTCCATTACTTTCCGGCCCGCTTTTTCCCGCTCTTCCCCACCGCGTTCAACGCCACCGCTGCCCGGATCAGCGCCGCCAGCGCCTCCTCATCCACGACATCCCCCTCGTGAAAATCAATCGCCCGCCGTGTGTTTCCCTCCAGACTTGAATTGAACAGGCCTGCCGGGTCCTCCAGCGAGGCTCCTTTGGCGAATGTCATCTTCACCGCGTTCTTGTAGGTTTCGCCGGTGCAGAGGATGCCCGCATGCGACCAGACCGGCACGCCGCGCCATTTCACCTCTTCCACCACCTCCGGATCGGCCTTCCTGATCACCGCGCGAATATGCGCGAGCGTCTCACCGCGCCAGTCGCCGAGTTCCGCGATCTTCCGGTCGATGAAGTCCGATGGTGCGGTCTCCCCTGCATCTTTCGCCACCATGTTTTTCGCCATGACATCCTCCCGATTTCGACGCACGCCTGATCCTTTTTTTCAGCATAGACGAAATTTTCCTGTCCTCCCATGAGGAACCAAATCCGCCTCCCATCGTTTCCTCCCCGAACGCAACGTTCAGCATACAAAGGGAAGAAACATCATGAAAATCAAGGTCATCGCTCTCGCTGCCGCAGCAGCGCTCTCCTCTTCCGTGGCTTTTGCCCAGACGGCCACTACTGCCCCTGCTGCCGGCGCGGACGCCACTTTGTCCGGCCCCGGCATTACCATGGGCACCAAGGCCAGCGGCCCGCTGAAGTTCGTTAATGTCCAGAAGACCGACCTCACCGCCTCCCAGCTCGATGGCATGGACATCTATAACGCCCAGAACGAAAACATCGGTGAAATCGAAGATGTCGTCATCGGTGACGGCAAGTCCGTGATCGGCCTTGTGGCCAGCGTCGGCGGCTTCCTCGGCATCGATAAGAGCTATGTGGTGCTCGACCCGGCTTCCGTTGCGGTCCACAACGACAACGGCACCTGGAAGGCCTATGTCGACACCACCAAGGAAGCGCTTCAGAACGCTCCGAAGCTCGATTACGACAAGCTGGACGACTGATTACCCCTGCAGTCTCCAAGCTTGTCCCCCCGCGCCCTGTCGCGGGGGTTTTCATATGTGGCGACCTATCGGAAAACCCGGCACTCCCCGCCGGAGGGCCCTTGCCTGAGGGCGCGGCTCTCGCCTATCTTCGGCGCGCAAATAACCAAGGATCGCTGCGTGCCCGCCAATAGCCTCTTTTCCTTTGCCATCCGCACCGCCATCACGCTCGGCGCCCTGCCGCTATCAGCGCAGGCGGCCGACTGGAAACCGGCCGAGCAGATAAAAACCTATGCCATCAGCGGTAATACGGGCGGTGCGCTTTATCAATCGATCGGCGAGCGCGGCCCGACCGCCGGCGTGCAGGCCATTGCCCACACCACCTTCAAGCTGACATGGCGGCGGGATTACCGTTCGCAGCCGGATGGCGCCTGCGTGCTGGCCACCGCAAGGCCCAATCTCACCATCATCTACACCTGGCCGAAAGCGCCCGCCAATCTGCCGCCCGCAGTCGCCGCCAGCTGGAGGACCTTCATTTCCGGCGTGGAAACCCACGAACGCGTCCATGGTGACCATATTCTCGACATGGTGAAAAAGATCGAAGCCTTCAGCATCGGGCTGAGGGCGGAGAACGATCCCAAATGCCAGAAGGTGCGCGCCGTTCTGCAACAGCGTCTGGGTGAGCTTTCCAACGAGCAGCGCCAGCGCGGCCGCGATTTCGACCGGGACGAGCTTTCCCCCGGCGGGCGGGTGCATCAGCTCATCCTCGCCCTCGTCAACGGCCCCTGAACGGCCGCCTATTCCGCCGCCTCGCCTTTCAGCAAGGGCTCGGCCAGCGTCACGCTTTCCAGCTCGTAGGAATAACCTTCGAGCATCGTATAGGCCTGTTCGATTGCCTCGATCTGGGCTTCGGCATTACGGATGGCTTCGGCGATGGACTGGCTGCGGGCGCGCAGCATCGAACTCAGCACATCGGTTTCCGGCTTGCGGCCGAGACGGTCCATATGTTTGCGAACCCGGGTGCGGTGCCGTTCCAGCTCGAGAATATGGAAACGGCTTTTCAGAATATCGTCGGTCAGCTTGCGGCGCATGGCGGCCACGGGGTCGAAACTGCCGGGTTCGCGTTCGTCCAGAATGAATTCATTCACCAGCGTTTCCAGCATCAGCAGGCCCTTGAGGTCCTTGGCGTCGGCAAGCTGCGGATCGTAGCCGGTATCGTCGAATACCTTGCGGCGCACCGGATCCTTCAGCAGCTCATAGGCCGTCTGCAGGCGCGCGAATTGCTCGGCATCGCCGCCGCTGTCGGGATGCGCGGCCTTGGCCACCTTGCGGTAGGCCGACTTGATCGCCGCCTCGTCGGCATCGCGCTCCACGCCAAGCAAAACATAGGGATCAATCACAAAAACACCTTCAAACGCAAACTGTTACCCGCATGCCCAACACCGCTCCCGTCTGGCACGCGGGCGGATCATAGGCCAATTCCGCCCGGCGCGGCACCCCGCCCCGGCGGTTAAACCGGCAAAGCCCACACAAAGCCTCGCCGCGCGCCACATCAAAACGGGCGGAAAAGCCCTTGATGCCGAAATTTGTCGGGCCCAAGGCGACTATAATGACAGGCGGGACAAAATTGTGGAAAGCGGCGGCAAAACATGCCGCACGGTTTCGCACCGCGCCTGCCGCAGCCGGCGGGAAAATACCGCAGGAAGAAGCGTAACCGGCGCGTTTTCAGGAGGTTATGGTGGAAAGACGCCAACGGGTGTAAGCTTGGCCTTTGGATTAGAAGGGAGGATGATCCGATGCCGCAAACGATTACCCAGACCGTCACGGACTATGTCCATGCCATGGCCTATGCGGATGAGAGCCTGATGCGTGACGTTTTCGACCCGCGCGCCAGCATCGTCGGAACCTTCGAAGGCCAAATCGAATGGCTGTCACTGGAGGACTTTGTCGACCAGATGCGCAAAAGCGAACGCGGCCTCCCCGATCACGATCCCGCTTTTGAAATCATGGGCATCGACAAGGAAGGCGACAGCGCCTCGGTGAAGCTGACGACCCGTTTCGACGGTATGGATTTTTACGAATATCTGTCCCTGCTGGAACGCGACGGCAACTGGTCTATCGTGCACAAGCTCTATCACATAAAGCCGTAGGCGATCATCGAAACCGCCGCCCCGCATTATGCGCTTGCGCGTTCCACTCGCAGGGCCGTCCCGCGATCCGGTTATTTTGCCGCTGAAAGAACTAGAACAGGTCGCTGTAGATCGCTGTTATCCAGAGCGCGTTAAAGAAGAGCCAGATAACACCGAGCCACATGATTTTGCGGCTGCTATCGGTTCTCATCGCCACAATCGCGATAAGCAGACCGCCGACTATCCTTGCCAGATACCATGGCCCGAGCTGTTCGAAATGTTCCCTGCCCTTGATGTAGGTGTCCACCAGATCGAAGACGAACGAGGCGGCAAACAGGGCAAAGAACGCATGTCGCCTGCGCACGAAAAAACTTTCCCGTTCGGACAGCTCCTGAATGTGATCGGGATAAAGCAGCGTCGACATCAAAAAGAACAGCGACGTGTAGACCAGAACGAAAATGTAAATCCAGAAATTCCAGTTGTGGATCAGCCGCAGCGCAAATTCCCACCACCAGAAATGGACAGCTCCCAGAAGCAGGGCAATCGACCAGACGATCTGCGCATGCATACGGTCGGTTTTCTGCGGCTCCTGCAACCTTCTGGAAAGTCCGGACAACACCCTGGTAATGGCCAGGCCGAGGATGAGGCTTACCAATATCCGCAAATGACCATATGCATCCATTGAAAGCGCCCGCTGTTGCTCAACTTATCTGCCGAACAATATGCTTAAACCTTGGGGCTTTACAACTCTGGCGGATGCCCCGCCCTTCCCGATCTCGCCTTCTAGTGGGCTAAACCGGCTTCCCGATGCGAGAGTTTCCCGGGCTGGCAGGCCGAAGCCGGTCACTCCAGTTTCATCAGGGCTCAACCTCCGGGCCAAGGCAGACGCAAAGCGTCACCCGTCACACGGTTCATTCAACCAAATAGATTTCAGGATTAAGCGATTGATTTTACTGGTGCCCCCGGCAGGGTTCGAACCCGCGACCCCCTGATTACAAATCCCGTCGCACTTCGAATGATTTCAGGTGGGTGGCACCCAATGGGCTGTAAAATGAAGCCCAAAAACACCCAATGTTTCCAGTTATGTCAACATCGAATTGTAAAATGAAATCCACAGAAACCGGCCTCTGTGGATAAGCCGTTGACTCCCCCCCGCCTATCCCATAATCAGCACCAGCGCTGGGCGGCGCGCATCACAACATCAAGGGAAAACGAAACTCTGTCACAGGAGGGAAAGCCCGTGTGCGATGATGAGAAATACCAGCCGAAGCTCAGATGGGAATTGATGTGGCCTGATCTGGTCTGCCCGCACACCGGCGGCCTCGTGCAGATGTATACCGCGAAGGTCGCTGGGAGGCAGGCAGCAGCAATCAGGAAGGAGGTGGCGGGACCGCAGGCTGGAATATGGGAATGGTCTGGATGCTACGCCTATCACTTCAATCGCGTTGAGTGCGGCCTGAGGGACAGAGGCGCAGAGAGGACAGCGCGATTGGCCGTGCAGAAAGCGGAAGAATATTTCTTCTCACTGATGGCATCCCCTCGCCGGCCTCCGGTACCGGTCAAAATCAACAATGAATGGGACCCAGATAATGAGCGACCAGACCAATAAGGCCGGCGACGGCATCCACGAGAACCACTGGTGCGAGCATCCGGGCTGTAAGCAGTGGGGCGGGTTCGGCTTCAGCCGGTCGAAAGCCGAGAAATCATCCTGGCACTGCTGGGAGCACTACCCGCAAAGGGATATGTTTAAGGCGTCAGCCGCCGGGTGAGGATTTCTCACGCTCCATGCGGTCTACCCGCTGGCGAAGGTCTAGGATCACGTCTCTGGCGCCATACACGCTCGTCTGATCCTGCTTCAGCTCATCAATCTGGCGCTGCTGATCGGAATCCGTATTCGCTTGGCTCGTCCACACCCGCTCAAGCTCGGCGCGCGGAACCTGGGCCTCCCTCACCTCTTTGACGGACGATTCCATCCGGGCTCTATCCTCTGCGCCTCGCGCGGTGCGCCATTCCATTTCCTTCTGCGTCACCATCTTATCGACAACAGCCGTGATCGCTGACTGTGCCGTTTCGGCGTTCTTCGCAACGATCAGGTCAAGCCGATCCTGCCCTTTGCTGAGGCTGTTGTAAAAGAACGCCCCGCCGGTCGCGAGGACAGTAAAGCACACGCCGGCCGCAGCCCAGATAACCGGCCACTGGGTCTTGCTTGAGTTCCGAAGCTCATTCGACAATTGCGAAATGCTGGTGTTGATCGTCTGGAACCCGGTGTTCATGTTGGACCGGAGATCGACAATATCCTTGCCCTGGTTCTCAACACGCTCGGATAATCGGGCATACTGAGCCATCGGATCGAAGCCGTTGCTGCTCATATCTTGGTTTCCTGCCATTATCCCAGCCTGCATGCGAGTAAAAGAAAGCCCCCGGCCATAGGTCGAGGGAGAGTGTTAGGCGAGCAGCGCCGCAATTTTGGTTCTGAGTTGCGCTGTATCTGAAGCCGCCAGAACCGTGTGCCCCGATTGAGCGGGGTTAGTCGAAAACGTCAAATGGGAAGCATCGCCGCTAATGAGCACATCGGAGTTTCCAGAACCGTTGGTCGCGCCGACATAGCCTGTCCCCGTGATCGGTGCGCCGCCGGCCTTCGTCGTTCTTGGAACGGTGATAATGCCGACGTCATTGTAAGTCGCAGCTTCAGCAAACAGTTCGGTTTCCATAGTCGATAGCCAAGCGCTTGCGCCACTCCAGTAGGAGCCTAGAATAACAATCAACGCCTGTGGGTGGGCTGCGCGGGCCTTCTCAACCGAAGCGCGGAAGTTGGCACGGACGCCCGCCGAATTTCCTACCCACGGATCATTCTGAGACAGGCACAGGAAAATGATGTCCCACGCTTCATCTGCCAACGAATAATCCATCGATTGCAGGATGTTGTTACGGTTGTTCGAGCCGCCACGCGTGAGAAATCCCGTCCCGCCGATGGCCGCATTTTCGCACGCAGCACCCAGCATGAGCGCTATCTGGTTTGACAGGCCCATCGGAGACCAGAAATAATTCTCCCCGGCGGTATTGGCCCCGTGGGAATAGGCCTCAACCTGGCTGTCTCCGTAGAAGATGGCTTTGAGCGGGCGTGGATCAGCAGCGGCGATGGTATAGCCCGCCTCGACCGAGATATTGAGCAACGGGCCGTTACCCGACTGCAACTCAAGCTCAATGGTCCGCATCGCGGATGAGCCGAAAGAAATCTTTGTGTATGTCTCAACCGCACCTGCCGCGCCGACGGTCGGCTTGAACCCAGCGCGGCTAACGTAACGCCCGTCAACAATGAGATAATACCTCAGGTCGGCAGTCGTGTTGGGAATTTGAAACTCGACGTTGGGTGATGCTGTCTTTATGCCGAGACGATAAGGGGCCGTTCCTTCACCCACGTTCGGCAGGTTTGGCGTGTATGCCGTTGCACCAAGGCCGTTCAAATCGCCAGCGGATGGCATCAGGTTAGGCCCCGCCACATAAAGGCGGTTCTGTCCGGCGCCAGAGTTGCGAACATACTTGCGCCCAGGCGACACAAGCATCTGTGCCGGGTTAAGCCCGTAGTTAGCCCGCACGGTCAGCGCTGCATCGTGGGTTGTCGCGAAAGTCAAAGTGGGCGGCGACGACATATCGGCAAGCTCGATAGGGTTGTTGCCATTATACGCCGTCGCAGCAGCTTGCACTTTTTCTATAGTCGCTTTCAGTCGCGGGTTGATGCCCCCGACCCTACCAGCCAACCCGAGAGACAGGCCAAGTCCAAGACCGATCATTGTGCAATCCTCTTGTTATAGTCGTCTGCCCATGCTTGGCAGTCCTTGGCCAGCTGGTCGCGATTGTCGGCGGCGACGTTCCAGCGCCACGAATGGATCACCCACGGCTCATCGCGTAGCTTCACGCGTTCCATCAGGGCGGTGCAGGCGGCAGGGAGAACGAGAACCGGCTGACGTGCGGCAGTCTCGCCTTTGACGATAGATGCAGCTTTCAGCCGCTCCTTGTCTGTCTGGCATCCAGTCAGCGCAATTGAGGCGATAAGGATTAGCGCTCGGATAGCCATTTCTTGTCGCTTTCGTTGGGGCGGGAAAGGGTAGCGTCCTTGGCGGCTTCTTCGGCCAGCCGTTCAACCTGCGCCTCTGCTGCCTGTTTCGCCTTGGTGGCCTCGTCAGCACGTTTCGTGGCTGCGGCAAGCGATTGGTTAGCCGCCTCACGTAGCTCGCGCTCCTTATTAAGCTGTGCCTGAAGCGCGTCACGTTCCGACTGCTGCACGTAACCGGCCAGCGCCTGCCGCCGCACAGCAGGGTTGTCGATCGTCTCATTGTAGAGGTGAGCGAGCGCAAGCATCGCCAGCGCTCCGACCGCCATGTAAATGTAGCTGAGGACGCTCATAGGCCAGATACACACAGTTCGGCTTCTCCAAGCCGCTGCGCGTCTCCCATTTCACGACGAACCACAAGACCGCGCACAATCTGGCCGCCTGCCCGGTTGAATGCAGTCTGCGCTTCACATGCTGCGCGCCACTGTCCACCTTCGATGCGAGCCTTGGCCGTTGATCGGCACCAAGCGCCAACGCCGAAGTTGTAGGCGCCGGAGATCATGGATGCACGCACGCTGATGGGTGCGTTGCGTAGGTTCGGTGAGCACTTGATGATGGGCTGCTGAAAATCGCTGTAAACGCGACGGATCAGCATGTCCTTGCACTCTGCCGGCGTCCGCGTCATTCCCGGCTTAATGCCCTTCGTTTCGCCGTAGCAGATGTCCCAAATTTTGGCGAACGGGTCCCAGTGGGATTTGAGAACCAGTCCCTCCCAAGGCATGATCAGCTTTTCGCTGGCAAGGATAACAGCCGGGTCCATCTTGGTGTCGGGCGTGTAACGATCATAGACCGCATAGCTGCCGGCCGAGATACCAGCCAGCACCGCTGCAATCGCTGCCTTAGCGCGCTTTGTCGGCGCTATCTTGTTGATCGGCATCAAGGCCTCCTTGGGAGATAATTCGGAACAGGGGAGCGAGAACGAGAACTGCGACCGGAACCCACCACGGCAGGTAATCCGCGACGTAGGGGACGGCGTTCTCAGCGATCTGGAGAGCCGTCGCGATGTAGACAGCCCAAAGGGATGAGGCGCGCAGAAGCACGCGCCGCCAGTTGCGGATGAGCATGGGGATGTCCTGATTGTGGGCGTGGGAGCCAGGTTACGCCGTGACGGCTTCCGCCCACATGGCGTCAACCTGCTCTTCGGTCAGACCGAGAGCGGCAGCGATAAGCAACAGCGTCGGATGATTGCGGTTGAACGTGCTGGCGTCTGCCCATTCGATCTTGGCTTCTTCCTTGGCCAAACCGTTTGGCATCGAGGCGATAGCCGCCTCAACTGAAGATAAGGAAATGCCGCTCCTTACGAGCGTCAGGCGCAGCTGACGCCGGGTGATCGGCGGCAACTCGTTTTGTGGGTTGAGGAAAGAGAGGACTTCCGGGTTATCTTCTTCCAGAAGCTCCTCCGCTATCCCTTCCTGGAACAGGGCATAAAGGCCGCAAACGTGGCCGGCGGCGTCTCTTTGAACAAAGAATGACATTTCGACCCCCCTTTTGTGATTAAATCGTGTAACCCCAACAGTCGATGATCATCATCTTGTTGGCTTCGTTGGGACAGGTACTTTGCAAGGCGTAGAAGAAATCTCGGCGCCCCGTTGCGATCGGCATTCGCACGTCTTGCGCGATGACATCCAAGCCCATCCCATTGATAACCCATTCTTGCGTTTTTGCTCGGTCCAGCACGCGCGACAAGTTCCATCTGCTCGGCATAACGCGAAGCGAAACGCAGCCAGTGCCTGACGCTGGGAACGACGTAAACCCGCGTTCGACAGTAAGAATTAAGCTTTTGGCCGTGGACGGGACCAGCCCCGGATATAGCGTGTCGATATTAAGACTGCCGCTGCCGTCCGCGACGTTTACAGCGTTGATCATGTTTCTCGGCATGAAATCCACGCCGTCGTCAAACCAAATTTCACTCATGCAGATTACCCCCGTTGCAATAGCGGCCCTTATTAGACAATCTTGGATTGAATTCAATATTGCTGATGTTGTATTTTCGGCTCAGAATTTTTTAGGTTCGCCCCCGTGGGTCAATCCATCCTCTGGTGATCAAGTCATTGGAGAACAGCGAGCCGCCAATGATCGAGACTCCGAACTGAATCTGCGCGGATGTGTTCGTGAATATTCCGCCACTGATGTAGACGTTCCCGATTTCTTGGTTGGCAACCGTAGTGACATACGTCCCCAAGGCCCCGCCAGCATTTGCAAACTGTGTCTGGATGTTGCCGACTGCATTTTGCGCTTGCGTGGAGAGCAAGATGGGCTGGACAACGACTCCGGTTGGAACCGTCAATGCAAGGAGAGTTGACGCTTGCGCCGCAGTGGATGATCTGTTGTTAATACCGACATTGAGAATGAAGGTATCGCCGTTCTGTGTAAAACCTAGAATGGTGCCGCCTGACCGGATGATTGAGCCAATGCGACGTTTGCGATCATAATTCGCGGGCATCGTTGGCGCCGTTGCGGAGAGTGAGAACAGCGCATCGACAACGCCAGTATCAGAGCGCTGGATGAGCCAGATGTGATAGGTGTTGTTGCCGATTGAACCGGTATCGAGGCCGCCGTTACCAGTGCCGACCGCCCATGCCGCGTCTAGGCGCTTTGTGAGGGAAGAGGCGAGAATCATCAATACGGGGTTCGTCTCGGTGCTTGCAGCCTCACCAGCAGCAATATCAATGTCGTTCACGGGGTCTGAAACGCTGTTAGAGAGCGTCAACCCGTAGATATGCCCTTTGAGTGCAGCACTGACATTGTTGCGGACTTGCGCTTGTTGGGCTGCCGTCAATGTTTGGGCGACATAGGCTACGAGCGAAAAGTCAGATCTCATAGCCTCGATTGAAATAGCTCCTGTACCGCCCGCCGTGATTGGCAATGGGTCATTGAGAAGCGCGTAGATATCGTCTATCGTGCTGTTATATTTTGCCGACTCCACGGTTGTATTAGGAACGGCTGTTGTTCCGGGGGGCTTTGAGGCTACCCCTGATCCATTGCGTGGCATTTTTGCAACACCCCTATGCTGGAGATATGATTGAAAGAAATCGACCACGACAAACAGGAATTCACCCGCCCGCGCTGGGAGGCGTGGGAGAAGGAAAAGGCCAACTTTGAGAAAGATTATGGACGTGAATTAACCCCCGGCGATCTGATCCGGTGGCTTGCTCCATTTGTCGTGATTTCTGTTGTCTTGTTTCTCTATCGCGAGGGCTGGCCGTTCTAATTGGCCATAGCCGCAGATGCGTTTGTGGTGCCGATGAGTGCACGAACGACCGCATTACGCACTTCGGAACTGATCTGCCCTTGCTTAACGGCGCCATCCAGAACAGTTTTGGCGGACTGCGGTGAGGACGTCATAAGCGCCTTTGCAATGAGATCTCGCGTCTGACTGTTTCTACCCTGAACGCCTTGGATGGACCGAGTAAGCGCCTGCAACGCTGCACCCTTGAAATTGCCGGTAGCGAGAGCGCCGAGCATCGAAGGGTCGAAGCTCTGAACATCCATGATGTCCGCGAAATTATCAGCTGTTCTTGACCCTCCAAGAGCCTGAGCCGAAGTTTCGAACATCCGCTGTTCGCGTTTGATCCGGTCCATAAGCTGTGGCGCTTTCCCCGGCTGTGCGAAGGCAGGGAATTCGGCCATCGTGGCATCGGTGACCAGCGGGCGAGCACGGTTCGTCATCGGACCAGCGGCGTTCTGGATTTGCGCGATCTGAGGATCTACATAGCCGGCGCGGAATGATGCCTGCTGTTCCGGTCGCGTGAGCTTGGCGAAGGTATCGAGATTGTCCTCAACTCGACCAGCCTTTGCTGCCTGCCGACCGATATTTGCAGCTTCGATATCCTGACTCTGCTGACGGAACGTGTTGCGGGCCTGAGCATAAGGCTGGGAAGCAGTCTCCAGCGCTTTGTCAAGCTCATTCCGGATGGGTATCAACTGACGCTGGACGGTCGGGTTTGCCCGCTCGATCATGCTGTCAAGTTCAACCTTTGTTCGGAACGCAGTGTCGAAGTCGCTGACGATGTTCTGTCCGTCCGTAAGCATCCCGCGGGCGCGGCGTACCGTGCTTTCTACGCTGTCGTCAGGCAGCGGAGACGTGGGAATGCCCGCGCCGCCGGGAGAGAGAAAATCATCAGCCTTGGCAATCGCCGCAGTCGGGTCAACCGTTCCGGCCGCCTGACGTGCTGCGCCATAGTTCACATCAGCATCCGCCGATCGCAGCGCAGTCAAGGCCGCTTCCGTCTGTGCCTGCGTCTGTGGATTACCGAAACCTTCCTCAAGAGCCATTTGCAGCCTACGGCCCTGCCCAGCCTGACGACGCTGGAGAGCTTCGACAACTGCCGCCCGCTCATCACCCGGAGAACGCACGACGCCAGACAGCATCCGCTGGCCGGGATTACCAAGGCTGTCAGCGACGGTGTAAACGTCCTGCCCATCCGCGGCGGCGCGGGTTAGATCATCAACCACATCGTCAGCAGACTTTCCGGATCGGGCCAAGGCTTCAGCTACAGCAGTGCGCGCGCGCCCCTGATTGCCAAGTCCGACCATGCCGCCGATGCTGTTGAGGGCCGAACCGCCCAAAGCCATGACAGGACGGGCAATAGCGCCAGCCGCGCCACCAACCAATGTGCTTGTGCCAATATCCTCATCATGCCCGTAAGCCGTAGCGGCACCCTGTCCAGCCCCGAGAGCTGCGTCACCTGCCATCTTGCCGGCGAACGTTGAGCCAATGCGATTGACGAGGCTGGGTGCAATAGCCTCAGCGCCCTTGAGCGCAAGATTTCCGGTGGTTGCCCCGCCATAAACTGCGCCGCCGATTGTCGCAGCCGTATTCGCAACCGGGTTTTCCTCTGCGTACTTGTCCCGAGCAGCATCATAACCGCCACGGTTCATATCGTAGAGTTCGCCAACTGTCTTGCCTTCGAACGGGCTTTCACCCGGGAGCATGGCAATGCCGCGCTGTGCAAGAGCATTGAGGCCGGCGGCCGCTTTGCCGGGAAGCCCGAACCCCATCTCATCGGCAAAGACCGTAGAAGCATCTACAGGCTGCGGTCCCGGCTGAGGGGCTTCCTGAGCAGCAGGGGCGGATTCCTGACGACGACGGCGCGCCTTTGCCAGTGCAAGCGCCTTTTGCTGTTCAATGGTCAATTCTGCCATAGCTTGCGCTCTTCCGGGGTGAGAAGTTTCCAGTCTTCGGCGTCAACGCCTTCGGGCGGGGTGTCAGCACTCGTTTCAGCCTTGAAGCCCGCCAGCGGGTTAGGAAGCTCGCGAAGCATCTTTGTAGCGTCCTGACGGGTGATTTCGCCAGTCATGACGCGCTGCGCGATATCGCCCTGCGCCTGCTTGTACTGCGCAAGCCCACGCATGGTGTTCAGGATGCGCTCATTGCCTCCAGGCTGGTTCCACAGAGACGGAAGCGAACGAGTGAACAGTTCAACGTCACGGTCAGACATGGAACCGGAACCGGGCTGGCGCTGTGTCGGAACGAGCCGGTTGATGAGTGCCTGAGCGGCCTGAATATCACCCATTCCCTCACCACCGATGCCATACTTCGCAAGTGCGCCGGAAACGCCATCGAGCGTGCCACCACGGCCCGCCATAAGCGTTCCAAGTTCGTTGATGACGCCAAGATCCGCGCGGGCGTTCATACCTTCGGTAGCCATCACGTCGAGGCTTTCAGCCTGTTTCTCGGCAAGCTTCTTGTCGAACGCACCTTCTGCCTTCTGGTCGATGTTGACCGTTGTGCCACCGCCGTCAATTTGCTGTATCTTGTTGTCTGCACCGATCTGATAAGCCTTGCTGGGATCAAGCCCCAACTGTTGTTCTTCTGCGTCAGTGAGCGTGCGGAAAGTATCAGGCTTTCCACCATAGACCTGCTCGACCGTTCCCTTCTTTTTGTCGGCCCTGAAGATTGATCCGTCCTTACCGGAGATGATGTCATACTCAGGCTGAGGATTACGCATCTGCTCAAGTTCAAGCTGACCCTTCTGAAGTTGAAGCTGACGCAAGGGGTCCTGCTCTTGCATCCTTTGCTCAAGCATCGTCGTCGCAACGGCCCGCTGTTGTTCCGTTAGCCAAGGGTTGTTCACGGCCGCAATAAGCTGCTGCACTGATGGCCCAGATCGAGAAGGAGCCTGCGGAGCGGTTGGGAACCCTGCTTGCTGTGCGGCTTGTGGCTGTGTTGCTACCGCAGCAGATGGAGCGGCTGGGAAAGCGCCTGTGGCGCCCTCTTCCGGTCCGGCCTGACCCGTCAATGCACGAATGATTCCGCGCCTGGTGTCTGCCCGAGCGAGTTGCGGAGATCCGCTCACAAGATCGAATGGCAGTCCGTTGCCTGTCGGCCCTTGTAGGGCAGCCATTTCCTGCGGCCTGCTGTTCGGAGCCGAAACCATCGGGTCAACGTATCCAGACGGGGGTGCGGCCGTTTCTATTGCCTGAGGCGCTGACATACCTGCGGACGGATCGAGACTGGCTACCTGCGTAGGCCCAAGTGCGCTCATAAACCGCTGGCCATACTCTCCGACGCTTGTGCCGAGGGAGTCTTTTCTGCCAGTTTTACCAACTCCACCGGGACCACCAAACCATGCCTGTGCAGCACCTTCCGGGCCAAATTTGTCAACATATCCCTTGAACTGATGGTCGAAGATTGCATCTTGCAGTTCTGGATTCGCCATGAACTCTTCGGGCGTTACCTCCCGGCCAAGCGCAGCTTTCGACCAAGGTCCAATATTTGACTCCATCACCTGATAACGGCCAAGCGCTCTCCCCATCTTCGGATGAGTAGGCCCAACGGCGCTATAGTCGCCGCTACCCTTGCTCTCGATAGATGCTATCGCATCGCGATATTCGTTCGTCCCGCCAGGCGCAGGGGATGTAGTCGCCACCTCTTTTGCAAGACCGGAAGATGACGCGGATTCACCAAATCCAGATAGCAGGGGCGCGAATGCGGCATTGGCCGATTCCTGACCCGCCGCTTCGGCCTTGTCTGCTCGCCGCCCAAGCACGTTAGCGACAATCCCATCGCCAAGCGCGTTCAATCCTTCACCGATCGTTGTCGGCGCGCGCCCATTTGCCATTATCTGGGCAATAAGGGCGCGTTTCCTTGCCAGAGACTGCGGCGTTTCGTTCGTATCGCCGCCGATGAGAAAGCCAGCTTTCAGAGCCATGTTATTTGTACCCCATCAGACCGAGTGCGGTTCCGTAATCGACGCGGCGCTTTCCGTCCTTGCCGCGCACGACAGCCTGAGGCTTCTCTTTTTCGACTTCCGACGCCATGAGGCCAAGTTGCTTAGGCGTTCCCTTCGGGTCGTCCTTATAGCGGAACTCCCAAAGGCCCATTTCGCCCTCGATATCGCCAAGGCGTTTCTTATCTTCCTTGGCTTCATCTTCCGACAAGCCAATAAGCTTTCCGCCGAGTCCCATCACTCCACCCAGGATACCGCCCATTGTCGCCTGCTGCTGCTTCCATGCGTCAAGGCGCTGCTGGTCGTAGTTTGAGATAATGCCGGCGTTATCGGTTGTGGGGATCGTTGGCATATTTGTGCCCATGAAATTGGGCTGCGAAACCTGCCCACCGTTCAGAAGCGCCGAGATTTGGTTGATGCGCTGGTTATCTTCGGTGAGAATTTCCTGATTGGCCTGATTGCGCCCCTGAAGCATAAGCTGCGTATAGGCGTCATTGGCCTTCTGCCCCTGCGTTGCCATCTCGCGGTCATAGGCCAGAGAACCCGCTTTGATACCCTGATTGGCAAGGCGGGTGCGCAGGGCCTCGTCCTGCTGGGCCAGGGCCGGATCAAGCCTTGCTCGACCAAGCTCCATAAGCCGGGCTTCGGTTGCTTCATTGCCAAGCTTGAAATTGTCTGTGAGCTGGTTTCCGAGCTTGCCTGACAGCGTGTTGCCGAGGCTCGCCAAGTTCAGACTTGCCGCGTCGTTCTGCTGTTTGATTGCCTGCTGACCGGCCGAAAGCGTCGTGTTGCGCGTAAACGTCGGGATGTCGTACGTCTTTCCGGTGTACGGATCGTAGATACTCCGCATTCCAGACTGCGTGACGGTCGTGGAACCGTCTGGCGTGTTTTCATTCACATTGCCGAGATAAGCATTGGCAATTGCGGTTGCCACAGACGTACCAGTCTGGGCCGCGCTTGTCTCTTTCGGATCGGTCGGAGCCGGTGCCTTCTTGCCCATGGATTACCCCTTATGGAAACCGTTAGCTCGCCAATCGTCGTCGGTGAGCGTGTAGATGATCTCGTCCTCATCCCGGCCTCTGAGGCGTGGGATTCGATAGTCTTTGAAGCCATAAGCCTTGAGGAAACGATGGATGCCTCGACCGTTCCACATTCCGTTTCGTTCAGAGACGCGCATGACGACAAGCTGGCAGCCAAGCTGCTCAAACGGGAATGAAAACATAGCCTTGAGCGTTATACGGTTAAGCCATCTCTTGTCTGTGGCCGCGCCGTGGATCTCGATTACACCCTCTTGAGGATGGTAGTTGTTGAACAGCATGACGGCGATCAGTCCATCGCCATCAAGCACGCCCATAGTGCTGTATGGACCGGTTAACTGTCCCGGTTGCCCGAAGATTTGCGCCGAGCACCAATCCCCCAGAGGTTCATTGACCTCCGGGCTTGATGAACCTCCCCAAAGGATGTTCAAACTAGGACTCCACCCATTTCATAGGTAAGGTCGTACGCGACCAGTTCGGTGCGCGGGAAAGGCGTTACGCCGCAGGTAATCTGTATTTGCGGGGAAAGACTAAATCCTGTCTTGTCAATCGCCACCCATCGGCTACTGACGCTCGTCGTTGTGCCTGCGTCCCACTGTGCAACGTCCCACAATCCGCTGTCCCACTCGTCCGTGGTGAAGTCTGCGACGGATGAAGGCGCAGTTGGAAGGCTTATCGAATAATCGACAGACGCAGAAATCTTCGGGTTGAAAGGCACGGACGAAAGAAATATCGCGCGGGCCATCTTAACCGTCTTGGTCGCTCCTGGCGCTCCGAGATGCTCCGGGAGGCCTACGTAAGTGCAGGTGTATGGCGCCCCATCATCGGTTCCGCCACGCTCCATCTCGTATATCTTGCCGTCATTCGTGCCAAAATACCCCCGATCGGAGTATACTGCGAGGCTGCGCGTGTTCCACTCGGTAAAGCGGCACCATGCGCCGGTTTCAAGATTGGCGACGAAGCAATAAGGGTCTATCCCATCGTCAGGGACTGGAAGGCTGACAACCATCATATTGTTTGCCGACCATTTGATAATTTCCCATGGCAGCGTGCGGCGGGCCGTTACTTCCCTCTTCCATTCCGGCTCGATATTGCGCGTCACAGCGGACAGAGACAGTGCTGCCACATCCTTCTTGACGGCCTCTGATAACGGGACAATCCCGTCTTCAGTCGCGATTGCCAGATCGCCGCCGGCCTGCATGGTGCCATTAAAACCGAGCGGCGGCGTGATCTTGTAAACGCCAACCTTGCGCCAGTCAGTGCCGCTGGTCGGGTCTGTACCCTCGTAAACAGCCACCTCACCCCGGTTGGAAACAAAGACACACTTGTCATCGAGGCCGTCGCCGCTATCAAGCGACCACTTGCCGCCAAAAAGAAGAGCACCACCTTCCTGAAAAATGCCTGCAAGACTGAACGACTGAGCAGCGCCCCCGATGCTATCGACGGGAAGAAACCACGCGTTCATTGTGTCCTTCTCCACAAAGAAGGCTCTGGATGCAAAAGACCACCCAAATGATAGCGCAGCCGTTGCAACGCCAGTGATGGCGGGGGTCGACAGCGTGTTGATCGCCGTCCACGTCGAACCATCGTAAAGCTGTGCGTCATCCGTACCGTTCAGGGCGTAGAGGTAGTTCCCGCCTGCCGTCCCGATCTGGAATGTGGAATAATATCCGCTCGTCTGCCCTGTAACATCGGCAGTTGGTGCAACGTCAGGGTCGGCAATCGTCGTGATCGGAAAGATATTCTCTTCGTCGGAGGCGAAAAACTGTTCCGTGTCGCCGTCTTTGAAGGTCCACATGCGCAAGACAGGGCCGCTGCTGACCGTGGCGTATTTGGTCGATCCACCACGCACGCGGGCGCTTGTTGAGGTAGGAAACCAGTTGTCAAGAACCTGAGCACCTGCCGGCTGCGCCATAGCGAGGTTCTCATTCGCAATCCAGCCTCGTGTCGGAGCCGGGAGCGTCTGCGCGCGCATAGGCTGAGCATCCGGATTCGGCTGTGCCGTCTGCCGTGCCGCTACTCGTCCAGATCTCAGCATCAGGGGGTACGCTCCCGCATGTCGAAGTTTGATCTGTCAACGAGGGCAGCTTCAAACTCAGCAAGATAATCGCTGAAGTCCTGCCCCATCTTGCGTTTCCAGCGCCAGATTGTGCCCTTTACGACCAGATCAGCCGGAACCATCGGCTCGTCACTATCAGATGACCATGCTTCTGTGCCGTTGCTGCACCAGTTCTTTGATTGATAGGATACCGAGACAGTCGCGGCGGCGGCCGGGTACGGATAGAAGTTGATGCTATCGCGCCCGTTGATGCGGAAATATCTCGGGGTTCCCTGTACGCCGGCCAATGCGTTCCACTCATCGGAGGTCAGCCCACCGCGCACGAAATCGCCGCTTGCAGTGACGGCTCCGCCCATTGTCAGCCGGTCGAAGGCTGCGGGGAGTGCAAAATCATCGTCTGAGCCTGTGCCGGTGATCGTGGCAGCAGTACGCAGCGCTGCCCAATCGGCACGGCGCGCAATCTCTTCGGCTGCCTCTGCCGCAAACTGCACAAGGTTCACATATTCCTTGCCCGTGTTTGATGCAGCCGTGTCCGGAACGTCAACGCCGACATTTTTTGCCACTGCCTGGATGATTTCGAGGAGGTTCATGGCGTGATCCCCACGACGCGGACAGTAGCATTCGACCAGCGGGCTTTTTCATCGTCTGCCATGACGGAATTCAGAGATTGTGCAAGGAGAGGCTGCGTTGCATTGACGAGGTCGGCGTCACGCAGGAATTTTGCGGCCTCAAGGCCGGCGGCGTAAAGATAGACGTCGGGATACTGCTGGAGCAGCCAGTTTGAACCGGATACGGAGCTGGTGATCGTCGGAAGGGCTGCGAAATATTCGATGTCACGGTCTCCGGAAAGCGCCTCGATGAGAACCTGAGAACCGTTGATAGCATATCGCCAATAATTCGCCCCGTATGCCTTGTTGCCCGACAGCGTGCCGGCGCGCATGGGCTGGCCATTACCGTCATAGACGTTGATCATCTCCAGAAAGTCGGTCGGCAGGGTTGCCGCGCCATCCGTGAATGTGAGCGTGTCGGTCGTGATCTGCTTGCGGGTGCGAAGTTGCCGGTTCAGGCTGCTTTCGGCCTGCTGCACGAGGCGCTTCATCACGTCGGAGATGTTGCGATTGCCCACATGTTCCGAGACGGCAACGCGAAGGTCGAGATAGTCGGCGAATACGGCCATCAGACTGTCCCTTCCTTAGTACGCCACGCGCGGTTATCGGCATCGTTGAGCCAGCGCGAGACATACTTGTCGTCACCCTCGCTGTGGGCCTTCATCAGGCCCGCATTCTCGTCATGCAGGATGTTCAGCGGGATTGAGGCAATCAGGTGATAGTCACCCTTCCATGCCTTCTGAGCCACGTTTCGGATCGCCGTGTTCTCAGAAATGGTGGCTTCGACGGGATAATCGGTCCTGATTGTCGTCTTTTCCCCGTCGAAGTAAGACCAGACAGAACGCCCGGTCGCATAATCGTAGCTGATCAGCGTCCAGTCGCCGTCTTTGATGGTCATTTGTCGGCCTTCACTCGCGAAATGGCACCGCTTTCAATCCCGGCGAGGGCATCTTCGGCCGTCATTTCAACGATACTTCCGGCGCGGTGACGATCGCCGTTCTCGTCCCAGAAATCGCGTTCTATTTTGAACGACATAGTCTTTGGCTTGCGAGAGGTGGCAGCGACAGGAGCGGGATCCTGGGGCTGAGGATTGCCAGCCAAGGCCGCGTCGATCCGCTTCTGAAGTTCTTCAGCGTCCCATCCGTTGAAAGCATTTTTGCCGACGAGTTCCTTGTAGTCGGCGCGAAGCTTGGCCACGCTTGCGGCTGCGGCTGCGTCTTCTGCAAGAGCTGCGTCGATTGCTTCCTTAACCGCTTCGGCTGTGGCAGTGTCCGTCACTTCAATGTTGAGTTCTTCCGCCTGCTTGAGCAGATCGGGGTCGATGTCACTCTTGGCCATGGTTTGGTCCTTTGAGGAGAGGGAATATAAAAGGGGCCAGCGCGGGCCAGCCCCTCAGTTTCAGTTTTGGCTATCCCGGTTACGAGACGGTGGCGGAGAAAGGTGTTGCTTCCGTACCGGTCGAAACCAGAGCGCCAGAAACCTCCCATACACCGCTTGCAACGTCCTTCAGGACAACATAGCTGCCCTTGACGCCGCCCGTGGTCGAACCGCTCATGGTGATCGTGTCCGATGTCGCGGTCGTCGGGCAGGTGACACCTGCGATGTCGGTTGCCACGCTCAGAACGCCCTGCATGATGTCGGTAGCGTTCGCCACCTTGATGATCAGGTTGTTAGAGGTGATCGTGGTGCCGACAAACACGGTGTATTCGTCGCCCTTCCCGGTGGACGCCGGGAGGGTAATCGTTGCGCCGGCCGCAGCGTTGACGACGACGGTGGCGCCGGCGTGAACGCTGCGGGAGAGCGTGGTGGAAGCCGTTACGGCGATGGGTGCAAGTGTGGTCATTGCCGTTTCTCCTTACGAGCTTGCAGTGAGGCCGAAGAGGTCAGCGGCAACGCCAAGGCCCTTTTCGTTCTTCACCTTCAGGGTGCCTTCACCGATGATCACGCCCTTGTCGGCGTCACCGGTCTTAGCGACATCCTTGTCCTCCTGAATCTTGCGGAGCCAGAGGAATTCAAGGAATTCGGTGTCGAGGAAGAAGGCGTTGCGCGACGTGCCGGCCGTGGACATGACCCGGTTCGGGTGAACCATGATCTTGCCATAAGGGCCTTCGTACACGTCGGCATTCGCGACGATCGTATTGTTCTGGCCATCCGAGACCGCATAGCGGAACGGTGCGACGTTGCTGTCCGACATGAACGTGACAAACACGCTCTTGACGTAAGGCGATACGACGCAGTGGCGCAGATTGGCGCCTTCTTCGTAACCCTGCTTCATCACGTCGTCCATGATGGACTTCGTGAAGGCGCGCTGGGTTCCGTCCGTTGCTGCGACGGTCAGACCAGTGCCGGAGTTGAAGCCACCATTGGAGCCGCCAGAGCCGCGGCTGACGTTCGATGTCAGCCAGGTCGGAAGGCCGCCGATTTCGCGGGTTGCTCCGCCGACAGAGGCATTGTTGGTGACGAGCGCAAGCTCGACATCCTTCTTGATCTCGACGCCCTTCTTGAGCTTCTGGTACTTGCGCTTCTGAACGCGGCCAGCTTCGTCAACCACTTCCTGCGTGCCGGAAATGATCCAGGTCTTGCGCATGATCTGGGTGTAAGAACCCAGACGAGACGGCGGGGTGATGGCGTCGAAGTTGTATTCGTTGCCTTCCGGCTGGATGTTTTCAGCCGGCGCGGCGAGTTCGTCCGTTTCCCATTCCGGGTGTACGCTGACGCACTTTCCCTTCGGGATCATGGAATAGATGGGGGTGTCTTCGGGCGTGATACGCGATACCACGTCCGAAAGCTCTTCGCGGTTGCCGACCGCAGAGGTCGTCACGAAGGTATTTGCAAGAACAGCCATTTGAGGCTCCTATGGTGAAGATGGTCAATCAAAATCGATCGACATTGCGTCGTGGATCGATCCGGTTCTTGACAGCTTCTTCATCGCATCCTGATTGGCGCGGGCCTTGGCTGCTGGCGTGCCAGCTTGGCGTTTGCCCGTTGCTACCGGGGGCACATTTTCGACCTTCTTGTTGGCGGTGGCTCTCGCCTTTTCCGCCTTCAGACCAAGCGCGGCATAGTGCGCAAGCCTGAACATGCGATGGTCGACGGACTGCTGGATCTCCTCATCGGAATAGCCAAGCTCCTTCGCTGCCGATGCGGCGTTGTCGAAGAATGCTTTGCGGCCTTCCGGCTTGGCAACCTGTGGGAAGAACTGCGCGAGCTGACGGAACTCGGTTTCAACCGCTTCCCGCTTCTGCTCTTCGCTGAGCTTCGTCACAACGTCCTTGGGTGCGTTGGCCTGCTCGATGATGGCGTTGACCTGGGCCATTGCCGCCTCGTGCATTGCCCGCTGCCTGACGTATTCGCCGGGATTTGTCATCGCCAGCGACGGATCAGGTGCGTCCGGTATCTGTTTCGCCAGGAAATCAGCGATGGCGTCCACCGATTTGGTGACGCGGGCTGTCATCTCGTCAAGCTCTCGGCGCTTGGTTCCAAGCTCTCCGGTCTTGTGGCGGTAATCGCGCTCCATCATGTAACCGGCCTTAAGGTCCTTGAGGGACACCTTTTCGCCAGTCTGGAGCGTGACGATAACGGCTTCCGGGTCTGCGTCTCCGTCCTCAGGGGTGCCCCCATCGGTTTCGTCCGCTTCGCCTTCTGCGTTCTCGTCTACGGTTTCGGCCTCTTGATCGCCATCTTCGGGCGTCTCATCCGTCTCATCCGCTGATACCTGTTCAGCAGCAACGGGCGGGTTGGCTTCAGGCTCTTCGCCCGGCTCCAGCCAGTTGTAGTTTGCAGGGTCATCGAGACTGGTTGAGGGTGCGGCACTTTCGCTCCCGGTCGGGTTGGCGGTTGCCTGGGTATCTGCCATTTGTCTGTCCTTTGGCTCAAGGTTCATCGTCCTGCGACATGCAGGCGATCTACGCAGCGGGTTGGCCGTGGCTCCCGCGTTTGCGAAGCAGTGAAGGGGTTAGGCTACCGGCTTGACCGGCGGCTTCGGCAGATCCTCTTTCGATATCCGCTCAAGATCGTCGCGCAACTCACGAATGGCGCGCACCTGTGTGGCGGCCGCCAGTCTGGCACCGTCGTCGGTGGCGGCTGCATAAACGCAGGCGTCGGTGTAGGTCTTTTCCATCTCGGCCAACAGTTCGGCAAAGAGTGGAATGGCGAGAATGTCACGGGCGGCGGCGGCGCGGGTCAATTCATGCCCTCAATCGTACGGACGAATTCACTAGCCTGCGCTCTTTTGATGTCGCTTTCCCGCTGATCTCGCGCTCTTGCGTCCTCCCGATCCATCCGTTCCCGCTCAATGGCTTCGGTGCGGGCCTGCTTTTCGCGCTCCCACTCGATCTCCATCGCCTTGATCGTTATTTCGTTTTCGAGTTCTTTTTCCTTGACGATAAGATCGGCGTCTCGCTGCTCACGCTCCTTGGAAGCGTCCGCAACAAGTTTAGCCTCAGTCTCCGCGAGCCGCTGCTGGCCTTTCTTCTCTTCAAGCGCAATATCGGTCTGGGCCTTGATTTGCTCTGGAGAAGGTTGGTTCTGCGAGGCGGCAATCTTCTGCTTGACTTCTTCAGCGTCCGGCTTGGTGAAATACAGATCCGGAGATTTCAGCCCCGCTGCTTCAGCCTGCTTGGCAATGCCGTTGTAGAGATTATCAGGCGACACATACGGATTGTCAGGCCCAAACGCATCTAGAAGTTTTTCCTGAAGGCTGATGATCAGGCCCATCATCATCATGTCACGCTCGCGGGTGCCGGCACCAAGTCCGGTATTGACCGTGGCGTCCATGTCGGCGTTCCACGTCTTCGGATCGACCGTTACCCACTCATTGCGAAGGCGAATCGTGCGCGGCTTGTCCTGATGCTGTATTGTGAGCTTGAGAAGGCCCTTGAATACTCGCTTCAGCCCCTCAGCAATCGTGCGCACCATCATTTCGGTTTGACCGATGCCAGCCTGTTCAATCATTGCCGACGCCTTGGCCGTCATGTTTTGCAACGCATCTGGCGCCATACCGCTCGATGCATCAGAAATGCCGGTGCGGTCAGTCACTTCGCCGTCGAGATATTCCAGCATGGCGAATGACTTGTCAGCCACCATAGGCACAACGTTGTAGTTGACGGCGGTGCGAACATCGGTCCCGGTCTTGACGCGGATTGGAAGACCGAACTGTGGAGCCGTCACGCTCTCGGGGTTGGTTATCGCACCTTCCTGCACGACTGGCTGAAGGTTGTTCTGCCAATACAGGTTGTCGATTGTCTGACGAAGCAAGACCGTCTTGATCTTCTGGATCTCGGCCACGTCATCCGTGACGCTCGTGCCTTCCCACTGATGCGGCCGGCGCTCTGCCACGATGTCGGCATAGTTCGGCTCGTCCCACGGCTCGTTTTCAAGCAGGCTCTTCGATGTCAGACCACCAGCGAACACGATGCGGCGAAGCTCGGCAATTCCGTCATTGTCGTAATCCACGCGAACGAGAAGATCATAATATTCGATCTCCTGCATGGCCGTGGCCTGGATCTCGTCGCGCTGAAAGACATCGCGGCGGCGCGTATCCTCTTCTTCGTCCTGCTCCAGATCGCCGTTGCCAACCAGCGGCAGCGCATCAACAATCTCGCGGTCGTACCCCATGGCCACTAAGTCAGATCGGCGCAGGCGCGTATTCTCCCCGCAGAGAGGCGCATCCTCAATGCCTATCGCGTCGGGATGGATTAGCCAGTTCTCAAGCGGGATTGCCCCAAGCTTGTTGCGGCGCTCCTCAGACATGCGCTTGATGCGGCAGTCGTGAACAGTGATCGGGACCTGCCCTTCCGGCGTGTCAACTATCTCCTCACGAGCGGTGTGCTCAAGAACCTCAACTTCATCGCTCTCGACAAGCTGGGCGAACGACATGTCGTCAAGGCCGCTGTGCGTCGAGTAGCAGACATGAATGCGCTTGTCGCACCACCATTTGATAATGCCGTTGCGAAGCTTGAGGGCATCACTGATGGCGTCCTCTACGGCAGCGCGGCCGCCGCTCTCGGGGAACACCACGTAATTGACGAAATCCGTTGCCTGGTTGGCCCCAGCCTCATCGCCTTCCTTCATCGGCTCGTATTCGACAATCTTGTCATTGCCAAGAATGGTGCGAACAACCGAAGGGACAACCTTCTTGATCGCAGCGCGCACATCACGGCTGACAACCTTCGACCGGCCATCTTCTGCCGGCACGTCTTTCATGATTCCGTCGAAATACTCCATCGCACGGATACGCTCCTTGGAGCGCTCGTCGCGGTAGGCTTCGGCGTCTTTCACGAGATTGTAGACGATCCCGCAAAGCTGGTCGTCAGTCATGGATTTTTCGACCATTAAACTACTTTCCGAGCTTTGAATTTCCAGTCAGTGTCGTTTGGCTTGATACAGGCAAATCTCTTCATCATGATCGCGTATCGGGACGCACTGATTACGTCGTCTCGCTCTTTGACGACCTTGCCATCCTTACGGTGATAGATGCGCCGCTCTTCCAGCCATGCGCCGCATGTTTTGAACACCTTCAGGCGTCCGGTTAGCAGCCGATCGAGCATTTCCATCAGACCAGCCTCAACGCTGTTTGAGCCATCCTCGAACGTTGCCCGCTCCGGAAGCATAGCAAGCCCCTGGTCGCCATACTGCTTCGATAGGTTCTCACCTGCTGCAGTGTCGTTATTGCCGTCATGCGGCCAAGCCCATGGCAGCCACCCGCCCCACGGCTTGATGGCCGCCGCATGAATGACCGGCGTAGCCTGACGCTGGCGATAATCCTTCGTGATGTAGATCACATCAGCGTCGCGATCCCACGCAATGCACGCTGCAGCCGTTGGGTGATCCCATCCAAAGTCAAGGCCGCCGATTTGCACCCAATGCTTGGGAATATCGAACGGCTCTACAACGATGTCCTCTTCAATCACCGGGAAGATGAGGCCAGAACCCATGGACGGTATGCCCTTGGTTCTCGCTTCCCTTTCGTGCGCCGGGTACGACGCGATGATCTTTGCCCTCTCTTCAGGCGAATAGTGGTCGGCGTCCTCGATCGTCATCGTTATGACTTCACGATCCATGGCGCCCTCGTCTTGCTCCATCAGGAAGCGGGCCACGACCGAAGACATGCCCTTGAGAGGTGTGAACGTGACCGCGATCAATCCCATCGTCGCGTTCGTTCTGGTGATGGCCTCGAAATAAACGTCTTCCGGCGGCTCTTCATCGGGCCAGACGTAATCGACCGTGTTGGCCTGCCATTTCCCCCGCCCCTGCTCATATGCCTTGAAGAACAGGGTTGAGATGCCACCGCTCACATGCTTGACCGTGATCGAGTCCAGCGCGCCAGAGACGCCAGAGCGCCGCGTCGTGTCGACAATCGCGTCTTTGGGAATATACCCGGTTCCCCAGTCCTCTTCATTCATCGGCGGCCCGACGAGAAGGCGCTGCACACCGTCACGCGTCAGTTCATACGATTCCGAACCGGCAAGCATTGTGATCGGCTTGCTGAACCTATGCCCCGGCCAAGCCTCGCCATTTGGCCCCTTGTAGAGATCATACCGTCCAGTCAGATGCAGAGCGGCTTCAGCAGCGCCGGCAAGCGTCTTGCCCAACTGGTTACCCGCCATGAACAACCGCTCACGCTTCGAAGCACCAGATGCATGAAACTGATGCTGCTTGCTGTACGGCTTGTAGAACTTCAGGCGGTTAGTGCGCTGTCTCCTTTGGAGTTCCGCCAGAAGCGCTGCCTGCTCCCTGAGCATCGAGGAAAGGGCGGATTGCGGCATCAAGGGATCTGACGCGCTCGATAAGCTGGTCATCAGTGATGTCGTCCATTGGGTTGATGTTCACATTCAGGTCGCGGGGCAGAAGCGATGCAACGACCTTCAAATACTGCTCCGGCTTTTCAGCAATGACCTTTTCTATGACGTCTTTGCCCTTCTCAGCCCATGAGGAGTAAAGGTCCTCGATGAAAGCCTCACCGAGCTTGCTTCTTGCGCCTTTTGGACGCCCAGCCGGGTTCCCTGATTGGCCTGGTACCCAAGCGGCGGATAGGCCCTGTTTCTTCGGTGTATATTCACCGCTCACGGCTGCTCACCACATCGCCACGATGTTGGTCGCCGTCGTGTTGGTCGCGTTAACCCGAGACACGCGGATCGGCAGCACCGTACCAGCAACAACACCGACGAACGAAACAGCCGTGCCATTCGCATCGACTGCGACGACAGTGCCATCGCCACCTACATAAAGCGCGCGGGTCAGATATGTCAGGTCAACGCTGTCACTCGGCGTCACTGCGGCGAACCTGCCGGCAGGAGCGGTAATGCTGTTGCTTGCGTTTGCGAGATCGGTTGCTGCCATTGTTCTCTTCCCTATCTGGGGTTATTCCGGTCGGGGCGCAAAACTATTCCAGAAATGCTTTATCCAGCCGGTGGGCAGGTGGCATTTCGTTGGCATTTCGCGATAATGGTTTTCTACGCAGGCAGGTAATACTGCCACCAGAAGTCAGACCCGCCGTGCAGATACTGATGCTTCTGGATGCACCGACGCCGTACCCAGCGAAGCCAGACAAGGCGCTGATCGTATGTGCGGACCGGGAACCATGCAAAATGGTCGTGCCAGCCGCTTACAGGATCGCCAAACATCATCTGCGGGTTTGGCTCCCGCTCTTGCTCGGTGGTGGTCATGGGGTGGGGACTTTGAGCAAGGCAACAGCCTGCGCTATGCCAACTGCCGTTTGAGCCAGATGAGAAGCCTTTTCAGCATGGCCGTTATCGGCGGCGCGCTTTGCCCAATGCAATATGAGAAACGCGTCATGCTCAGCAGCGTCAATTTTCTTGGCGCGCTCTTCCGGCGTCATCGCTCTCTCCATGTGGGCGGGGGAATGGGGTTACTCAGCCAGCTTTTCGATAACCTTGCCGGCTCCTTTGCCGATGCGCTTGGCTTTGGATACGGTGTAAGGCTCGTCGCGATCGACAAGCGCGCCACCGAGAGTGACGGCATCCACGGCGACAGACACAGGGAGCGTGGCAACGTCAACCACGGTGCTGATAAGCTTTCCGAACATATTCATCTCCTGAAACGAATGCAGCCCCACCTTGTTACGGGCGGGGCTGGTGGAATGGGTTCGGAACCGCACCTTGCTGGCGACTTGTTCGGATCGCTTGGGTGCGCGGTCGCGGCGCTCTATGGTCCCTGTCGCCGTCCTTTACCCGTAGGCAGGAAGGAACGACCCCGAGTAAATCGCGACCTTCACGAGCTATGCCCGCCTTCCTGATTTGCTGCGAGGGCCACACGCTACCGTGGCTCCGGTTTGTAAGCTGCTGCTTTTCGCCATAGACCGGACTCGCCGCCGTAGCGGTTTCCCACCTCTAAGTGCGCTTCTGCGTTTCAGCGCCGCCTCGCATTCCGTTGCCCTGTTGGGCGATTTGGTCCCTCATGCTCCCTAGCCGAACCGTGGCCCGGCTACTGGTAGAACCCAGAGCTTCGGGATGCATGAGGTGTTTGGTTGCGGTGGTGAGATTTGAACTCACGTCCTTTAGGTTATGAGCCTGACGAGCTACCGGGCTGCTCTACACCGACATAAACTGAATTTTGGGTGCGCTTTTCTAACCCTCGGTCGCGCGAAGGTTAAGCTAGGCCGTCGAGTATTCCCTTTGGTAATAACGAAAGGTCCGACCGAACACCCAAATCACGCCGAAACATTAGCTTGCCATCGCGAGATTTGCAAGAGGGCCATCGCCTTCAAGCCCCTCCAATTCCTTGAGAATCAACAGAACTCTTTCGCGGGTGGCTGGCGACAGTTCATTCATGGCCTGCTCTGCTGCATATCGCATGGAGACCTTCTTGCGTCGGCCTTTTGGTAATATCAATCCAAGCTGGCGGTTGAGAGCATTGCGCCGCTGTTGATCGGCAAGCCTCTGCCGTTCCTCGCGCTCTCTGGTGTAGACAGCCTTGCGCTCCATGTCGGCCAGCATCAAGAGGCCGATGTCTTCAGCATCACGGAATACGGCCGGCGCTCCGTCGCGTGATGCCTTGAGGAAACACATCACGCCGTCTGTCTTCCGAACCTTTTCGTAATCGCCATCGGTGATGTTGACGAAGACATAACCGACGAGAAGCGGAAATCGCTTGGCGATCACCTTGTTCGTGCGCTGGTGTCGAACGTCTTGCCAGAATGACGGCATATAGACGTCGATGCCCTCATTACGCAGATTGCGCTCTATGATGCTTTCGCCTTCTCGGCCTGCCGGTAGATTTGCAGCCAGAGACGCCATTCGCTGTGTGCCCGGCATTGGCCGTATTGCGCACCATTTCGTTTTCTTCATGCCCGCCGCCCCTTCTGTTACTTTCTGCCGAGAATGCGCTTGATTTCATCCATGCAGGCCGATGCGCCGCGCCCTTGCTGGTATTGATCTATGATGCGGTGAATGGCTGTCTCTCGCTTTTTGCGATCTGAGCCGGCCGCCTTTGCGGTGAGGATTGGCTTAGAAATGGTGTTCATTCATCCTCCCCTCTTTGGCTGCCTTGCGCCGATGGGCAAAATCGCTCGGGGCCTCGTCTGTTCTGGTGAAGCCTAAAACACGTTCAGCCGCTTTTCTGGCTATATTTGCTTCATGCAGCGTCCGGAACGATCCAAGGTAAACGTGCCGTGGGCCGTTCCATATTCTTGCAACCCACCGCCCATCTCCGGGGGTGTTGTTGTATTTTGGCTTCCAGTTGACGCCATGAACGCCAGAGGTGTTGTTTATCCTCTGGCGAGCATTCCTTTGGTTCTCGCTTTTGGTGACCTTGCGAAGGTTCTCCCAGCGGTTATCGTCTGGATTGCCGTTGATGTGGTCTATTTCGAAGTCAGGGTATTGAACATGTTCGCCGGTCATTATGAGCCAAGCGATACGATGGGCAGGATGGTATTTGCCATCAACGCAGACTTTTCTATACCCCTCCAGCTTCATAATGCCGCCTGCACGCCTCCCCACCTTCTTCAGATGCTTTGCGTACGTTGCGGGGGTAAATTCGTGTTTCGGTCGCTCCCTAAAAAAAAGAGCGCCTGTCAATGGGTCATAGTTGAAATATTCCTTTGCTCGTGCTTGTGTAAGCGCAGCCATTTATAGCTCCTACCGGACTACTCTTGGTTAGAACCAAGATCGGGTTGCAGCCCTTTCTTGGTTCGATTTTTATACCACATCGAGACCATATTTTCACTACTAAGGCCCTGATTTTTATTAACTTCCTCCTGAATTTTTGAAACAGCCCACAGGCAACTGGTATGATCACGTGAGCCAAACTGCCGCCCAAGTTCGGGATAGCTGATCTCTGGCTTCACAAAGTTTTTGATCTCCCACATGATGATGTGGCGCGCCCGAGCAACAGGCCTTGTTTTGATCGGCCCAATCATCGTCTCATAATCATACCCGAGTTCGACGCTGCGTTTCCGGATGAAGTCCTTGCAGCTTACAAACACCTGCTGACCGGTTTCTATCCTCCACTGCCGAATATGGGCGTCAAAACAGACTGCTTTTCGTTTCCATTCAGGCGTTGCCTGTTCGGACAAATGTTTCGCCAATGGCGCCATCAGCATCTTGCTATGCTCTTTAATTGGAATAGGGTTGATGTACACCAGTTGAGGTTTGGGGTTCCTGTCGCTTTCGCGTTTTAAAGCCGCCGCCGCAAAGCGCCTCTGCCGCTCCTTATGCGCAAGGTGCTGGCGCTGTAGCTCCGTCATTGGCTGGGGCTGGTGCACGTTCATCTGAAACTCCTCGCTTCACGCTCTTTCTCGCGGCGAATGTATTCTTCCCGGCTTTCCGCAGTGCGGGCGACGGGTGAAACGCTGTATGTGCCGAATGGCGGCGGTCGATCTGTCCCGGCGTGCGGAAGCTTGGCGCGGGCGTTGGTGAACCAGTCGGAGCGGAAACCTTGCCAGCCGTGCAGTATCTGCATCTCGGCCGCTTCCTGTGGGTGCCCGGTCTTCTCGTATTCCTTGACGAGAAGCTTTGCTGCATAGGCGGTCAGAGGCTTCTTTACCGTCTTCTTGCGATGTTCGATGAGGGCGTCTGCAAGGTCTTCACCAACGCAGGCGGCCAGAATTGTCTTGATGTCTTCGGTCATCAGTATTCCCTCCCTGCATACGGGATCTTGCCGCGAGATTCTTCTTTCGTGCAGAAGGTGAAGGCCTTGTATCTGGCCTTGCGCTCTACCTCGCGAAGCCTGGTTATCTCGTTGTAGGCCTTGGCTTCGGTGGTCTTGAGGATTTCGGCTATCTCGGCTGTGTCGTAGCCGGCGCGCAGGAGAGTAAGTGCGTTCGTCATGCCGCGATCCTTTCCAAAATTCTCCTGCCGATGAATTCTGGTATTTGAGGCACTACGGCGTTCCCGCAGGCTCCAAGTTTAGCCACCAGGTCGGGAACCCCATCATTTGTAGGGAAACACAATGGTTCGCTGTCCAAGACCCTTCTAGCCCTTGCGTCAAGATCGCTCGATGCAGCCAGTGCAATTGACGCTTGACCTTGCCCGAACTCCTCAGCTTCGCGCTTTGATAGGAAATTCGGTAGAACCCCCTCCCATCGTTCTTGCTCGGGGTAGGCCACAATCCAGACGCGCTCGCGTTCATGAGGGCGTCCCATGACCCATGCTGGAATATTTCTCCATTCCGCATTGTACCGGCGCTCGGCCAGATCCCCGAGAACTCTGCCAAACCATCCGCCTGGCTTTGTGCTTGGGCCAGCAAGCAGGTTTGCAACGTTCTCCACGATGAGGAATTTCGGTCGTAGCTCGCCAACCAGTCTATCGATCTCAGACCAGAGCCCTGAACGCTCTCCGGCCAAGCCAAGCTTTTTCCCAGCGACGCTGAGGTCTTGGCACGGGAAGCCGCCGCAGATGACGTCAACGGCAATCCCATCGTTTCGAAGGACATCTGCTGTGAGGGTTCTGACATCATGGTAGCAAGGCACCTTCGGCCAGTGTTTTGCCAGTACGCGGCGTGGGAACTCTTCGATTTCGCAGAAGGCGACCGTCTCAAAGCCACCAGTCCGCTCAAGACCGAGGCTGAAACCACCAATTCCGCTGAACAGATCGAGGACGCGCAGTTTGCTCATGCCGCACCCCGCTTCTGCGCAGCGCGCCGGCAAAGCTCTCCAATCTTCTGGACCCATGCCAGACGACGCCGTTTGCTCGCAATGTTGATGTCAGGCCACTTCTTCGGGCCGCTGCTGAACTTGGATAGCCAGTCCTGAAGCTCGACCTCATACTTGTCGGCTTCGTCTGCCATCTCTTCGTAGGAGTTGAAGGTGGGTTCGGAGGTCATTTACCGCTCCTCGGCTTGAAGGCTAGCGGATAATGATCTTCCCAGCCGGGCCACTTCTCGGCTTTCGACCGGCGCAAAGTGCTAACAGCGTCCTGATGCCATTTAGCCAGCAGAGATTGTTCTGATTGCCCTTTGTATTGAGCCATGGCTTCAACAAGAATTTTTTCAAGAAGCATCACTTGTTGTGGAGACTTAGCCCAGCAGTTTCCTGCTATGACGGCTCCTTGCTTATGAACTGAAGGCTCTCCGTAGACAGTCATTAAAATTCGCCTCCATCTCTTAGTTCTGGACAGATCCAATCCGCAAGATCAGCCTTGTGATGCGCCTGACGACGCCACCGGTCTGCCAGCTTGAGCCGCAACGTACAGTGAAATCTTTAGTGGTGCGACGGTTGACGTATTTGTGGGCTTCGAAAAGCATGGCCTTGACCGAGCCAAACCGACTTTTCGGGAAAGCCTCAGAAAACATGTTTTGCGCGTACGCTACATCACTCATTGCCTTGTCCTTGATAGACGTATGCTTGTCACGGTTCGACAACACCTTGTCCGACTCCTGTGGTTATCTGCTCCTCGTACTAAGGAGACGCAGATGGGCCACAGGCATGAAAATGATGGGATAGCAGGCAAAGCTTGCAACGATGTCCGCGATCCCGGCCCGCCGCATCAGACGAACCTAATTCCGTTTCCAAAGAGCAATCTGCCGCCGCCCCGCTCTTTGGATGCTGATGGCGAGCCGCACTTGCCATCAGCTTTCATTCAAGTCGGAGAAGCGATCGCGCCAGTTTTGCTTAGGCTGCGTGGTGGCTTCCCGAGGATAAAGATGCGGGCTGATACCCGGGAGGAGAGGGAAGATATCAGCCCGCGCTGAGCGTCAGGGGGACGTGCCGCTCAGATTATCGCGGAGTTCTGCTCCTGCTTTTGTCAGTCCGTATCCAGCCCCGTTCGGTGTTCCGTCATCCGTCCAAGACATTCTGTAAAACTGGAGAAGACCCTTGCGAGCAAGACCACGAACCGCGCGCCTCACTTTTGCAAGGTCAAGGCTAGTACGCTGGCTGACAGCCTGAAAACCGATGACGCTAAAATCCTCAGAGCATTCTTCCCAAGCCTTGAAAGCTTGAGCTTCGTAGCCTTGGAGTTTCATCGCGCTGCCTTCTCTCGGTTAATGCGGTCTACCTCTGCCATTAGCTCGGCTTGGAGGGACTGCATGTTGATGGGTTTGGGCTTGGGAGGGCGAGTGGTCATGCTGGCACCTGCTCTTTCGACGGGTTCAGCATCGCCTTGAAGATGGAGATATCGGTTTTGCGCTCGGTAACTGGTTGGAACCGGTAATGAGCAAATCCACCCTCTCTGTCGCCTTCCGCATAAGGAAGCGGCGGGTTCTTTATTTCCTCAAAAAGTAGGCATGGAGTTTTCTTCCCCATAACCACGCCGAAATAGATCGACCTGATAGTAAGAATGTCTCCAATCGAGGGTCCACGCTGCCCCCAAAGGTTCATCAAATTCTGGATATCCTTTGGTTGGGGCGACTTCGCAACGCACACGACCTTCTGCCCAACCGTGAAATTGCACTCCATCAATCCCACTCCTCGCTATCCGGGTCTTCTCTGTTGATTACGCAGGCGACGTAAAAGAGGAACGCACCAGCGGTGGCGATAAGACCAGCGGCGCACAGGAGGCCGGTTTTGACGATCTCGAAGATCACGATGCGCTCTCCTCTTGCTTTGCGAGTTCGAACGGATGAATGGGGGCGGCGTATGGTTGCCAAGCGATGGGCTTTTCCAGTGGATCGACACCAGCGAAATACCCGCCGTAGCTCTTGATTTTTATCCACCAAGACTTGACGACCTTCCCACACGGCAGAGCCAACCACACGTAATCGCCTGTCTGGGCTTCGGTGATGTTGGTGGACCATGTCATGCGCTATTTCCTCTTACGTGCCGAGGAGAGGCTGACGACTTTCGTTTCAGACCCATCATCTGTGGCGACAACGCCTTGGCATCCGAGTGCGTTACGTTCGTACATTTCTACGGTGCTGTCGAAGATCGACTGGAGGGCATCGCTCTGCTTTTCAGACAAGGCGCCACGTTTCAGGTAGAAATCGAAGACGCTTGCCACGAATGGAAGCCTCTTGCCCTTTCTGTCCAAGACCCTGAGGAGCCAAATACAGACATCGTAGATTTCAATCTGCCGCCCTGTCGGTGGATCAATGTTGATTGTGTTGACAATCTCTTTGTCGGTCATTCCGCAGGCTCCCGTTTTGCAAAATCAATCGGCTTCACAGCATCCTTGGAAATCTCTTGAATCTTGATGGCCAGATCGAAAGAAGGGGTCCTTTCCCCAACCTCAAGCCTATTCACCATCCATCGTGACACGCCGAGTTTCCCGGCGAGGTCGTCTTGTGTGAGGTTTTGGCTTTTGCGCCAAACGGTGAGTGCGTGCTCGTTTGCCATTCCATATAGTTGTCATATAGCCAACCTGTTGGCAAGGGGCTTACGAAAAAAATGTTGGCAACGCGGCTGTCTACAGTTGCCCTTTCAGCAACTACGATTCTGACATGGTTACAAGAATCGGTCCCTCAAAGCCTCTTAGGCATTTTTTAAAAGAATGGCGGGTCAAGAAAGGCCTGACGCAGCAACAATTAGCTGATCGGTTACCTATTGGTGAAGACGGCAAGGCTACAGGGAAAGACCAGATTAGCCGCTGGGAAAGAAGCGAGCGCGGGATGACAATGGATGTTCAAGCTGCATTAGCTGAAGCACTGGATATCGAACCTGGTGCTCTATTCCATGACCCTGACAGGCCAAGCATTGATGATCTGCTAAGGAATGCGCCGCCCGAGATTAGGGCGGAGATAATTGAGTTCGCTACCTTCAAACTCCGCAAGGCGATATGATGAACAAACTGTGGCCGATAGCCGTATTTTCAATGTTCGATTTGGCTATCGCCTCCATCCTCACATACTTAGACCAGCGCCCAGATAAGTTTTTCATGTTCTTCATGGCTCTGGCCGTTCTTTGGGTTCTGCCGGCGCTTGTGGGTATATGGTCACTGATAAAGTTCTGGATATGTTATCCGCTTTTCATCAAGAGGAAGCTGGTCAGAATTTATAAAGCTCAGCTTCATCAGTTCAACTTCCCAAGCACTCGCAGTCATTTCGATCACATAGATTACCTATCAAGCGTGATTGAAAATGGTGACGGCGAAAAGGACGCAAGGAATAAAGCGGCCTTTATTTTAGGGGAAATGGCTTGCTACAAGTCTGAGAGGCCATTCACAATGGGATTAGCGGTTCAACACGCTTTTGAACAGGCGATGGAAGAGTATCGTGCTAGAGTAGGCGTAACCTAGTCATTTAGATGGTCTCTAACACAACCATCCAGTCCTGCGCCGATCCTGCCGACACTAGCATCCGTGGAACCAACCTCTCCTGAAGCTCGGTTTGATTTCCCTGCCGCTACAGGGTCCAACACCGGGGGAAGTCTTTTTCTCCAGCTGGTCAGGCTGATTTATCCCCGATACGAGCAAGCGCCCTTTTTTCGGCGCTCGGTATAAGCTGCTTCAGTTTCCCGGCGCGCTGCAAACGCGTTACCCCGGCGGGCCATCAACCCCGTTCGATTCCGCTCGATGAGACTGGCATCGATACCGCGTCCATTTCATATGCCGGGTTGATCGGTGACGCGGGTGAAACTTCAAAAGACCGCTGCCCTTGCGCCTCCGAACACTCAATCTTGGCGGGAACCTCCGAGCAGACCCAAGATTTTGTGATTTTCAGCACCTCGAAGCAGCTTTTGCCTATTCCATCAATTGTTGTGATGTGTTAGGCAATGTTCATCAATGTTCTGCATTCGAGCGCCGGTAGGATCAACCCCTCCGGCGCTTTTCTTTTGGCATGAAACCAACCAGGTTGTCTAGACGCCAACTTTTTTTATCCGCACCTATTGCATCGGAGTTGGCTTTGTGCCAACTTAAATCATCAGCAGCGACGAAGAAGCACCAACACCCGCCGATCTCGCTGCCACCACAAGAACCGGAGATGACGACGATGTTCAAGGTTGAGTACTTCACTGGCAAGGAATGGGCTCTTCTTCAGCACGTCGGTTCGATCGTTGATCTGAACACTCTCATAAACCGCATGCGCAATCAGGGCGTAAAAATTCGCTGCATCAACGCCGCTGGCGAAGACCTTTGCGCCTGATCTCCAATTCGATCTCAACCACTGAGGATGAGCAAATGACCGCATTTCTCCACATGCACCACGCAATGGCCAACAAGGCCCTGATGCAGGCGAAATACACCGAAGGTCTCGCTGACGAGCCAGTGAGGCTCATGGCCCGCATTCGCGAAATCGTTCTGAGTGGTGCTGCCGATTACAAAGACCGCTGGCAGCCAACTCCTGTCACCGACGCAGATCGCGCCACCGTCTTGCAGTACTTGGGGGCGTGATCATGGAAAAGCCAGCTTACACAATCGGAAAAGATGAAATGCTTCTCATCACCGTTCGCTGGAATGACGGCGACACGGTTCTGCTGGAGACACCGGTCAAGTTCTACACGGCCGATGAAATCCAGTCGCTGATCGACGAGACGGTTTCCGAGCGCTGTGATGTGGTCGGTGTCGACCGCTACGAAATGGTGCGCCGTGTCGGTGAGAGCATTGCCGATGAGTTCGATATTCGGACTTGGGCCGAGCGCGTCACTGACGACCGCCGCGAACTTGCAGCCGACGACAACCTGTCCGTCCAAGTCGCCTACAACGCGATGCGCAACAGCTTCAACCCCATCGCCCACGGCGCCGTCATCGGTCGTCTGGAAGCGGCGGAGTGATGGCTATGACAGAACGCGCGAAGACAACCGGCGGCCCAGCTTATCCGATCGAAGCTTACCTGGCCGGCGGATACATGCAGGCGGAAGGAATGAGCATCCGATTTCGCACGGCCATCGCAGCAATGCAGGGGATTCTTGCCGCTGACGCCGACAGTGATTTCAAGCCTGAACATATAGCCGAGAGAGCTTTTGCGATCTCAGACGCAATGCTCCAGCGGGCTGCGGACACTGATCCGAAAATTGAACGAGACACCAACGACGATCTGCCGTTTTGAGCCGACCCGCATAGGGCTTCAGACAAGGGATAGGGAAGATGAGCGACTGGGCAGCATGGGGCGATGACGAACTCGACTGGGATAGAAACGACGTCAACACATACCAAGCGATTTGCGACGGATGCCAGAAGGTTTCGAGACGTCGCCTTAGCTATCGGGACGACCTTGGCGAAAGGGTAATGCTCTGCGCCGTCTGCGTCGATGCCCACGACAATAACCGTCAGGTCATTTCAGAGCGAGAGCAGATGGATGCCGCTGACCGAGACGACTTCTAACCAACCCACCGGCTTTGTCAGAGTAACAGAGATATGAAGGGGCAGGAAATGAGCATCAAGCTTATCAATGAATTGCATGCAGCCATAAGCCGCCGTGATTGGTCCGCGACCGAAGCTGCCGCCAATAGCCTTCGTGACGATATCGACGTTACCGTAAAGGTTCTGGCAGGGCCAAGTATTGGTAGCCTGCCGAACGATTATCCAATCAGCCGTCTCGCGTCTGACGTTGAAATGGATCGCCGTGAGCGCGTCCGTCAATGCGATCTGATGGCTAAAGATTGGGCCGATTTCTGCGAGACCATGGGCGCAAAATGGGACACTCAGGACGCGGTTGCTCAGGAACTAATCGCCAAGTTTAATTTTCTGAACGCCCTCATCGAGCCGATGGAAGGTATTGAGCACTTTCAAGACGCTCTCGATTTTCGAAATGACAATCTTTCTAAGGCTTTGAGACAGTGGATTGAAGCGGGCATTGGCGCTCTCCAGAAGCTTAAGGAATCCCGGTATTCCGACCATGCCCGCGCCGAGGGGAGATCGTGATGCCCTCCGCTTTCTCCACCACCAACACACAAGAAGCGGATGATCCGACCGAGATCATCATCCGGCTCCGAAATTGCGAAAAGCAGATCGACCAGTCTACCAGAGAGTTTCGCAGAGACGTGAACCGCCTCATCACCGGGCTTCTAACCATCGCAATCATTTCAGCGTCGTTCCTGTTCGTCGGCATGCCGAAGGCCGAGCGTATGGCGCTTATTGATCAGGAGAACTTTCATGTTGCCCGCCGATAGGAACCTGATGCGCCAAACGGAAGCCGCAAAGAAGCTTATAGCCGATTTGCCGGCTGACGACGAGCAGCTTGTGGCCGACAGCATCGAAGGCGAAACCAGCCTTCTTGAAGCTATCGCCGCCGCCCTCGCTGAAATTGACGAGTGCGAAATCCTCATCGTCGGCATCGATGAAAAGCTCAAAGTCCTTGAGGCGCGAAAGAAGCAGCAGAAAGACCGCGCCGACCGCATCCGCGCCCTGATTGAGCGCGCCATGCTGGAAACAGAGCAATTTTCGCTTCGCCTGCCAACAGGAACGATCACGCTGCGCAAATCCGGGCCTTCGCTCGTCATCACCAATGAGGCCGACATTCCGGCGTCGTTCTGGGTTGAGCAAGAGCGCCCCGCGCCAAAGCTCGACAAGAAGGCATTGGCCGAAGCCGTCAAATCAAAATCCATCCCCGGCGCGTCTCTGGATAACGGGACGTTCAGCCTGACCGTGAGGCGAAAATGACGAAGCTAACGGTTTCAAGACTCAAGGAGCTCTTTTGGTATGATCCGATCGTCGGCGTCTTCATTCGCAAGCTGACTGGTAAGGGGCCGCGAAATGCTGTCGGCAGCATACCTTCGAAAGCAAATTCCTCAGGGTACATCCGTATAATGATCGATGGGGTTCGATATCAGGCTCACCGGTTGGCTGTATTCCATGAAACGGGAGTCATGCCAGACGTTGAGGTGGACCATCGTAACCTCATCAAGCGCGATAACGCCTTTTTGAACCTCCGAGAGGCCAGCCATGCCCAAAACATGGCCAACCAGACCGTTCGTTCTTCGAACAAGAGCGGGGTTCGCGGCGTCTATTGGGAAAAGACGTCTGGCAAATGGCGCGCGTCCATCAATGCGGGCGGGCGAAGGATTGACCTTGGAAAATTCAAAACGAAAGAACAGGCTGCTGCCGCTCGTGCCGCTGCCGTCACCATCCATCATGGAGAGTTCGCATGTCTCAAGTAGCCACACGCTTCCAGATGACCCCGCGGCAAATCGCGTTGGTTAAAAGCACCGTTGCCAAGGACTGCAACGATGACGAGTTCTCACTGTTTATGGAGGTCGCCAGCGCGAAGGGGCTTGATCCGTTCCTCGGGCAGATAATTCCTATGGTATTCAACAAGGGGAGCGCCGAGAAGCGGAAAATGACAATCATTGTTAGCCGCGACGGGCAACGTGTTATTGCGCAGCGATGCGGCGATTACCGGCCTGCTTCTAAGCCCCCAATTTACGACATTGACAAGGATCTCATTTCTCCGCTCAATCCTCAGGGCGTCGTGGCAGTGACAACATACCTCTGGAAGCAGGATCCCCGGTCGGGGGAATGGTACGAGGTCGCTGGACAGGCATTCTGGGACGAGATGGCGCCCGTTACCGATGAGTGGGTCTACGATCAGGATGCAGGAAAGCGGAAGCCGACCGGCAAGAGGGTTCTAGACAATTCCGGCAACTGGTGCCGGATGCCACGACTCATGATTGCCAAGTGCGCTGAAATGCAGGCGTTGCGCGCTGGCTGGCCGGAACAGTTCACCGGCCTTTACGACGAGGCCGAAATGGACCGCGCCAAGGTGATCGACATCACCGCTTCCGAAATCGTGCAGCACGAGAAGGAAGAAAGCCGGATGCGCGCCATTGGCGGCAAGGATTCAATCACCCTCACCTGGGGCGACAATTACGCGCTTGAAAACGTGCCAGTTGGCCAGCTTGCCGACCGCGCACTTCAGTTCATCAATGATGAAAGCGCCGAGACAGTGCGGAAGTGGGCAGACGCCAACCGCGAGCCACTGCGCCTTTTCTGGGCCAAGCACCCCGGCGATGCCCTCGCAATCAAGAAGGCCATTGAGGCCAAATCCAGCAAGAAGGAAGCGGCCTAATGTCTGATCTCAACCAAATCACAATCACCGGCCGTCTCGGCGCTGATGCGGAAATTCGCCGCACTCAGGACGGCAGGCCTATTGCCAACCTGCGCGTTGCAGTTTCCGAGACATGGCGCGATAGCAATTCTGGTGAGCGCAAGGAAAAGACGGAGTGGGTTTCCGTCGTCTGTTTTGTCGAGGGTCTTTGCAAGGTCATCGAGCAGTACACCAAGAAGGGCAGCCGAGTTCTCATCCAAGGCAAAATCCAGACGCGCAAATGGCAGGACCAATCCGGCAACGATCGATATTCGACGGAGTTGGTCATGCAGGGTTTCGACGCAAAGATGATCCTGCTGGATGCACCGAAGCAGGAAGAACGGCAGGATCAGCAGCGGCAGGGAAACCGCGAACCTTCGCGCCAGCAGACCAACCATCATCAAGGAAGCTTTGACCGCGACCTTGACGACGATATTCCATTTTGAGGTGCGCCATGGCTCAAACTGTCATCCTCCATGGCAAATCGCAACGTGAGTTTGCGAAGCGCCTCATCGACCTTGCTCCGGCTGACGCAGTTGTAAGGGTCACCGAGGCAAAGCGTACGCTGGACCAAAATTCCAAGCTCTGGGCGATGCTTTCCGATGTCAGCCGCGCCAAGCCGAACGGCCGATGCCAGACACCAGAGGTATGGAAAGCGCTGTTCATGCACGCTTGCGGCCACTCGGTTCAATTCGAGATGGGGCTTAACGGCCAGCCGTTCCCGGTCGGGTTCAGTTCTTCAAAGCTTACAAAGCGCCAGATGGCCGATCTTATCGAGACAATTTACCAGTACGGCGCTGAAAACGGCGTCGTCTGGACTGAACCGGATTCCGAAGCGAGGGCAGCAGCATGACCCGCATTGTCTCAGCATCACCAGAGAAAATCGTCATCGAGTTTGAGAAGCGGCTGGAGCTTCACGACGGTCACAAACTGGTTCGCGTGTCCCTCCCAAACCCGCTCATCTATCAAAGAGCATTGGAGGGGAAATGACCACGATCCACGATCATTTGAAGCGTTATCCCCATGCTCGACCGTCTACGCTGGCATACATCGCCAAGCGAGACGAGACAACGAAGCGTCTCCAGAGAGAGATCAATGCCCGTCTGCCATTCTGGAGGCGGCTGGCCAAATTCATTGCGAGGAAGTCAAATGCCCCGTTCTGAATTTACCCGCAAGACTAAGCTAGAAGCGTTGCAGCGGTCCCGCGACGTCATTTGCCACAACTGCCATATTCCGTTTGACCGGGGTTACGCGATATGTGCGTCGAGAAGCGCCAAGCCGCAGTTTTGCTCCACAGCTTGCAAAGGGGCTGATCGCAAGAAAAAAGCTTTGGCAAATCTCTCGACGCGGTTCTGGGATCGAGTCTGCAAAAAAGGGATCGATGATTGCTGGGAGTGGCAAGGACGAAAGAACGAGCGCGGCTACGGAATGTTCGACAACGGCAATAAGCCTCGCTTGGCATCTCGTTTTTCGTACACCCTCACGAACGGTCATATCGATGGCAATCTGTTTGTTTGCCACAGCTGCGACAACCCCGGTTGCGTGAACCCGAACCATCTCTGGCTAGGGACACACCAGCAGAACATGGACGACGCAGCAGCAAAGAAAAGAATGCGCGGCGGGCACGTCCGAGGCTCAGCGGTCAACACATCACGCCTCAACGCTGACCAGGTATTAGAAATTCGGAATAGCACCGATACCGGTGCGTCATTGGCTGAGAAGTTTTCCGTAAGCACAACAGCAATTTATAAAATACGGCCTTCCCTCATATTGAGTTGCTAAGTCCTCTGTTGGGTTCATGTTCGATGCCCTCACTTTAGGGTGCTAAGCGTCTTGTTCAGGTGGTAGTTCGCCCGGTCCGAGTAGTGGATCAAAGCTCGGAGCGGACCGGGCGAACGGGCTATGGAGTCACGTCGATGAATGCGGCAATCAGTTCCGCGGCGACTTGCGGGACGATGGCGTTCCCGAGGGGGCCAAGTTCGTCCAGAGTTCCGGAAACCCCATCAGCCACGCGACCCACGGCGGGTTCGGAATGCCACCAAGAATTGTGCTCAGCGACGTTCCGCCCTGTGCGAACTTCGCTTTCCGGTAACCTCTTTCGCTGGCCAGCGGCGTGGGAAACAAACCAGAGTCTCCGTCTCTCTTGTGGCGACCCAACAGACAAAGCTCGGATATTTGCCGCCCTGCAGGCGTAACCTGACGTTTCCAGATCGTTGGCCACTTCGTCCCACCAGCCACGTCCAGCCGCTGTCGCAACCTGCTCTCCCATGATGACAGCAGGTCGTCTTTGCTGGATGAGGGAGAACCAGCTTGGCCAAAGGTGCTTGTCGCTATCGAAGCCCTCCGAGCGGCCAACCCTGGACCACGGCTGGCAGGGGCAAGAACCTGTCCAAAGAGGTCTTTCATCGGGCCATCCTGCCATTCTTGCAGCGAGGCTCCATCCGCCGATCCCGGCGAAGAAATGGCACTGCTCATAACCTTTGAGGTCGTCTGCGTCGACATCCACTATGCTCCTTTCGTCCACGTCTCCTGGCACAATGTGGCCAGCCGCTATGATGTTGCGGAGCCACTGCGCCGCATATGGGTCTATCTCGTTATAGTAGGCCCTGGCCAAGAATCGCGCCTCCAATTAGATATCTGATTGGCACTTTAGTAGATATCTGATAAAAGTCCATATCTGATATCTAAAAAGGTGGCCTTTGACTCTAAATCTGATATCTCCTATGAAGACGTCTGTGGGACGCAAGAAAACAAACTTCGAGCAGATGCCCGCTCGTTTCCCTGATGGGACGTTCGAGCGCATCGATGCTGTCTTAGAACCGGACGAAAACCGGACTGACTTCCTGCGCCACGCCGTGGAGCGGGAGATAAAGCGACGTGAGAAGACCAAGAAGACGCAAGGCGAATGAGCGCGAATTCCAACCCAACTGGTTGAGGCTCGACGGCCTCCGGGCGTTTGGCGACGGAACCGTCGAGATGCACCGCGGCCATAGGGAATTTCAAATCCCTGTGGCAACGTATCCGGAGACAGAAATCCCTGAGGCCGTCTGCTGTCTGGCTGGGGTCTACAAACGCAACGGCAGTCCTGCGGTCCGCTATCGCGATAGGCGCATCGAGCCAATGCCGACTATCCTCATGGTGCACAAGCAGAAGTTCAAGTGCCTGAGCTGCGGCAGCATCATGTTCGAGCCGCTGCCCGATCTCGATGAGAATTGGTACATCACCCATCGCTTCAAGCACGAACTGGCAATGGCCTCGATCAAACGTACCTTCAAGGATGCTGCCACAAGGAACGGCGTGGATGATACCTACGTCGAGCGCATCTTTGACGAATACGCTGCGGAAAAACTGAAGGACTACCAGGTCGATCTCCCGCGCATTCTCGGCATGGACGAAAACCACATTCTGGGCGGGATGCGGTTCATCTGCGCCAATATCGAGACGGGCCAAATTCTGGAAATCCTGCCGAGCCGAAAGGAGAGCGAGGTCAGAGACTTCATGCTCGAACAGCACTACAAGTTCTCCGTTGAAATCGTCGTTCATGACATGTGGCGGAGCTACCGAAACATCTCTCGTGAGTTGTTCCCAAAAGCCCTGAACATCATCGATAAGTTCCACGTCGTGAGGATGGCCAACGACGGCATGAACGAGGCCAGGAAGTGGTATCAGTCCAAGTTGGAGAATGAGGAACGCAAGGCGCTGAAGAACAGGCACCTGATGTTCCTCGCCCGATGGGATAAGGCCAAGCCAGAGACACAGGACGTTCTGGACGAGATCATGAAGGAGCACCCGTTCCTGTACGACGCGTACTTGTGGAAGGAGCGTTTCTACATGATCTACGAAGAGCCGACCCGCCGCGGGGCTGAGAAGGCGTACGACTATTGGGCCCGGACCATGCCCGATCACATCCGCCCGTTCTTCAAGAAACAAACGACGGCGGTGGGGAACTGGGGCAAGGAGATTTTCAACTATTTCGAGCATCGCGTCACGAACAACATGGTCGAGAACCTGAACGGTCGTATCAACGCCATCAATCAACTGGCGAAGGGGATGAAGTTCCATCGGTTCCGGGCAAAGGCCCTGTTGAGGTACGGGAACATCGTCCCGCTGGCCGATATCGCTGAGTTCTCCGGGGAGCCGGACAACGACACGATGATCAGCTACGGATTTGACTTAGCAACCTTGGAGCAGGATTTGCGCAGGGGTAAGTTCTGACCCTTTAGCAACCTCATTTGAGGGATCGCCTAAAATACGCAGAGGTGAAAACTGGGGGTGGCTCAATGGCACGAACTGAATTCACCAGAGCCACGAAGAGGTTGGCGCTTGAGCGATCAGGCCAACGATGTGAAGCGTCCGGACCTCGGTATGGTTTCGAGGAAGGGCAGCGCTGCAACAGCGATTTGTCTCTTGGCGTCATCTTTGATCATGATGTTCCAGACCAGTTGGGAGGCGATAACTCCCTAGACAATTGTCGACCGATTTGCGTGACTTGCAACAAATTCAAGACACGCAATGACATCCGCCAAATCAGGAAATCCGACCGGCAGCGTGACAAAGCGTCTGGCGTCATCCGGCCGGCTGGCAAGATTAAATCCCCCGGCTTTCCAAAGATCGAAAAGCCCAAAAAGGCCGTCGTCTACCGGCCCGTAACGTTCTATCGCGAGGATATGCCATGACCGCATTGGAAGAGATCAAGAAGGCGTTGGAAGGCGTCGGTTCGCTGAAAGTGGAATTCACGCCTGATTGCGATGAGTCCAATTCGATTATCGCGCCAATCAACGACGATTACGACGGCACGTTCTTCACCGTCATCGGCTGTGGCGACAAGCAGGATAAACTTGGCGGGTTCATGGCTGTGGCCGTCAACGCCCTGCCGGAACTCGTCTCCACCCTCGAAAGCTTGCAGCGCGAGAACAAGCGCATAACAGCGCTGGTGTCCAGTTCCGAAGCTGAACGGGTTCGCTCATGCTCCGAACTCTTGTTGCGCGCCGAGGCAGCAGAGGCCGAGGTGAAGCGGCTGCGTTCGGTGCTTCAGCCAATGGCCGAGGTAGCTGGTGACGTATCGGAATCGTGGCCCGATGACGCCCAAGTCGTAACAGAAATCGGGCACTTCCGCCGCGCCCGCACAGCCCTCGCCAGCACAGGAGGGAAGTCATGATCAGGCTCATTGTCCGCATAGATGACGCCGCTATGGCTGCACACGTCGGCGGTTCTCCGCAGACCACGTATCGCACGTTCGATATTGAGCATCCCGAAATCGAAGCGCTTCTAACCGGCGGCGGCAGTAACTCTCAAAACGAGTTCAGCTATCGGACCCTTGCTGGAGCGGAAGTCATAGCCAGCACAGGAGGAGAACACCATGGTAACTGATGAGATGCTGAAGCGGGCCATCGAGGCTTATGCGAAGGAAACGGGCGCAGAAGACTGGCAGCTTGACGGCTGGATCAATTCGGCAATCCGTGCCGCCCTCGAAGCCGCCCTGTCCGCTGCGGAGCCGGTTGCAAGGCAGTATCGCGCGGGAAGCCCGGAAGGGGAAACCAGTTGGCGCATGGTTGACGATGAGCACTATGCGGGATGGGAGGCGATGAAGAAGCGTTTCCCTGACAGCGTCACGTTACAATATCGTGACCTCTACGCCGCCGCCACTCCCGCCCTCTCCGCACAGGTGCAGGACGTGGCGGAAGGTTGGCACGTGGCGTCAAATAGCAGTTCTGTTCTCATCTACAGCTTAAAGCAGGACGGATGGCGTAAAGGCGAGCCGGTGATGGTGAACGACATCATGATCCGCGTTGAAAACGCTAATAGGTCTTCTAACGAATTGCAGCCAATTGTTGACGCGATTATGCGTGCTCTCCCCGCAGCACCCGCAAAGCAGGAGGGCTGAGGCATGAGCGATTTACAAACGAGAGAGCAGATGTTGATTGACGCCGCCAAGAAGCGCGTTGAGGCAATGACGCCGGTTGAACGTGAGGAAATGTGGCGCAAACAGCGCGAGAGCTTTGTGCGCTCGATGACGACGCCTTGCGAACACGGTGAACTTGACTTCGAGCAGTGCGCAAAATGCAGGCAGGAGGCCGGCCATGACTGATATCGAGCAAAAGTGCCAAGTCGCCTTGCAGGCCTTAAGCGATTGGGCTGTCACCTATGCCCCGGATATGTGTGATCCTGACACGGTGGCTGAGGCTAAGGAGCGTATCCTCGAACATGGCACGCTAGCATATATCGCCAACGCCACAGATCAGCTTCACGCTGCCATCCTCGCCGTCTCCGAAGCAGATCAGCGCGAGAGGGAGGTAAGGGCGAAGCTGCAAGCAATGCATCGCCGTGCGCAGATCGCAGAAGGCGCGTTCCGTGGCGTGATGAACGTTATCGACCTGTGGGAGCCGACCCTTAGATTTCACAAGCTCTCCACGCACGACATCGTCATGCGATCGATCAAACGAGATTTCGAGCGCGCCGTCAAAAAGGCTAGCGCCCTGCAATCGGAGGAGCGGTGATGGCCCAGCACCTGCCATACATTTTCCGATGGGATCGACAAGGCCGCAAAGGCCAGCCCTGCGATGTCCTGATCCGCACCAAGGTCATGAATAGCTGCCTCGTCCGGTTCGGCGACGGCTACACTATGGTCACAAGCCGCAATGCGCTCATGAAGAACCGAGCGACGCTTGAAAGGAGCGAGGGACCGCCCTGTGGAAACAATGTGGACAAAGGCCCATGAGCAGAGCCCGCACTTACACAAAGTCCGAAATTGCGGATGCTGCATCGGCCGCAGCCATGCACAACGTCCGGGTAATCATGCACCCATCGGGTGAGATCGAGTTCGCCCCAAAAAGCTTTGCGGCAAAAAAGCGTGAAGACAACACCGCCGAAGCGGCTTTGAGGGAATGGCAAAATGAAAGGGAAGCTGGTGGGCGTGCATGAGGTCAAATCGAAACTGGCCGACGGCAGCACGGTGACCTACTATTATGCGTGGCGCGGGAAAGGTGCGCCGCGCATCATGTCAAAGCCTGGCACGAAGGCCTTTACCCACGAATACATCCGGTTGACCAAAGATAGACCGGTGTTTGCGGTGCAGGGGACGATCAGTTCTCTGATTGAAGATTTCCGCGGAACCGCAAAATACAAGGCCCTCGCGCCGTCTACCCGCAAAGACTACGAACGCATGTTCGGCGTCATCAAGGTGAAATTCGACACATTTCCTATTTCGGCCATAGAGGCCCGTGGAAGCCGAAAGGTGTTTCTGGAGTGGCGAGACACCATGAATGATGCCCCACGTTCTGCTGACATGCATCTGGGGCTTTTGGCGCGTGTATTCGCTTGGGCGAAAGACAACGAGACGATCCTGCGCAATCCATTGGAGCGCGTCGAGCATCTCCACGAAGGCACGCGAAGGGATTCCGTGTGGACAATGGATCAGATCAATACCGTTCTGACCAAAGCCTCACCCCACATCAGGAATGTGGCATCCATCGCGCTTTGGACCATGCAGCGGCAGGCGGATATTCTTTCCATGCCGATGGTCGCTTTCGACGGCGAGCGTGTTTCAATCAAGCAGGGGAAGACAGGCGCGCGCGTGCGCATCACAGCCGCCCCTGCAATCCTGCCGATATTGCAGGACGCCAAAGACAGCGGCCGACAGCGCGTGCTGGTGAACTCTTTCGGCCAGAACTGGACGGCCAGCGGCTTCAAGTCATCCTGGCGCAAAGAGATGGCGCGACTGAAGATCAAGGGCGTGACGTTCCACGACTTGCGCGGCACAGCCATAACATATGCCTATGCTCACCTTGACCGATCACATGAGGAGAAAATCCAGCTGATCGCGGAGATTTCCGGACATTCCAGAGAAGATGCAGAGGGGATTATTCGGCGTCATTATCTGGCAGGACAGGAGGTCATTGACGCCATCAAGAAGGGAACGCGCTAGCAACAAAATGTAAAACGCGCGGTATGCTGTAAAATGGATGTTTTTGAAATTTCGCGTAAATAATTGTTTTTAAAGCGAAATACTGGTGCCCCCGGCAGGGTTCGAACCCGCGACCCCCTGATTACAAATCAGGTGCTCTACCAACTGAGCTACAAGGGCAAGCCAGTGCCTTGCCAACTATCAGATTCTGACTTGGTGTAAAGTAAAAACTAACGCCGTGGCATCGACAGACCGCTTTTCCACACCGTCGCCGGCCCGACTGTCCTCATGATCGCAATTGTAGCAGAAGGCCCGGAAAATAAGCGAAGTATTTACGCAGCACCACTAGAATGGCGATGAAACATAACCATTCCAGTGAGAACAACGCATCATATGCGCGCGAGCATACAGAAAATCCAGCTGACGGGCACGATCATCATCGCCGTAAGCTCCATCCTGCTGGCAACCCTTGCCGCGCTGCCCAGCGTCTATAATTATCTGCGCTATCGCACCAATGCCGCGCAGCTCAGCCGCTTTGAAACCGCTCTCCAGTCCGCATGGCTGGTGTCGGCCGAGCGAGGCCCCGCCAATAATTTGATGGGTGCATCCGTGCCGGATGCAAGGCTGACAGAAGGGCTTGCCGCCGCGCGCAAGGCAACGGACGACAAGCTGTCGGAGCTGGAGAAATCCTTCGCCAACGATATCAGAACACAGCCTGAACTGGCGAAGTCGCTTGCTGATACCCGCCAGAAGCTCGAGCAATCGCGAGAGCTGGTGGATCAGGTTGCCGCGCTCCCCCCTGACGCGCGTCACCACGGCGCGATGTCCAATGCGATTGCATCGATGTTCAAGGCGGCGGACAGCGTCAATCTGCTGCGCGGCAGGGCCGCACGCGCCATCATCAAGGTGACGCCCGACGTGGCGATCGACATCGCCATGACGGGTACGGCGGGCGTGATGCGCGACCGCATCGGCCGCCTCGGTTCCTATGTCATCATGAGTCTCAAGGCGAACAGGCAGGAAAAGCTCGGTTATCGCGCCAAGTTCGATACCGAGATGCAGAGCCTGCTGTCGCTGAAAGCATCGCTGACCAATTATACCGCCGCCTATCTCTCGACGCCGCGACTGGACGGCGCATTGCGCGATCTTGAAACCCAATATTTCGGTCAGGCTTTACGTTACGCGCAGAACACGATCGTGATGGCGGTGCCATCCGCCCAGCCAAGCGCGCTTGAATTCTCCAGAAACTATATTGCAGGCATGCGGTCGTCCGACACCCTGCGCGACCTTATTCTGTCCGAAACGCGCGCGCGGATCGAAAAGAAAAAGCAGGAGGCCCTGATCTATGGCGGCACCTCGCTCTTTCTCGCCGGCATCGCTGTGCTGGTGCTGTTGCGGCTGACATCGGTTTACAAAACCGCGCTGTTCCGTCCCATGCAATCCGTCCAGACGCAGATCGCCGCCATCGCCGGCGGTGATCTTTCCGAGGGCCGTCATGAGGACAGGGTTGCGCCGGAAGTGAAGAAGATGTTCGAGGAACTGGATTTCCTGCGCGAACAGCTTCGCCAGAAGGGCGAAATGGAAAACCAGCAGCGTGCGCTGGCCGAGCAGCTGCGCACCCTTTCCGAAACCGACGCACTGACGGGCGTCTTCAACCGCCGCGCACTCGAAAAGGCGGTTCGCTCCATATTGACGGGCGAGGAGCAATGTCAGTCGCTCGGCGTGATGATTGTCGATATCGACCATTTCAAATCGATCAACGACCGTTACGGCCATGCCATGGGTGACATCGCGCTTCAGAAGACCGCTGGCCTGTTGCGCAGCGCATTGCGCAAGAACGACATTCTTGCCCGATACGGCGGTGAGGAATTCGTCGTCGTGCTGCAGGATGTCAGCCACGCCACGGCGACGGCCACGGCCGACCGCCTTCGCCGCCTGATCGAAGCCCAGACCATCGATGAGCAAAGCGGCCTGTCGCTGACGGCAAGTTTCGGCGTGGTCTGGCAGGAAGCGCGTGCGATCAACAGCTGGGACGAGTTGATCGCCATCGCCGACGACCGGCTTTACGAAGCCAAGCGTGCGGGCCGCAACCGGGTCTGGGCAACCTATTTCCCAAAGGTCGCGAACGGCTAAGAACATCACCGGCGGCGGACTTCGCTTCGACTAGATCAAATCCAGTGTCACGACCACGGGGCAATGATCGGAAGCCTTCGGACGATCCCAGCCGGTGCGGGGATAACGTTCGACCTCCTGCCCCGGCGGGAATATCGTCCGGAAAGGTTGCCCATTGCGAATGATTTCGGGAACATGCGTGGCGTTCGTCTCCGCCAGACGCGGGGACAGCCAGATATAGTCGAGCTGGCACAGATGCTGCTCCTGCGGCCCGCGTGAATGGTAAAGCGTCCAGCGATCCATGACGTCACGGCGCATCATCGGATTGACCACGAAACCATCGGCCGAGAGGATATCGAGCGCGCTGCGCTCCTCCTCGACGGGCGCGAAGCTGTAACCGCTGCGCCTGTCGCCGGAAATCGCGACACGCTCCTGATAATCATTCAGATCGCCGCAGATGGCGAAATTCTTGTTGCGGGTATTGCCCACACCCCAGCGGTTTTCAATGATACGGCGCACGGCCATGGCCTCCGCCTCGCGGATCGGCATGGTGGCGATGCGGGCGTCAACCGCGTCGCGGGCATTGGTCATGGATTTGAAATGCGTGACGTAAAGCGTCAGCGGCTTGCCGCCGATCCTCAGATCGATTTCCAGGCAATCCCGTTTGAAAATCTTGTCGTCGATCTGGTTTGTGGCGGCAAGCGCGGGATTGAAGAGATCGAGATTGCGATAGGTCAGCGCCGCATGGCTCTTGATGTCGACCACCTCGATCCTGTCGCCGTCCCGCGTCTCCTCGCGCATGACGACGGCGACATCGATGCCGCGGCTGTCATTGCCCTCGACCAGATATTTCTGCAGGTAGCCATTGCCGACCATGCGATAGAGATAGCCATATTCGAAGGCCTGCAGCGCGGCCATGTTGTCCACTTCCTGCAGGCAGAGAATATCGGCATCCGCATCGGCGATGGCGAGTGCCGAAAGCTGGCGCGTGTCGTCGGTGGAAGAGACCATCCGCGCGCTTTCCAGCGCCTGATAGGTCGCCTCGTCGCGAATATCGAAAAGCTGGATCGCCCTGTCGCGCCGCGTCTGGTTGCGAAAGCCGGTGAAATCGAAACGGGTGAGGAGATTTTCGATATTGAAGGTGGCAAGCCGAAGCGACATGAATCAATCCTATTGCTACAGGGAAAGCTTAGCCGGTGTCGCTCCGCCTCGCCAGTAGCCAGGGCAACGTCCTTCACCCGCCCTTGTTCCTGTGCATGGCACAGGAAGCCAGTCACCCCATGTCCTTGGGCTGAAAGGACTCTTTTCGCCGCGCAGACGCGCGTCGGCTGGATCCCTGTGACAAGCACAGGGATGAGGGAAGTAGAATTATCGCACTAAAGCCGCCACGCCGCGCGAATGACCACCGGCAGACGGTCTCCGACTGCAACCGCTTCGCGCGAATAGGCTCTGAGCGCCTGCCCATCCGGCAGGTCGAGACGCAGGGCATAACGCTCGCCCTCGTAGAGAACCGAGGTGACGGTGCAGGCGATGCCCTCTGCATCCCGCACCACATCCTGTGGCCGCACAAGAATATCCGCGTGCGGGGATTGCCCGCCGCTCTCCATCGCTGCCCTAAGCACCGACCAGTCGAGATCGCGCGAAGTCCCTTCGGGCGCCGGCAAGGTCACGATCGCCCCCTGCCCCACCAGCGAGCCGACCAGCCTGCCTTCGGGCCGCGCATAAAGCTCCGCCGGTGGCGCGACCTGCAACAGCCTGCCCTGCGACATCACGGCGACATCGGTTGCCAGCGCCATGGCTTCCGCCTGATCGTGGGTGACATAGATCATCGTCGCACCGGAGCGGATGTGGAACTCGCGGAATGTCTCCTCCATCTCCTGCCTGAGATGCCGGTCGAGATTGGCGAGCGGCTCATCGAGCAGCACCACGTCAGGCTCGGTAACGAGGCAGCGCGCGAGCGCCACGCGCTGCCGCTGGCCACCGGACAATTCGGCGGGACGGCGATCGGCGAAGCTCTCGAGGCGGACGGCGGCCAGCGCCTGGCGCACCTTCTCACGATATTTCTCGCCGGAAATACCGCGCACCTTCAAGGGATAACCGGCATTGTCGGCAACCGACATATGCGGCCACAGCGCATAGGACTGGAACACCATCGCCATGTTGCGCCGCTCCGGCGGCACCATGCTGCCGGCATCGGCCAGCACCCGCTCGCCGAGCAGGATGGAACCGTCGGTCGGCTGTTCGAAACCGGCGATCATGCGAAGCACCGTCGTCTTGCCGCAGCCGGAAGGCCCGAGAAGAGCGAGAAAACCGCCGTCACGCACCGTCAGCGACACATCGTCCACGGCTGGTTTCGAACCGGCACCGAAACTTTTCGACAGGCGGTTGAGGATCAGTTTCGCCAAGGGACCACTCCTTTCGGCAGATAGCGCCCCAGAATTTCCAGCAGAGCCATGAGGAAAATCACCATGATGACGACCAGCACCGAAAGTGCCGAGGCAAGATCGAAGCTGCCGCTGTCATCGAGATTGTAGATGAGCACGCCCAGCGTCTGGGTGCCGGCCGACCACAACAGCGCCGAGACCGTCAACTCGTTGCAGGCGATGAGGAAAACGAGGATAACCGATGCCCCCGCCGCAGGCCCGACCAGCGGCAGGATGATATCCTTTAGCCGCCGCCAGAAACCGGCGCCGGAGAGCCTTGCTGCCTCTTCCAGCGACGGATCGAATTGCAGGAAGGCGCTGACCATGGGTTTCAGGCTGACGGCGAAGAAGGAGGAGAAATAGGCGAGCAGAATGATCCAGATCGTGCCGTAAAGCGTGATGCCGACAAGCGGGATGGGGGCCGCGAAAAGCAGCACGAAGGAGACGGAAATCACCACCCCCGGCAACGCATAGGGAATATCCACCAGCGCCGACAGGAGGAACATGAAACGGCTCTTGCCGCGCACCAGAAAATAGGCCGTCAGCACCGTCACCGCCAGCAAGCAAAGCGAGGTGGCGGTCGCCAGAAACAACGAGTTGCGGAAGGCGGTACGCGTCACGCTCTGGCGGTAAAGCAATTCCTCATAGGCATGCAGCGTCGCTGTCTTGAGGCTGAGCGGCACGCCATAGGCAGGCGCAAGCGAGCTTGCCACCAGTGCCGTCAGCGGCGCCACCAGCATGAAGAACAGCACGAGCCACAGGGCAAGCTCCGCCGGCACCCGCCACAGCCCAAGCCGGAATGTCGCCGCCTTGCCGGAAAGACCGATGATGCGATAGTCCCTGCCCTTCATCGCCCGTTCCTGAAGCGCAAGCCCGGCGACGGAGATGATTGCGATCATGGTGGAGAGGATGGCAATATCGCCGAATGTGCTGGTGCCGAAACTGGCAAAACGGCTGTAGATCAGCGTCGGCAGGGTAAAGATCGAGGCGGGGATGCCGAGGATCGCCGGAATGCCGAAATTGCCCACACTGGAGACGAAGGAAATTGCCGCCCCGGCGATCAATCCCGGCGTCGACAGCGGCAGGATGATATCGAACAGCACCCGGCGCGGCGAAGCACCGGACAGCTTCGCAGCCTCGATGCCGTCCTGCGGCAAAGCGAGCAGACCGGCCCGCAGCGACAGATAGACGAGCGGCGCGTGCTGCACACCGAGCAGCAGCGCGATACCCGCTATCGAATAAAGCGGCTGCGGCGATCCCATCGGCGGCGCAAGGCCAATAGCCTTCAACAGCGTGCTCGAAGGACCAGTCATGCCGATCCACGACAGCGCCGTCACCTGCGGCGGTATCATCATCGGCAGCATGAACAGGAAGCTTAGGATCGACTTGCCGCGAATATCGCAAAGCGTCAGCGAAAGCGCGAAGGCACCGCCGATGCCGAGCGAAATCAGCATGCCGAAAAACGAGGTGGAGAGCGTGTTCAGCGCCGCATCCCAAAGGGCCGGATCGGCGAGAAGTCGCCATATGTCACCGTTAAGTGACGAGATGACGCCGGTATAGGCGAGCCGCCCGAGCGGCAGGGCGCTGAGCGCAAAAACAACGCTGACCACAAAAGGAAACAGCCAGCGCGGCTGGCTGCTTCCATAGGCATTGGAACGGGTCATTCCGCTATATCAGCCCTTGGAGCCGAAAATATCGGAGAAAGTCTTCAGGTCCTGCTCGGAATTCTTCAGCGCATCGGCAGCGTTGAGCGGCAGAACCTTGATCTTGTCGCGAGCCGGGAAACCTTCCGGCATGCCGGCATCAGCACGAACCGGGATGTAACCGAGCTTGACGAAGCCCTGCTGGCCCTTTTCGGACAGCACGTAATCGACGAACTTCTTGGCGGCTTCCTCGTGCTTGGTGCCCTTGATGATCGCGACCGGCTCGGTGACGGCCGAAACACCCTCTTCCGGGAAAACGAACTCGACCGGCGCGCCCTTGGCCTTTTCGCGGATCGGCATGTAATCGACGACCACGCCATAGGCCTTTTCGCCCGACGCGACAGACTTCAGAACCGCACCGTTGCCGCCGCCGGCAATGGCTTCATTGGCCTTCAGCTGCTTGTAATAATCCCAGCCGAGGCCGTTTGCGGCGGCAAGCGTCTGAGCATGGATCAGCGCCGCACCCGAGGTCAGTGGGCTTGGCATGGTGACCAGACCCTTGGCTTCCGCCTTGGCCAGATCCTTCCAGCTCGTCGGCTTCATTGCGGCGGCAGTGTTATACATGATGCCGGTGGTGATGAGCTTGGTGGAGTAATAGAAGCCGTCCGCATCGTAGAGCGAGGCATCGATGTTCTTGGCTTCCGCGGACTTGTGGGCGAGAAGCTGGCCAGCCTGCTTCATGCGCTCCAGCGTCACGGTGTCGGCGATCAGCAGCACGTCGGCAACCGGATTGCCGGCGCTGATCTCGGCCATCAGCTTGGCCATGATCTTCGGCGTTCCGTCACGCACCCATTCCACCTCGAGACCGGGATTGGCGGCCTTGAAACCATCAACGGTCGCCTGCGCGTCCTCGTTGGGCTGGCTGGTGTAAAGCACCAGATCGGCAGCATTGGCGGCGGTGGCGATGAAGCCGAGCGATACGATGGCGGTGAAAGCGGAGAGCAGCGTTTTCATGGGTCCAGTCCCTGTTGTTTGGTGGGACCGCTAAAACATGATTGCATAACATGTATGTGACAGGCAGGATTTTTGGGGTGTGATCGCTCCAACGTTGAGAGCAACGGGGCGGAAGAACGCAAGTTCTCTTAGAGGCTGGGGCTACCCCCCTCTGCCCTGCCGGGCATCTCCCCCTCAAGGGGGGAGATCGGCAAGAGGCGCTGACAGCACTTCATTTTCAACTTTTGCGACAGGCGATACCTTAGCCGCGAGTCGATCTCCCCCCTTGAGGGGGAGATGTCCGGCAGGACAGAGGGGGGTGAAGCCACAGCCTCCACCGCTGCCGAGAACCGCCGCCCTCAAATCGCCGGCAGCGCCTCACCCGTTTCCGCCTGCGCCGTCGCGATCAACCGGCCAAGCCGCTTCATGCCTTCCTCGATCATCGCCTCATTGGCGCAGGAGAAGCTGATGCGCAGCGTATTCGTGCCGGAGCCATCCGCGAAGAAGGCGCGGCCGGGAACGAAAGCGACCTTTTCCGTGGCGATGGATTTCGCCAGCAGCGCCGCGCCATCCATACCTTCCGGCAGAGTCACCCAGATAAACATCCCGCCTTCCGGCTTCGTCCAGCGCGTGCCCTTCGGCATATATTTGTCGAGCGCGGCCAGCATCGCGTCACGGCGGGCGCTATAGGCGGCTTTAATCTTGGCAACCTGTTTGTCGAAACCGCGCGAGGCGACACGTTCGATGGCGATCTGGTTGATGGTGGAGGAATGAAGGTCGGCGGCCTGCTTCATCAGCACCAGCTTGCGAATAACCGGTGCGGAAGCGACGATGTAACCGACGCGAAGGCCCGGTGCGAGCGTCTTCGAAAAGCTGCCGCAATAGATGGTGCGGGTGTTCTCAATGCCGCCCGAGCGGGCGATGTCGAGCGCCATGATCGGCGGAACAGCCTCGCCATCGTAACGCAGCGACTGATAGGCGGCGTCTTCGATCACGGCGATATCCAGCTCATCGGCCAGCGCCAGAACCTTTTCGCGGCCGGCCAGATCGACGGTTTCGCCGGTCGGGTTGGAGAAGTCGGCCGAGAGATAAGCGAACTTCACCGCGCCACCGAGCTTGGCGGCGGTTTCGCGGTAAGCCTCGGGCGTACGGTTGCCGCCGGGGTTCAGCTGGTCGTAATTCGGCTCATAGGCGTTGAAGGCGGAAAGCGCGCCGAGATAGGTCGGCCAGGTGACCAGCGCCGTATCCTTAGGCGACAGGAACAGCTTGCCGAGATAATCGAGACCCTGCTGCGAACCGGAAACGATGAAGACGTTGTCGGCAGTGCAGTCGATGCCGATCTCGGCCATTTCGCCCGCCAGCCATTCGCGCAGCGGCTTGTAACCTTCGCTCACCGAATATTGCAGCGCCGAGTTTACCTGCGAACCCGAAAAAATTTCCGCATAAGCCTGCTGGAACTCCTCTGCGGGGAAAAGAGCCGGGTCCGGAATACCGCCGGCAAAGGAGATGATATCGGGCTGCTCGAGCAGCTTCAGCAACTCACGGATTTCAGACGCTTTCATGCGCGAAGAGCGCGTGGCGAAAATTTGTTCCCAATTGAGCATGGGTACGTTTCCTCTTGTGTCGTTTTTATGCGTGCATCTTTACAGAAATGTCGATACGTCAGCAATACTGACTTATCAGTTTTTCGAATTATTTCTGCCTCCCCGCACCTTGCCCGCAACCGACCTGCCTTAAGACCCGATTTTGCGGACAAAGCCAAATACACCCTTGCGCAAAGCTTCACAATCACACCTTTGCGATTGACGCGGCATGGTTTTCCGGCTGGATTGCGCGCGCGCCGCAACACGGCGAAAGCATCATGGGAGTTTGACGACATGCTGAAAAATATCGACCCGGCGCTGAATGCCGATGTCCTGCACGCGCTGCGCGCCATGGGGCATGGCGATACGCTGGTGATCTCCGACACCAACTTCCCCTCCGATTCGGTTGCCCGCCACACGACTGTCGGCAAGGTGCTGCATATCGACAACGTCTCCGCAGCCCGCGCCATGAAGGCGATCCTGTCCGTCCTGCCGCTCGACACGCCGCTGCAGCCTTCCGTCGGCCGCATGGAAGTGATGGGCGCGCCGGATCAGCTGGAGCCCGTACAGGTGGAAGTGCAGAAGGAAATCGACGCGGCGGAGGAAAAATCCGCGCCCATGTATGGCATCGAGCGCTTCGCCTTCTACGAACAGGCAAAAAAAGCCTATTGCGTCATCACCACGGGCGAAACCCGGTTTTATGGCTGCTTCCTTCTGACGAAGGGTGTCATCCCGCCGGCGAAGTAAGGCCAAAAACGGGAAAATTGCGCCGGCCGCCCACCTTCATGACAATTTCAAGTTGTTATGGCAAAAACTTCCACTAGGCTTGAAAAACCAACCGGAGGTGTGCGGATCATGACCCAATATGTCCTGGCGTTCTGGAATGTCGAAAACCTGTTTGCGCCGGAGGGTTATCCGGCGCGCGAGCCGTGGATTGCCGAGCGGCTGAAGAACGATCTGAAAGGCTGGACCGAGGACCTGTTCAAAACCAAGGTCAAACAGCTCGGTCTGATCATAAGCCAGATCGGCGGCGCGGGACCGGATCTGCTCGGTGTCTGCGAAGTCGAGAACCGTTTCGTTCTGGAGACGCTGGCGGAACATCTGAACGACCTCATGCCCGCGCGCTCCTACCGGGTCGTGCATGCCGATTCCAGCAAGGACCAGCGCGGCATCGATACCGCCTTCATCTATGACAGCAAAAAGCTGCTGATCAACGAGAACGAGATTTTCAGCCATTTCGTGATGCGCCGCACCGGCACACGCGACATTACCCAATGCACCTTCATCACCAAGGGCGGCCGCCAGCTTATCGCGCTCTCCAATCACTGGCCGTCGCGCTCTGGCGGCGCGGTGGAAAGCGCCGGTTTTCGCATGACCGCCGGTGAGACGCTAGGCTATTGGCATCAGCGCATCAGGGAAGAAAAAGGAAACGACATCGCTGTCATCGCCTTCGGCGACTTCAATGACGATCCTTCCGATGCCTCGCTGCGCTACCACGCCAATTCCACCCGCGAGCGGGACGATGTCGAAAACTCGCAATCGGCCATGTTCTACAATCTCACCTGGAATTACCTGCGCCAGCCGGCGGTCGATTCCGTCGGCACGGCAAGAACCATCTATGGCACGCTCTATTTCAACGGCGATGCCAATATCTTCGATCAGATCCTCGTTTCCAGATCGCTTCTGACCGGTAGCAGCGGCTTCAAGGCGCGCGAAGAGACGGCAAAAATCGAAGCCATTGCCGCCATGGTCAGCCACAGCAAGAATGAGGGGCCCATCCGCTTCGGCCTGTCGAAGGGCGATGCGGTCAAAAACGTCAATCTCGGTGGGTTCTCCGATCACTTCCCTGTTTCGGTGGTTATCGAGGAAGACGATACCATCGTGTGAGCACGGACCACGCAAAAAAGGCCGGAGCTTTCGCCCCGGCCTTCATATCTTCCACCAAACAATAAAGCTTAGTTGACGGCCTTGTCGACCAGCTTGTTCTTGCCGATCCAGGGCATCATGCCGCGCAGCTTGGCGCCGACTTCTTCGATCTGGTGGGCGTCGTTGTTGCGACGAATGCCCTTGAAGCGTGCGCCGCCGGCCTTCCATTCCTGCATCCACTCGGAGGTGAACTTGCCAGTCTGGATGTCGTGCAGAACGCGCTTCATTTCAGCCTTGGTGTCGGCGGTGATGATGCGCGGGCCGGTGACGTATTCGCCCCACTCGGCCGTGTTGGAGATCGAGTAGTTCATGTTGGCGATGCCGCCTTCATAGATCAGGTCGACGATCAGCTTCACTTCGTGCAGGCACTCGAAATAGGCCATTTCCGGTGCGTAACCGGCTTCGACCAGCGTTTCGAAACCGGCGCGGATCAGTTCAACGAGACCGCCGCACAGAACGACCTGTTCGCCGAAGAGGTCGGTTTCGCACTCTTCCTTGAAGTTGGTTTCGATGATGCCCGAACGGCCGCCGCCAACGCCGCAGGCGTAGGAAAGAGCGAGTTCAAGCGCATTGCCCGAAGCGTTCTGGTGAACGGCAACGAGGCAGGGAACGCCGCCGCCCTTCTGGTATTCGCCGCGAACCGTGTGGCCGGGGCCCTTCGGCGCGATCATGACGACGTCGAGCGATGCCTTCGGCTCGATGAGGCCGAAGTGAACGTTGAGGCCGTGTGCGAAAGCGATTGCTGCGCCATCACGAATGTTGCCGGCGATGTCGGCCTTGTAGATGTCGGCCTGGAGCTCGTCCGGCGTCGCCATCATCAGCAGGTCGCCCCACTTGGCGGCTTCGGCAACGGTCATGACCTTGAAGCCGTCGGCTTCGGCCTTCTTGACGGTCGGCGAACCGGCCTTCAGGGCGATGACGACGTTCTTGGCGCCGGAATCCTTGAGGTTCAGCGCATGGGCGCGGCCCTGGGAGCCGTAACCGACGATGACGACATTCTTGGACTTGATGAGATTGAGATCGGCATCACGATCATAATAAACGCGCATTTTATGGTCCTTCCCTAATGCTTGTCTCTCAGTTGTCTGAACCGGAATCTCAGGCGGGTTTGCCGCTGAGTTCCGAATGTACCTTTTCCGTGCCGTAGAGGGTCAGAAAGGCGACCACCGCCTTCTTCGCCCGGGCGGAAAAATCCTTGTCCGGCGCCTCGCCCAGCAGCATGCGCACATGCAGATCCGAAACGATGAGGCCGTAAAAACTGCGATATGCCTCCTCGGCATCATCGAAACGCAGATAGCCGGAACGGCGACCTGCCTCGATCAGCCCACGGGCGCGGCGGTCGATCTGGCGACGGCCGCGTTCCAGCAGCAGATCGCCGAGCTTCGAGCCGTCGCGGCTCGCCTGCCCTATCGCCAGACGGTTGAGCGCCAGCGACACATCGCCCGCCAGCACATCCAGCAGATCATGCGCGAAAACCTCGAGGTGATCGGCAAGCTGCGGTGCGGAGACGCGGTCACCTGCCTTTTCGAAGGTGCGGACCTTGCTCTGCTGAAAGGTGATCATCGCCGCCAGCAGGCCGTCCCGGTCGCCGAACCACTTGTACAGGCTTTCCTTGGAACAGTTGGCGGCACGCGCCAGCCCCGATGTGGTGAGCGCTTTCTCGCCGCCCTCGACCAATAGACGCAATGCCTGGTCCAGAACGGCGTTCTGGCGCGGCGAAAACTCCTGCGCTGTGATCGGGTCGGAAGCCAAGTCTTTTCCACTCCAGGGGCTCGATTAATGTACCGTACGGTACGGTTCGAGCGCCATTTAAGCGGAGGCTGCGTTGGGGTCAAGCGGATTCTTCAGGGGAGGATGAGAATTGACGCGGTGCGGCGGAGTATCACGGCAAGCTTGAGGTGAACCTCTAGGAGGTTTTGCGTTGGTAGCGGACCGAAGGTGCGTGGAGCCTTACCCCCCTCTGTCCTGCCGGACATCTCCCCCTCAAGGGGGGGAGATCGGCAAGGGTCCCTTTTGTCGCTTCATTCCAAGCTTCGAGATGGGCGAGACCTTGCCGCAGATCGATCTCCCCCCTTGAGGGGGAGATGCCCGGCAGGGCAGAGGGGGGTAACGCCGCGCTCCTCAGGCAATGGAAAACCTTCCCAAAGAACCAATCTACCCAGCCGCGCTGATCTCCCGCGAGGCGTCGATATCCCGTGACGGCGACAATCCGTAGAAACGGCTATATTCACGACTGAACTGCGACGGGCTCTGATAACCGACACGGTGGCCGGCGGTGCCTGCATCCAGCCGCTCCAGCAGCATCAGCCGCCGCGCCTCATGCAACCGCAGCTGCTTCTGGTACTGAACCGGCGTCATGGCCGTGATCGTCTTGAAATGATGGTGGAAGGACGAGACGCTCATGCCGATATGATCGGCCAGATCCTCGATACGCAGCTGGCGTGCGAAATTCTCGCGCAGCCAGGCGATGGCGCGGGCGATGCGGTTGCCATGGCTGCCGGCCGCGATGATGTTCATAAGCTGCCCGCCCGCCGGTCCGGTCAGAATGCGATAGAGGATTTCCTGCTCGATCAGCGGCGCCATGGCGGCAATGTCTGCCGGACGGTCGAGCAGGCGCAACAGGCGGATAGCCGCATCAAGAAGTTCCGGCGTGGCCGTATTGACGACGATGCCGCGCTGCGCATTCGCCGGCTCCGCAGGCGGATCGATAGGTACACGCCGCATGAGATCGAGCAGCTTTTCGCTGTCGATAGCAAGCGAAATGCAGAAATGCGGCACCTCCCTGCTCGCCTCCACCACCCGCCATGCAACCGGCAGATCAAGCGAGGTCAGGAGATAATCCCCCGCCCCATAATTGATGGTGTCCGTCCCCAGTTGCACGCATTTCGCGCCCTGGATAACCATCGCGAGACAAGGACGATAGCTGCCGTGGCATGGGGCGCTCGGCGTCGTGCGCCTGCTGATGCCGAGGGAGTCGATTGCCGTCTGCACCTCGCCGTCCTGGGTAGCATGCCGCGCGGCAATGGAGGCGATCTCCTGATAGACATTGAACGGCAAGGACATAGGGGAAATCCCGTAACTGAAGGAAGAGATGCGTCGGATGTCTTTTATCTAGAAAGCCGCGCGGCCCGCGCAAAGAGTGCGCCACCATATTTTTGCAGGATCGTGCAAAAAGCTCGGAGGATCGCTCTAACGCCGCCCCGCGCTTCCATCGCATATTCCGTCGTCCCCAACTCCCGAAAGGATATTCAGATGGCTATTGCTAGAGGTTACGCTGCGACAGATGCGTCGAAGCCGCTTACCCCGTTCACCTTCGAACGCCGCGAGCCGAACGATGACGACGTCGTCATCGATATCAAATATGCCGGTATCTGCCATTCCGACATTCATACCGTCCGCAACGAATGGAAGAACGCCGTCTACCCGATCGTTCCGGGCCATGAGATCGCCGGCGTCGTGAAAGCCGTCGGTTCCAAGGTCACGAAGTTCAAGGTCGGAGACCATGTCGGCGTCGGCTGCTTTGTCGATTCCTGCGTCGGCTGCGCCACCCGCGATCTCGACAATGAACAGTACATGCCGGGTCTCGTGCAGACCTATAACTCCGTCGAACGCGACGGCAAGACCGCCACGCAGGGCGGATATTCCGACCATATCGTCGTGCGGGAAGATTACGTCCTCTCCATTCCGGAAAACCTGCCGCTCGACGCCTCCGCTCCCCTGCTCTGCGCTGGTATCACGCTTTATTCGCCGCTTCAGCACTGGAATGCCGGCCCGGGCAAGAAGGTGGCTATCGTCGGCATGGGCGGTCTTGGCCATATGGGCGTGAAGATCGGTTCAGCCATGGGCGCGGATATCACCGTGCTTTCGCAGACACTCTCCAAGAAGGAAGACGGCCTTAAGCTTGGCGCGAAGGAATATTATGCCACCAGCGACGCCTCGACCTTCGAAAAGCTCGCCGGCACATTCGACCTGATCCTCTGCACCGTTTCGGCGGAAATCGACTGGAATGCCTATCTCGGCCTGCTGAAGGTCAACGGCACCATGGTGCTTCTCGGTGTGCCTGAACATGCGATCCCCGTGCACGCCTTCTCGGTCATCCCCGGCCGCCGTTCTCTGGCTGGCTCTATGATCGGCTCTATCAAGGAAACCCAGGAGATGCTGGATTTCTGCGGCAAGCACGACATCGTGTCCGAAATCGAAAAGATCGACATCAAGGACGTCAACGAGGCTTATGAGCGCGTGCTGAAGAGCGACGTACGTTACCGCTTCGTCATCGACATGGCGTCGCTCGACGCTTGATGCGTCCGGAAACGGCGAAACAGGGAACGGCGGGAAGCAATGCTTCCCGCCGTTTCTTTGTCGCTTGCCTCACGCCTCGTCCTTCAGCGTCTCTTTCTGGGTGATCAGCCGCGCGCTGTGCTGGCCACTCAGGTAAATCCACAGCCAGCTCCACGCCACGGCAAGTCGCGAACGCGTTCCGATCAGGAAGTAGATATGGGCAAGCCCCCATATCCACCATGCCAGCACGCCCTTGAGCTTGAACCTGCCGAAATCGATCACCGCCGCGCGTTTGCCGATGGTCGCCAGATTGCCCTGATGACTGTAGCGGAACGGCGATGGTGACGGCTGGCCAGCCAGCCGCGCCTTGATGACTTTCGCGACATAGGCGCCCTGCTGCTTTGCCGCCGGCGCGATGCCCGGCACCGGCTTGCCGTTTTCCTGATTGACGGCGGCCGTATCGCCGATGACGAAGATATTCGGATCGTCTTCCAGATTGAGATGAGGTCCGACGATGGCCCGCCCTGCCCGGTCGGCGGCGGCGTTGAGCCATTTCGCGGCGGGCGACGCCTGCACGCCGGCGGCCCAGACCACGGTGCGGCAGGGATAATAGGTCTCGCCCACCGTCACGCCCTCATCGCTGCACGCCGTCACCGGCGTACCGAGCAGAACCTCGACACCAAGTTTTTCGAGGGCTTCCTTCGCATAGGCCGAAAGATCTTCCGTGAAGACCGGCAGAACGCGAGGGCCAGCCTCGACGAGCAATACCCGGGTCTTTCTGGTATCCACATTGCGGAATTCCGCCGGCAGCGCCTTATGGGCCAGTTCGGCGATCATGCCCGCCATTTCCACGCCCGTCGGGCCTGCGCCGATGATAACGAAGGTCAGCAGCGCCTGCCGTTCTTCTTCACTGGTGGCGAGTTCGGCCCGCTCGAAAGCCAGAAGCAGGCGGCGGCGGATTGTCGTTGCATCTTCGAGCGTCTTGAGACCGGGGGCGGAGCGCTCCCACTCGTCGCGGCCGAAATAGGCGTGGCGGGCGCCGGTAGCCAGCACCAGCGTATCGAAGCCGATCACCTGACCCGAACTTAAATGCACGGTCCGCGCCGCCCGGTCCACGCCGGTTACCTCCGCAAGCAGGGTCGTGACCTCCTTGCGGTCGCGGTAGAGATGGCGGATCGGCCAGGCAATTTCGGATGTCGCGAGAGCCGTCGTCGCAACCTGATAAAGCAATGGCTGGAACAGGTGGTGATTGCGACGATCTATCAATGTGATGCGGACAGGGGCCCCCTCCAGCCCGTGTACCAGTTGCAAACCGCCGAAGCCTCCACCCACGACGACAACATGATGTTCTTGCATATGTCTTCTGCCTTCATAAGCTCGCGCACGGAGCATGCGCAGCCAAAGCATAGGCGAAAAAATTGACTTTGGTTATGAAATAGCCTGACCGCAGGCGTGACAAAAACGCCGGACTGTTTCAGCCATGCCATATTCAAGCGCATCCGCCGTCAGCCCGTGGCCGATGGAAACCTCGGCCAGATAAGGGATACGTTTCATCAGCTTGGGCAGGTTTGCGACAGTGAGGTCATGGCCGGCATTGACGGCAAGCCCGAGCGCTCTGGCATGATCCGCCGTCTGCCCGAGCTTTTCGAGAAGCGCCTCACCCTTTTGCGGATCGTCAAAACAGCCGCCATAAGGTCCGGTGTAAAGTTCGATACGCGCCGCACCCGTCTCGGCGGCCAGTTCCACCGGCTCGCGTTCGCCATCGCCATCGGCAAAAAGCGAGACGCGCATGCCGCCGGCCTTCAAGCGCCCCACCACGTCTTTCAGGAAAACGCCGTGTTTGCGGAAATCCCAGCCGTGGTCGGAGGTTGCCTGCGAGGGATCGTCGGGCACCAGCGTCACCTGCTCCGGTTGGGTCTTCTCGCAAAGAACGAGGAAATCCTCCGTCGGATAGCCTTCGATGTTGAATTCCGTGTCAGGGAAACTGTCGTCGATCAGGGCGCGCAGCACCGGCAGATCGGAAAAGCGGATATGGCGCTGATCCGGCCGCGGGTGTACAGTCAGCCCGCTTGCCCCCGCCGCCAGTGCAATATGCCCGAAATGCGCGACATCCGGCCATGGAAGATCGCGGCGGTTGCGTAACATGGCAATTGCGTTCAGATTGACAGAAAGTTTTGCGGGCATGGCATAGGGGCTCCGGTTCGGAATTGACATCCTGTTTCACGCAGGTTGAGGCCAATCGCAAGAAGGCCGGCGAATTTTTTATTATTGCGGGAACGAAAACAGGCAATACACGTTACGGTTCTGATGTAGCGTTTGGTATGAGGTCTTGATCGGAAAACATGTCCGTCTTGGGGGAACAAGCAACGGACACCTTTAAAAAGGCAGGCACACTGTCAAAGAGCGCGAAGGGGGAGACAATGCAGGATGGCCGTATGCCGTTCGAAAGTCACGGCGACGAGGACAAACCCAATCTAAGGATCAGCAGCTTTCTACCCGATATAAGCCTGCCCTCCTCCCTGCCCGCGGAACCCGTACCCATCGCCGACATGGCCAATATCTTCGGGGTGACCCACCGGACGCTGCATTTTTACGAAGAAAAGGCGCTGCTGACCTCAAAGCGCATCGGCCAGATGCGGGTCTATACCCACCGCAACGTCCAGCGCATGGCTGTCATCAACGTCTGCCGCGAAGTGGGCATTTCCGTCGCCGCCATTACCGAGATCATGGAAAAATTCGTCCGTTCGCTCTCGCAGAGCGAGGCGGACGATATATTCCACGCCGCGCTGCGGCAGCGGAAGCGGGAATTGACAGCCGAGCTTTCCACCCTTCAGCGCCAGGCCCAGCAGATCGAGGAACTGCTGGTCGCCGACACGGATGCGGACGGCATGGATGGCGCGGAACGGGCACCTGCAAAGGACATCGCCCTCACCGACACAGAACGAAAATGTCTGGAACTGATGGCGGAGGGTTACGCCCCGGTGAGGCTCGCCCGCGCCCTTGGTCTTTCCGGCAGCGATCTCAATGTTCTCGAGGCGAAGATCATCGGCAAGTTCAATGCCAGCAACCGCTTTCAGGCGGTCGCCAAGGCGGTTCTGCTCGGCGTCATCCGTGCATAGTCACGATCAACGAACGATTGTCAGCGTCTCCGCCGCACGGGTAATGGCGGTGTAAAGCCACCTCTCGCGCGAGTCCCGGAAAGCATAGCTCTCGTCGAAGAGAACCACGTTGTTCCACTGCGAACCCTGCGCCTTGTGCACGGTCAGCGCATAGCCGAAATCGAATTCGTCATAACGTTTACGCGTGGACCACGGAATTTCCGTCTCCACATCCTCGAAAGCCGCCTTCAGCAATTTGATCTTGGCAGCACCACGATCCATATCGTCGTCTTCAGGCCGGATCATCAGGTTGATGCCGGGCTTCACCGTCTCGCGCGAAGAACTCATCACCTGCCAGAGCGAGCCGTTGAGCAGCCCCTTGGCCGGATCGTTCCGGAGGCAGACCAGCTTGTCGCCGGATTGCGGGTAATCGGCGGTAAAACCCTTCAGCTCGCGAAGCCGCTGATTGTAACGGCGGCGGGTGCGGTTGGTGCCGACCAGCACCTGATCGGCATCGAGAACCAGCGACTGCGTCACCTCGGATTTGGAGATCACCTGCGCGGTCCCGTAATCGCCGCGCATGATCTCCCGGCCCTCCCGCACATCCATGGCAAGATGGATGATGGGATTGTCCTTGGCCTGGCGATGGATTTCCGACAGCAGATAATCCGGCTCCTGCTCGGTAAAGAAGCCGCCGCCCGAAACCGGCGGCAACTGCCCCGGATCGCCGAGCACGAGAATGGGCGTGCCGAAGCTCATCAGGTCCTTGCCGAGCTGCTCATCCACCATCGAACATTCATCGATGATGATGAGCGCCGCCTTGGCGAGCGGGCTCTGGCGGTTAATGGAGAACATCGGCGCAATCGAAGTTTTGCCGGTTTCCTCGTCTTCCACCGTTTCTTCGCCGCGCGGGCGATAGATCAGCGAATGGATGGTGCGGGCATTGGTCGCCCCGCGCGAGCGCAGCACCTGCGCCGCCTTGCCGGTGAAGGCCGCAAACAACACCTCGCCATCGACATTTTCCGCGAAATGCTTGGCAAGCGTCGTCTTGCCGGTTCCGGCATAACCGAACAGCCGGAAAACCGGCGTCCGGCCTTCCTTCAGCCAGCGGGAAACAGCCTTCAGCGCTTCGTCCTGTTGCGGTGAAAATAACATGCGCCCTCATCGCAGGATTCGAGCGTGGTGCGCAACAGAAAAAGAACGAAAGATGAATCGCCGTGTGAGAATGCGGCAATAAAACACGGCTGGTTTTTAAGCCGTGGTCGCTATCATCCCTCGTATGAAGATATTGATTCTCGGCGCAACAGGTTTCATCGGTTCGGAGGTTCTCAAAAGCCTGCACCTCCGCGGGCATGCCGTGACGGGGCTGGCGCGTTCAGTCACCCGCGCCCGCGACAAATGGCCTTTCGCCAACTGGATCTCAGCCGATCTTTCCAGGATGACGCACGCGACAGACTCGTCATCGCTCGTCCATGACCATGACGCCATTGTCAATTGCGCGGGCGCGCTGCAGGACGGCCTGTCGGATGACCTTGCCGCGACGCAGGAAAAGGCGATGCTGGCGCTTTATGAAGCAGCGGCGCAGGCGGGCGGCAGACGGATAATCCAGATATCGGCCCGCACGGCGGGGGCCGCATCCCGCCTGCCCTTCCTCGCCACCAAACGCCGCGCCGATGAGGCGCTCGCCGCAAGCGGTCTGCCTCACGTCATTCTGCGCCCCGCGCTGGTGGTTGGGCGAAACGCGCACGGCGGCACGGCACTTGTGCGTGCGCTTGCAGGCTTTCCCTTCGTGGTGCCCCTCGTCAATGGACAGATCGCCGTCCGAACGGTCGCGGTGGAGGATGTGGCAACCGTGGTATGCGCGGCGATCGACGGCGAAATCCCGGCGGGCAGCGATCTCGAACTCGCCGCGAAGGAAACGCTGACATTGCAGGACGTGGTCGCCAGACACCGGCAATGGCTGGGCCTGCCCCGTGCTCCGGTCATAAATCTTCCCGCCGCCTTTATGCGCCCCGTCGGCCTTGTTGCGGATGCCACAGGCAAACTCGGCTGGCGGTCGCCGCTGCGTTCGACCGCCATGACGGTCATGTCGGAAGGCATCGTGACGGAGAATGAAGGAGGACCGGTGATGGCCTCACTCAAGACCCTGGAACAGACGCTGGCCGCCCACCCTTCCGGTGTGCAGGACCTGTGGTTTGCCAGATTATATCTGCTGAAACCCCTGATCGTTCTCTGCCTGTCTTTATTCTGGCTGCTGTCCGGCCTCATACCGCTGCTGAATATCACTGGAGCAGCGGCGCATTTCCTCCCCTTTATGCCGCAGACGTCGGCCATCGCCCTCACACTCGCCACCTGCCTCATCGATATAGGCCTCGGCATCGCCGTTCTGTTGCGGCCGCTCGCCAGAAAGGCGCTTGTCGGCATGCTGCTGGTGAGCGCCGCTTATCTGGCCGGCGGCAGCCTGCTCGAACCGACCCTTTGGCTCGATCCACTCGGTCCTCTGGTCAAGGTTCTGCCTTCCATCGCCCTGACGCTCGTTGCCCTCGCCACCTTGGATGAACGCTGATGACACTTGAGGAACTGCTGCGGCTTGCCCATGTCATTGGCGCGACGGTGCTGTTCGGCACCGGCGCGGGCATTGCCTTTTTCATGGTGATGGCACGGCGGACGGCCAGCCCGGCGCTGATCGCTCATGTCGCAGGCACTGTCGTCATCGCCGACACGGTATTTACCGCCACCGCCGCGATAATCCAGCCTGTCACCGGATATCTTCTCGCGCGCATCATCGGCTGGCCGCTGACCGAAGGCTGGATCGCGCTTTCGCTCGCCCTTTATGTCTTCACCGGCATTTTCTGGCTGCCGGTGGTGTGGATACAGATCAGGCTGCGCGATATCGCCCGCGACTGCGCTGCCACCGGACAGGCCCTGCCGGCACAATGGTTCCGGCTTTACCGCATCTGGTTCGCCTGCGGTTTTCCCGCCTTTTTCGCGGTTCTCGGCATCATCTGGCTCATGCTCAACAAGCCGGATATTCCCGTGTTCGGCTGATGCGGCTCAATTGACGGCCTGCCGCTCGACAAGCTGCGCCAGCTGCTCCGCAACCGTGTTCCAACCGTCGAAGAAGCCCATCTCCGCGTGCCTGTCGCGATCCTCAAGATTGTTGTGCATGGCATAGGCCACATATTCCATGCCGTCGGGGTGATCGCGAAAAGTCATCACGGCGGTGAGGAACGGCTGGGCGGAGGGGCGAAAACCCGCCGTCAGCGCATCGGTGAAAACCAGGCGCTGCTCATGATCTACCGCCAGAAAACATCCTTTGACATGCGGACCGAAAGCCGTGCCGTCCTCGCTATAGCGCGTTTCGAAGGCGCCGCCGGGATAGAGTTCCATGCGGTCGACACGGCATTGGCCGGGATGCGGCACCCACCATTGTTCGAGGCTGGCCTTGTCCGTCCAGGCATTCCAGACGAGCCGGCGCGGCGCCCTGATGATGCGGGAAATCTTCAGGTCGAGATCGGGATTGAAAGTATCGGTCATTGGTCATTCTCACCTTTGCTGGACATCCTGTCCTGTTGCGCCATGACGAATTGTTCGAGCCGGTCGGTGCGGCCTTCCCAGATGGCGCGTTGTTGCGACAACCAGCCATCGAGCATGGAGAACCTCTGTTTCTCCAGCGAGCAGAACCGGACGCGCCCCTGCTTGCGCGTCACGATCAGCCCCGCCTCTTCCAGCTGGCGGATATGTTTCATGAAGGATGGCAGGGCCATGTCGAAGGGTTCGGCCAGCATTCCGATACTCGCCTCCCCGCCGCCCAGCCGCAGGATCACCGCCCTGCGGGTCGGATCGGCAAGAGACTGGAAGATATCGTCGAGCGCGTCTGAATAGTTTTCCATAAGGCTAACTATCATATCGAAATAGTTAGCTCAATGGATAAGTTTAAAAATCGCGAAAATTCGTTGCCGCAGGGAATAATCCATCGGGTTGCGGTGTCTCTTGATGTGCTGGCGGCAGAGGCCGCCCGAACCAAGGAGGATATGTCCATGAAGATCCGCTTTATCGTTCCCGCCCTCGTTCTGGCTTTTGCCGGAACGGCCTATGCCGCCCCTATGGTCGAAACCGTCAAGACCGCCAAGGGCGATGTGCTGGCGGGCGAAAAAGGCATGACGCTCTACACTTTCAAGAACGACAAGAAGGGCGTATCCAATTGTTATGACAAATGCGCGGTGAACTGGCCGCCGTTTTTCGCAGCCGCCAGCGACAAGGCCGAGGGCGCCTATTCCCTCGTGAAGCGCAAGGACGGCAAGATGCAATGGGCGAAGGATGGCATGCCGCTTTATTACTGGGTCAAGGACACGAAAAAAGGCGACGCCACCGGCGACGGTATGAACGGTGTATGGGATGCCGCAAAACCCTGATGGCATGACGGATGAAAAGCGGGGGAACCATTCCCCCGCAGCCGGCAGCTTCGAAACGGAGATGCTGGCGCTGATGCCCATGCTGCGCCGTTATTCCCGCAGCCTTTCCCGTTCCGATGCCGATGGCGAAGACCTCTTGCAGGACTGCGTGGAAAAGGCGTTGGCCAATAAAAGGCAATGGCGCGGAACGGGTTTGAAATCATGGGCTTACACGATAATGACGAATCTTTATCGTAACCGCCACCGCGCCGAGAAACGCCACCCGTCCGAGAGCCTGGACGGCCATGAGAGCATCGCCGGCGCGGAGACGCTCTCCGACACGCTGGAGAACGACCGGCTGCATGGCGCACTCGCCCTTCTTTCGCCGGACATGCGCGCCGTGCTGATGCTGGTGACGGTGGAAGGCTACAGCTATCAGGAGGCGGCAGAGACATTGTCGATCCCGCTCGGCACCGTCATGTCCAGATTGTCCCGCGCCCGCGAAACCCTTCGCCAGCATCTGGCGGCGGATAATATCATTCCCCTGCGGAGACCAAGATGACACGGCTAGAGGCCATAACCGAAGACGATTTGCACGCCTATGTCGACGGACTTCTTTCCGACGATGACCGCGCGGCTGTCGAGGCCTGGCTGGCGGAAAGGCCGGAAGAGCAGGCCCGTGTGGAGGAATGGAGAAAACAGGCCGATATTCTGCGCAATGCCTTCGCCTCCTATGCCGCCGCGCATCCGCATGACGCATCGATGCTCACCCCGCAAAAGAGGGACCGCGCATGGCGGGCAAAACCGGTTCTCCTGCAAACAGCGGCCGCCCTTTTGATATTCGTGGCGGGTGCTGCGGCGGGCAGGCTTCTGCCGCCGTCTTTTTCCACGCCGCAGGACGTGACCCTGGCGTCGCTGACCACGGATATTCCGGCGCAGGCGAAATCCGCCTATCTCATCTATGCTAGCGAGGTGCGCCATCCCGTCGAAGTCGGCGCGGGAGAACAGCAGCATCTCGCCACATGGCTCGGCAAGCGGCTCGGTTACCCCTTCACCATCCCCGATCTCTCAAAGATCGGATACGACCTCGTCGGCGGGCGTCTTATCCCCGTCAGCGGTAAACCGGGCGCGATGCTGATGTATCAGGACAAGACAGGCCGTCGGGTGACGGTGCTGATCGGCCACAACGAGGAAAACCGCACCACCAGCTTCCGCATGGCCAGCGCCGACGGCATCGAGACCTTCTACTGGATCGACAATGAACTGGGTTACGCCGTGTCCGCCGAGCTGACGCGCGACGAGGTGCAGGCAATCGCCGAGGAATGTTACCGGCAGTTCCCGACTTGAAGACCGTTATTTCAGCATCGGCCAGAGGCTGATGACGAGAAGCACGGCCATGGTGATATTGAACCATTTGAGCCGGACCGGCACCGCCAGCCATTCACGCAATGCCGAGCCGAAACCCGCCCAGGTGGAAACGCTGGGAAGATTGACCGCGGTGAAGGCCACGCCGACGAGAAGCACCGTGAGGAAATATTGCCGCTCATCCGTATAGGTCGCCATCGCCGTCACCGCCATCACCCACGCCTTGGGATTGACCCACTGAAAAGCGGCCGCGGCAAGGAAACTCATCGGCTCCGATGTTGCCGAACCCTCACTCAGGCTGCGGGAGGTGCCGATCTTCCACGCAATCCAGACGAGATAGAGCCCGCCTGCGAATTTCAGCCCGGTGTAAAGCACGGGCACCGCATGCAGCAACGCGCCGAGACCGAAGCCGACCCCGATCAGCAGCGACAGGAAGCCCGCCCCGATGCCCAGCATATGCGGGATGGTGCGGCGGAAACCGAAATTCACGCCCGAGGCAAAAAGCATCATATTGTTCGGGCCGGGCGTGATGGATGTGGTGAAGGCAAACAGCACCAGCGCAACAAGGGTTTCGACAGTCATGATTTCTCCTTGAGCCGAAATCCTATCCGTCGGACCAACATCAGGCCACCCCGCCGCATCGATGGCCGAGGTCAATTTTTTTGATGGATCGATCCTCTCCATGCCGGCTTTGAGAAGTCGGAACAAAGTTCTATTGTCCGATCATCAACCGCTGGAGCGAACCCATGTATGACGATATTCCTTCCGTCACCCTGCCCTCCGGAAAAGAGGTTCCGGCCCTTGGCCTCGGTACCTGGAACATGGGGGAGACGAGATCATCCGCGCCGCAGGAGGTCGAAAGCATCCGCAAGGCGATCGATCTCGGCATGACGCTGATCGACACGGCGGAAATGTATGCGGATGGCAGATCGGAAGAGGTGGTCGGCGCGGCCATCGCCGGCCGTCGACAGGACGTGTTTCTGGTCAGCAAGGTCTACCCCTGGAACGCCAGCGAAAGAGGCACGACGGAGGCCTGCGAGCGCAGCCTTGCAAGGCTCGGCACCGACCATATCGACCTCTATCTGCTGCACTGGCGCGGTGAGCACCCGCTTGCAGAAACCGTGGCGGCTTTCGAAAGGCTGAAGAGCGACGGCAAGATCGGCGACTGGGGGGTCTCCAATTTCGACACCGACGAAATGGAGGAGCTTTTCGCGGTTCCAGGCGGCAAGAACTGCGCGGCCAATCAGGTGCTCTACAATCTGTCCCGGCGTGGGCCGGAGTTTTCGCTGCTGCCCTGGTGCCAGGAGCGCGGCGTGCCGCTGATGGCCTATTCCCCCATCGAGCAGGGCCGCATCTTGAAAAACCACGAACTCATCCGCATCGCCAAGGCCTATCAGGCGACACCGGCGCAACTGGCGCTCGCCTTTCTTCTGGAGAGGGACGGCGTCATCGCCATCCCGAAATCCGCCAGCGTTTCCCGTGTCGAGGAAAATCGCGGCGCGACCGATCTTGAAATAACCGAGGAAGACTGGGCGGCGCTGGATGCCGTCTTCCCGCCGCCAACGCGCAAGACATCACTGGAAATGCTTTGATATAACAGTGCTTTAAGACACTGTCCGGAATCTCTCTAACAGGCAATTGAATCGGAATGTGAGCAAAGCAATTGTGCCAGCGGCGGCAGGCGGCACTTGAAAAACGGCGCGGAAAACCGCGCCGTTGCGTCCAGAAAAGCACCGCCCCGTTACGGTATGCGCCGCTCATATTCTTCTTTCAGTCCCAGCCATGTATCCCAGAACGGCCCCGGCTCCTTCTCCTGAAGACGGGCGGCGAGAATGTCGAGATGCACATGCCAGCCAGCGCTGACGTCAAGCCTCGTCCTCCTGTCGGCCAGCCGGCGATGAACCAGCGTCAGCAGCACATCCTTGCCAAGAGCCTGAAGCTCGATAGAGACCTCGCCACCTTCGCCCCAACTGAAGACCAGACGGTGCGGTGGGACCACGGTAATGATGCGGGAAGCCATACGGTCTTCTTCGGAAAAGCCCTCCGGGCGCCGGCCCGGCGGATCGGAAAGCTCATCGTTGCGCCAGACCAGTTCGAACGGCGCATCGGGCGCAAGCCGCATTTCGCCGGAAGCCAGCCAGCGACGGCGAAGCTCGCTTTGTGTGAGATAGGCCCATACCCGCTCGATCGGCCCCGGCAGCAGCCGTTCGATCTTAAGGGTCGTCGGTTCGACAAGACGGCCATAGGCGTCAGGCATTGCAATATCAGCCATTGTCATTTCCTCCATCTGCAGGGATTTTTCCCTGATCATCCTCCCTGAGCATCTGCTCAAGAATATCGAGGCGGCTGCCCCAGAACTGTCGGTAGAAATCGAGCCATTCATGCGCCTCTGCCAACGGTTCCGGCGCAAGGCGGCAGACATGGATGCGCCCCCTCACCTCGCGGCGGATAAGCCCCGCGTTCTCCAGCGCCTTGATATGTTTAGAGGCGGCGGCGAGCGATATGTCGAACGGCCGGGCCAACTGGCTCACCGTTCTCTCACCAAGGGAAAGATCGCGTAGCATCGTGCGTCGCGTGGCGTCGCCGAGGGCATGAAAGACAGTGTCGAGATGTGAAGCAGATAATTCAACCATGTTGTTGAATATAGGCTGTCGACTCGGAAAGTCAACCATATGGTTGAATATCAATTCAAGCGACGGCTAAAAAAAACCGCGGCAAAGCCGCGGTCGAGGATGATGACAAAGCAGAACCCCTAATCGACGTCATCCTTGGGCTTGTCCCAAGGATCTAATCACGTCTAACAAAATTGAGACGTCGCAGATGCTCGGGCCTGTCCCACTGCTGTCCGGTTTAAATTTGGTGGACATGGCGCACGGTGTTGATTCTACTCGTATTCGAGCGTTTGGCGACGATCTCGGACACGAAAGAGGAGCA